>NZ_JAHAIF010000030.1 GCF_018372875.1 Clostridium sp. | reverse complement strand
ATTATATTATATCTCATGGGTGGGACTTTATATACCGAAGAAATGATTGAAAATATAAAAATTCAAAAACTACTTGAAGAAATCTATTAAATACAAAAAGCTCTAGCATTTTCGCTAGAGCTTTTTATAAATGTAGCTTTGGAGCGGAAAACGGGATTCGAACCCGCAACATCCACCTTGGCAAGGTGGCGCTCTACCGTTGAGCCATTTCCGCATAAATGGTGCAGATGAAGGGAGTCGAACCCCCACGCCTAAGGCGCTAGATCCTAAGTCTAGTGCGTCTGCCAATTCCGCCACATCTGCATTCATTACCATTATTATACAATACCTTTTCCCTATAAATCAATATCTTTATACTCATTTTATCTTTAACTTTGTAATATAAAAAGCCAGGAGAGCCTTCTTTCTAGTTAATTTACTATCTCCCAGCTTTAATATAATTCAAATAACTTTAATGTCTTACTTTTTTATGCTCGTTTCTTTCTAATAAACATAAAAATCACTCCAGCACCCATAAGCAATAAAATTCCCCATGCAATAAAGTTGCTTGAATCCCCAGTTTTTTCAGTAGCGCTTGCATCTTTATCATCTCCATCTTCATCATTATTGGGATTTTCTGGTTTAATGGGATTTGTTGATGTGGACTTTTTAACAGTTACTTTAATTTCTTTACTAGCATTTCCATCATTGCTTTTTACATTAACAAAAGTATTTCCTTCTTTTACAGCAGTGATGTATCCATCTTTTACTGTTGCTACTGTTTCGTCATCGCTTGACCAATTTAATGATTTATCTGTTGCATTTTCAGGAACTACTTTACAATCTACCTTAATACTTTTTCCTTCACTTAATACAACTTCATCTTTATCAGTAATAATTGTTTCAACAAGTACATTCTGTTGTGCAATGTATTCTTTAGATAAAGTCATAACACCTTCGCGCATACGTTCTGTTTCTGTAAATACAATCTTACGCTCTTCTTCACTTGCAGCTACAGCACTTCCATATCCATTTCCGCCTTGTTTTGGTCTTCTCATTGACTCAACTAGTTCAGTAATCTCAGTATTTAGTTCTTCTGACTTTTCCATAAGATATTTCGCCTTATTAATATCACGTACACCTTTTTTTAGCATTTCATATCTTGGTGTACTGTAATAATAATCAGGATTTGAATCATCACCCTTTTCTACAGGATAAATGAACCATCCATCCCCTGGCTCCCAATACTTATATGTCACATTATTTAATGGATCTTGTACCCAATTATCCCAAGCCCAACGCATAAATCCATCTGTATTATGAGCTAATGTGTACCACATCATCCATGTATTATCAGCTGGATCACTAATTGTAAAGTTTCCTGGATAATCTCCTGTACATGCATAAATGGTAGTTGTTAATCCAAGATTTCTACGATGTTCAGACATTTCTCTCATTTTATCACTTTGATGAGATACATGACTTACCCCTATAGATATATCATCAATACGATCAGTAAATGAATAATCTGTCTGACTGTCATAATTAAATGCTGATGAAATTTTAAAACTTTCACCATTTTCATCCTTTACTGATTCAATTAAATCTACAGCTGGACGTAATTGTTCTAAGCCACGTTCATCCATAGAAATATATGTCATATCAAACCAACCTTTTTCCTTACTGTGTTTCATAAAATCTCTTAAAAATGGTTTCCACATATCTATCCAGTCTTGATTTCCCGGATTAAATGTATAACTAACATTTCTTCCTAAAGCTTCATCATAATAAGCTATTGTATTATTCCAAGGAACAATACTATAGCATTTTATCTGCCCAATATTATTTTCTGGATCTAGCACTCCACATTCTATCTGGAAATTAATCCATGCATCATACCATGTATAATCAAATTCAAATGTTCCATCTTTCTTCTTTGTCCACTTTACCATAGATGGATCACTGTAATATGATTGATGTCCCCACGCTTCTTCAACAATATTTGCAACTACATCTTTTCCACCTAAGTCTTGATATTCTTTCATTGAAGAACGCATATATTTAAAATGTTCTTCAGTAAAATATTCTTCTTCTTCTACACCATAGTAGTTTGCTACAGCAAATGGATGTTGCCAAATTTGAATTTGTGTATCAGTTTCACTTGTTTCTGGCTGAACTAAATCAAGGACTTCAAGTTGATAATCAAATTCATATGCCTTATCTAATTCATCTGCTGTTACTTTAATTTTACCTTTATATATCCCTGGTTTTGCATCCTTAGGTATGTTTATCTTAATCCATGCAGATTGTACTGTTTCTGGTTCAATATCAATCTTTCCACCTTTGTATATTACATCTGGAAATGGTTTTACAGGTGCAGAACTATTTCCACGACCAATATTAGCCATTACTTCTTTCAACCATTTTACTTCGATGTTAGACGCTTTAATTAAAGAATTGTCACTCTTAAAATCACTTGCAATAACTTGTACATTATGAACTTTCTCATCTCTAGAACAGGTTACAATCTTAGAATTTAACACATCTCCTCTCCAAGCAACATCGCTCCAAGTTTCTTTGTACTGACTCATAAGCTTATAGTAATCATCTTGTGTATCCAATATATCTGTAGATCCTATGAATGCTGATAAATACTCAATAGCTGGTACTACTTTAACATTAACTTCCGCCTTAATGTTTGTTCCTTTTATTGAAGCTATTACCTTTGTAGTAGCTTCTACTTTACTTACTGCACTAATCATTCCTGTAGAATCTACCGTTACAATATCTTCATCTTCACTTTGCCAAACAACTTCTTTATTTGTTGCTATACTTGGTGAAACATTTGCATTAACCTTTCTTGTCATACCGCTTTCTAATAATAAATCATACTCACTTAATGCAATATTTGTAGCATTAATTGGTGTCTTGTGATACACTTTAGCAAAATCAACCTGAATTGCTTTATTTGATTCCTCTGGTAATGCAACTTTAAGTATATGCTCACCTTCTACTAAATTCTCAGAAGCATAAATTAATTGTTGGTGCTTATTGCTTCCTACAGTAGTTCCATCTGCAATTCCAACCTTTTCTCCATCTATAAACACATCATATACACCATGTGCTTCATTCTTAGTTGCATAAATTTCAATCTTTGATCCTATAAACTTAATCTCATAATAGTCACCTGAATATGCATAATGTTCATCTCCGTTAGAAAATATTTCTGGGGATCCACTACCGCTTTTCCAGTTTCCTGTATACTTAAATTTAAAAAGCTCACTTTTAGTTGTAGTGTCGCTATCTTCAATTTTAGAAATATACGTTCCTATATCCCCTTCAGTTTCTTCAGAAATCCCAAATATCTTCACATAATCAACTTCTCCGTCTGCAGCTGATGAATTAACACTCTTTGTTCCTGATAACTCAACTTTTAATATATGTTCTTCATAATCAAGCCCTGTTTTAGAATATAACTTTTGATTAGACATTATACTTGAGCTGTATGCATCTACCGTATCAATCTTTTTTCCATCTAGATAAATATTATATATACCTAAATTGGGTTGCTTTTCTCCATAAAGTTCAATTCCAGTACCCTTAAATTTAACACTATAGCTTGGAAGATCATCACCTTCTGTATAATTTTCAAAATTAAACCAATGTTCATCTCCTCCGTTGAATCTATCTGGGTATCCAACACTAGTTTTCCAGTTACCTTGAAAATTAAACTTATTTACCCCTTCTCCTATGTCAGAATCATTGATAATCAACTCACTACTAGCAGCTTTTATACTCAATACTTGAAATGGAAATAGTGCTAATATAATCATTAAGGCTAAAATAATACTAGTAACCTTTTTAATTTTTAAACGCTTTACTTTCATATTTCCTCCTAATATTAATTATTGAATATGTGCAAATACCTATTTAGATATTAATTTTTATTACATCTTTTTAATATATATCATTATAACGTTTACTTTAATTGGCGATGATAATATACTCTTTAACTTAGAACGTACTAAAAATATTCAATATCCTCCTTCCTAATATTGATTGCTTAACATTATTTATAGATACCTCCTCACCTATATTCTTAATAGATACAAAGCTCATTTTTTTAGATTATATCTACCTATAATTAAAGAGTATAGAAAGAAAACAGTTCTGTATTTACATTATATAGTAATGAATTTGTGTTTTTTAACTATTTTCAGCAACAATATTTTCAAATATATAAATATATCAAATGGTACAACTTATATTTATATCTACTTCTAGTAGTTTTTCTTTACTGTATATGTAAATATTATTTATTTTAATAATTTAACATGTTGACATAAAAAAATTAAATAACTATAATTAATAAATAAAATATAATTTTTAAAACGTTGAAGAGAAGAGTAAGTTATTTACTTCATTTTCAGAGAGAGGATACATTAGCTGAAAGTATCTTTAAATGAACATAACTGAAGACCACCTCTGAGTGACTCTAATAAAGTCCGTAATTATCACGTTACGATAAACTTAAGCGACCTATAATATATTTTTATGGGTAATTAGAGTGGAACCACGGATATTTCTTCGTCTCTATATTTTTAGAGAACGGAGTTTTTTTATTTTAGAAAAGAATTTGGAAGGAGATATAAAAATGATTAAAGTTACTTTAAAAGACGGTTCAATTAAAGAATTTGAAGACGGACTATCAGTACTTGATATAGCTAAATCTATTAGTGAAGGATTAGCTAGAAACGCATGTTGCGGTATTATTAATGGAAAAGTTGTAGACCTTCGTCACATTGTTAATGAAGATGTGGAGCTTGCTATATGCACATTTGATTCTCAAGAAGGTAAGGATGCTGTAAGACACAGTATATCTCACGTTTTAGCTTATGCTGTAAAAAGATTATTCCCAGAAGCAAAGCTTGCTATTGGACCATCCATTGAAAATGGATTCTACTATGATTTCGATAGAGATATAGCTTTCTCAGCTGAAGATGTTGAAAAGTTAGAAGAAGAAATGAAAAAAATAATTAAGGAAAATCCAGCTATAGAAAGATTTGAGCTTCCAAGAGATGAAGCTTTAAAATTAATGGCAGATGAGCCTTACAAAGTTGAATTAATAAATGACCTACCAGAAGATGAAGTTATTTCATTCTACAAAATGGGTGATTTCACAGACTTATGTGCTGGACCACACTTAATGTCAATTAAAAATGTAAAAGCAATAAAACTTCTTAGAACTGCTGGTGCATACTGGAAGGGTGATGAAAAGAATAAAATGCTTTCTAGAATCTATGGTACTGCATTCTTAAAGAAAGCTGACTTAGATGCTTATCTAGAAGCTTTAGAAGAAGCTAAAAAGAGAGATCACAATAAATTAGGAAGAGAACTTGGAATATTTACAACTCATGAAAATGTAGGTCAAGGACTTCCTCTATTCATGCCAAAGGGGGCTAAACTTTTCCAAACTCTTCAAAGATGGATTGAAGATGAAGAAGAAAGAAGAGGATATGTTTTAACTAAGACTCCATATATGGCTAAGAGTGACCTATACAAAGTATCTGGTCACTGGTCTCACTATAAAGATGGTATGTTTGTTTTAGGTGATGAAGAAAAAGATGATGAAGTTATGGCTTTAAGACCAATGACTTGTCCATTCCAATTCACTATATATAATGCAGAACAACACAGCTATAGAGACCTTCCAATAAGATATGCTGAAACTTCAACTCTATTCAGAAATGAATCATCAGGAGAGATGCACGGACTAACTAGAGTTAGACAATTCACTTTATCTGAAGGTCACATAATTGTTACTCCTGAACAACTTGAAGAAGAATTCAAAGGAGTTGTTGATTTAATTAACTACGTTATGGATACTTTAGGAATCTCTGAAGATATAACTTACAGATTCTCTAAATGGGATCCAACAGACAAGATTAAATATATAGATAACGCTAAGGCTTGGGAAGAAACTCAAGTTATAATGAAAAACATCTTAGATCACATTGGAATTCCATATGTTGAAGCTGCTGGTGAAGCTGCATTCTATGGTCCAAAGCTTGATATTCAATGTAAGAATGTTCACGGAAAAGAAGATACAATAATAACTGTTCAAATTGACTTTGCATTAGCAGATAGATTTAATATGACTTACATCGATAAAGATGGTAATAAGAAAACTCCTTATATCATTCATAGATCATCAATTGGATGCTATGAAAGAACAATTGCTACTTTAATCGAAAAGTATGCTGGAGCATTCCCAACTTGGATGGCACCAGTTCAAGCTAAGATTTTACCAATATCAGATAAATATAATGATTATGCTGAATCTATTGTTAAATCTCTTAGAAATAAGGGAATTAGAATTGAAGCTGACTACAGAGCTGAAAAGATAGGATATAAGATAAGAGAAGCTAGATTAGAAAGAGTTCCTTATATCTTAGTTGTTGGTGAAAAAGAAGCTGAAAACAATGCTGTTGCTGTTAGAAGTAGAAAAAATGGTGATGAAGGAAGCATGGCATATGCAGACTTTGAAGCTAGAATTCTTGAAGAGATAGCAAACAAAGAAAGATAGTAAAGATGGGGCTGTTGCACTAAATAATTAGTGCATAGCTCCTTTTTTAATTCTTTAGGAAATTATAATTGAAAAAATATAGTTTCTTATCTTTTTAAAAAGTTAAGAACTTAAGAACTTATATTAAAAAAGAAGCTGTACACACAGCTCCTTTTTATTCACTCTCTATATATGACTCTACTTCCTCCATTGTAGGGATAGATGTTATTGCTCCATAGTTTGTGCAAGTTATTGCTCCAACCTTATTAGCAAACTCAATTATTTTCTTCCAATTATCAAATGATACATCATTTTTATTATCTATTTTTGATAATTGTGATAATACAGCTCCTACAAACGCATCCCCTGCTCCAGTTGAATCCTTTTGTTTTATTTTGATAGAGCCAATAACAATTGCCTTTCCATCTTTAATTATCATAGTACCTTCTTTTCCTAAAGTAATTGCTATTGCATTCAATTTACTATTTATCAAAGACTTAACGGCTAATTCTATATTATCAGTTTCAGTTAGAAGCTTAGCCTCTTCATCACTTATCTTTATAAATTCAGCTTCCCTCATAAAATTCCAACAATCATCTTTATATTGTTTCATTATATCATCTGTTATTAATACTTCTCTATAGTTAGGATCAAATGTTATTGTTGCCTTTTTATTCTTAGCATCTTCTAAAACTTTATAATAAGTATTTCTAAGATTTCCTGGTAAAAATGCTGTTGCTGATCCAAAATGAACTATAGTATCACTATCTATTGATAAATCATTTATATCAACCTCATATTCTCCATCTCCACCTCTATAAAAATCAAAGTTTCTTTCTCCAGATTTATCTAGGGAGACCATAGCTAAGGTTGTCCTTCTTTCTTTTTTTAGATACTTTGTATCTACATTATTATCTATTAGAACCTCTTCTAAATATTTACCAAAGTTATCTTTACCTACTTGCCCTAAAAAGTAAGCTTTTCCTCCTAACTTGCTAATTGCTACTGCAACATTTGCTGGAGCTCCCCCTGGTTTCTTGCTATATTCCTCTCCATTGTTAGATACAAAATCTATTAGTAGTTCTCCAATACAATATACTTTTTTCATTGTACTACTCCTTTAATCTAAAATTCCTGAATTCAACACATGCTTAGTATAATTATATCTTATTTCATTATCTGCATATATCTCTATTCCTGTAGACTTTTCTAATGGAAATACCCTTGTACTCATAGTTATTTTGCCACCATCTATAAATATTTCAACTATACTATTATCAACTATAACTTCAATATCTATATTTTTATCTATATTTATTTCTGCTTCTCTAGTTAATCCATATCCTTCAACAAATCTATTCTTCATTTTATTTCTATTTAAGGAAACACTATTATTTTCTCTATTGAAGTTTAACTCTAGTCTTTCTTCATTAGAAGAACATAAATTTATCCCAAAATTATTTGCTTCATTTAAAGTTAAATTCGCTTTCAAATAATAAGTATTATTGTCATTTGCTATTATTTCTTTTTTATTAACAATTCCATTTTCACTTACTACTAACTTACTTAATTTTAGTATCTCCTTAGCTGGTTTTTGTATTAATTTATTATTACTAATGGATAATTCTCTAGGAAAGGTTAGACAATGTGCCCATAACTTTTTATCTGTTGGGTATTTAAATTCTCCCATTCCAGCCCAAGCAAACAGTAATACTTGTCCATCTTTTCCTTTAAAACTTTGTGGTGCATAAAAATCAAAGCCTTTATCTAGTTCTTCATATGAATCCACCTTAAATTTCAAATTATCTATATCTAGTTTTCCTATTGCATATATTACATTAAATATATTGTTATATTTGTTTCCTTCCTCATCTATACCTTGTGGGGAAAATATTAAAACATCTTTATCATCTATTCTCACATAATCAGGACATTCCCACATGTAACCAAATTCTTTAGGAAAATTCTCTAATTCCAGCTCACCAATTAATTCCCATTTGATTCCGTCAATAGATTTATACATAATAAATGTTCCAGTTTCATTTACTCTTTGTGCACCAAGTATCATGTAATAATTTTCTTTTAATTTAAAAACCTTAGGATCTCTTACATGTCCTGTATATCCATTAGGAACACCTTCAATTATAGGATTATTCTCATACTTCTTTATTTCGCCATCTTTATTCATTATGGCTAAACATTGATTTGCACTCCTATTATTTTTATCAAATTTTATATTTCCAGTATAGTATAAATACAACTCTTCATTTATTTCAATTGAATTTCCCGAGTAAGCTCCATGTGATTCGTACGTTTCAGTTGGAATTATCGCAACTGGTAGTCTATTCCATGAAACTAAGTCCTCTGATTCTAAATGAGCCCAATGCTTCATTCCATGTGTAACTCCAAAAGGATACCATTGGTGAAAAACATGATATTTTCCGTTAAAATAAGCTAATCCATTGGGATCATTTAGCAATCCATATTGTGGATATATATGATATATAGGTTTCCATAGCTTATCTTTTGCTTTATCTTTTAGCTCTAAAAGTTCTTCATTTGTTGCTTCTAATATAGTTCTATGTTTTTCTTCTTTAAAAATATCCATCAATACATCCTCTCTTTAACTAACTATTTTATCTTCAATTTCACTTTTCCATATAGAATTGTAAATATCGCTCCTGCTAATAATGCTATAAGATGAGCTATTAAATAATTTAAGTGTCCATTATTTTCAGCCGCTACAATAGCAAGTCCAGGAATAGCTGTAGCTCCAAATCCTATTGCTGATACCTTAGTTATATAAATGTACGCTCCACCTAGGGTAGCTGCTAAACACCCCGCTATTAATGGAAACTTATTCTTTAATGTTACACCAAAAATTGCTGGTTCTGATATTCCAAAAAGAACTGATCCAAATGATGATATGCAAATTTGCTTTGTTTTATCATCTTTCCATTTTAAATATAAATATCCTAATACAGCTCCACCTTGTGCAATTAATGCTATTGACATTAAAGGCATTATAAAGTTTCTACCTGTATCTGCTATTAATTGAGCTTCTACAGCTCCTATAACATGATGTAATCCTGTAATAACTATTATTTGTTGAATTCCTGCGAATAGCATATATCCTAATATACCTAAGTTTTCTGTAGACCATAATAATGATGTTGTTACAATATTAGCTAATTCACGACCTATTGGACCTATTATAGTAAATAATAAAAATGTAGCTACTATAACTGTAGATATTGGTGATAAAAATAATTTAACCATATCTGGTATTTTCTTATTGAAGAATTTATCTAACTTAGCAGTTACAAATCCCATCATTAAAGCTATTATTATTCCACCTTGGAATGCAACTAACTCTACTTTTAAACCAAATAAGTTAATTACTTCTGGTTCTACACTTCCATTAGCAGCTGAATATGCATTTGCTAGGTCTGGATGTAGCATTATAGCTCCAATAACTAAACCTAAAACTGGAGAACCACCATAACGTTTAGTAGCTGAATATGCTACTAAAAGTGGTAATATTGTAAATATACCTGTAGATGCTATTTGTATAAACCTATTTAAACCTGCTAAAGCTGGATACATTTCTACTATTGATTGTTCACCAAATATACCTTGTTGGCTTAATAATCCTGTAATTCCCATTAATAAAGCTGCTGCAAGTAAACCTGGAATTATTTCAACAAATACATCTGATAATGATTTTATTGACTTTTGAAACCAATTTTGTTTTTGAGAAGCTACTGCTTTTACTTCTCCTAATGACATTTCACCTTTACCTGTTTCTTCTATAAATGCATCATAAACATTGTTTACAGTACCTGCACCAAATATTATTTGTAATTGATCTCCTGCAATAAATACTCCCTTAACTAAATCAATTTTCTCAATTGCTTTTAAGTCTGCCCTATCATTATTATTCAAAATTAGTCTTAATCTAGTAGCACAGTGAGCTGCCCCTTGCACATTTTCTTTTCCCCCAATAAACTTCAATAGTTCCTGAGAAATTAATTTGTATTGTTCTTTCTTTTGGCTCATTTTAATCCTCCCATCTTGGAAACCGGTTTCCAAAGTTCTATAAATAAAATATAGCACTATTCTTTTTTTAATTCAATGCTTTCAGAAAACTTTTTCATAAATAAGTTTACAATTTCTCATATTATTAAAAAAAGTTATGAAATTTAATAAAATCTCATAACTTTACTCTTAATTTTTTATTTTTTTAATACTATTTCCTTTAATTAAATCAAATCCTATTGTTTGAAGATCCGGAATCTCCTTTCCTTCAATCATACTAATTATACTGTTAGCCGCAATATTTCCCACTTCTTCATTATGAAACTTAATTGTAGTTAAACTAGGTGTAATAATCTCTGATATATCATATCCTCCAAATCCAGATAAAGATATATCATCTTTAACCATCTTGCCTAATGACTGCATTGCTTTTAACACACCTAAGGCTATATTATCTGTAGCACATATAACCATTGTTGGATTATAATTTTGTAATACCTTATAAGCTATTTTTTCTGTTGTTTTGGTTGTAAAATCTGTAATCTCAACTCTAATTTCTTCAACATTATATTCTTTTAGCTTATCTATTATCCCAGCTTTACGTTTTACTCCAACAGCTATATCAAATTCATCTACCCCAAAATATAATATTTTTTTATGTCCTAGCTTCGCTACATATTCCCCAATAGTTGCTCCAGCATTATAATCATCATTTGCTATTGATTTAACTTCCTTACATTCCTGTCCTACTATTAAAACAGGCACCCTCAACTTATTTATAATCTCTTTATGCCTACTTGTAATTTCAGTAGCTACTAAAATTATTCCGTCTACTTTTAATCTATTCAAACTCTCTAAGCTATCTATTTCTAAATCCTTATTGTGACTAGTATTTAGTATTAATGGATTATACGAATTTTCCCTTAATGTTCTATCTATAGACATTATAACTCTTGATGTAACAATTGAATCTAAACATGGTGCTATAATTCCTATAAACTTACTTCTTTTTGCTTTCAAACTTTGTGCAAATGCATTAGGTTCATAATTATTTTCTTCTACTACTTTTTTTATCTTTATTTTTGTTGCTTCACTAACACTTCCACCATTTAAGTATTTAGAAACTGTACTTTTTGCCACACCTGCTAATTCAGCAATATCCTTAATAGTTAAATTACTCATATTTTCTCCTACATAAACTTCACTCTTATTTTATAGTAATTTATTTTGAATATTATATTCTTCTAACTTTAATATATATCAATTATAGGATAAAAATATGTTTATGTAAAAACACATTTTTCTTATTTAATAAAGTATTTTAAATAATTTAATTTCCCTACATCTATCATCACATAAAAAAGGAAGGGAAAATTACCATTCACTTTCCCTTCCACATTTCTTTTATCTTTATTATATTATTTTAACAAAGCTTGTTTTAAGTCATCAATAATATCTTCCACATTTTCTAAACCAACAGATAATCTAACTAATCCTGGTGTAATTCCTGCTGCTTCTAATTGTTCATCTGTTAATTGTCTGTGAGTCGAACTTGCTGGGTGAAGTACGCAAGTTCTTATATCTGCAACATGTACTACATTTGAAGCTAAGTTTAATGAATCCATAAACTTAACCGCTTCTTCTCTTCCCCCTTTTATTGAGAAAGATATTACTCCACTACATCCTTCAGGAAGATACTTATTTGCTAAATTATGATATTTATTTTCTTTTAAAGTAGGATAATTTACAAATTCAATTTTATCTGATGAATTTAAAAACTCTGCTATCTTTTCAGCATTTCTGCAATGTCTTTCTATTCTAACTGGTAATGTTTCTAAACCTAAATTTAATAAAAAAGCATTTTGTGCAGATGGATAACACCCTAAGTCCCTCATAAGTTGAACTCTTGCTTTTGTTATATAGGCTGCTTTTCCAAAGCTCTCAGTATATACAACACCATGATAAGATTCATCTGGTTCAGCAAACTCTGGGAACTTGCCGTTTGTCCAATCAAAATTACCGCTATCTACAATAACTCCACCTACTTGAACTGCATGTCCATCCATATATTTTGTTGTTGAATGGATAACTATATCTGCACCATGCTCTATTGGTCTACACAAAATAGGTGTTGCAAATGTATTATCTATAATTAATGGTACGTTATTTTTATGGGCAATATTAGCAAACTTTTCTATATCTAATATTGAAATAGCTGGATTTGCAATAGTCTCTCCAAATACAGCTTTAGTAGTATCTTTAAATGCTTTTTGGATTTCCTCCTCTGATGCATCTGGGTCAACAAAGGTACATTCTATACCAAATTTCTTAAGAGTAACTGCCAAAAGATTTATTGTTCCCCCATATATAGTAGCTGCACTTACAATATGGTCACCTGCACTAAGTATATTTAATATACTTATCATCGATGCTGCTTGACCAGATGTAGTACATAGGGCACCTACTCCCCCTTCTAATGATGCTATCTTTTCCTCAACTGCCCCAACAGTAGGATTAGATATTCTTGAATACATATGCCCATTTGCTGTTAGATCAAATAATTTACCTATTTGATCTGTTGATTCATAAGTATAAGTTGTGCTTTGATATATTGGCAAAGCTCTTGGTTCTCCATTTTTAGGCTTATAGCCCTCATGTAAACACTTTGTTTCTATTTTCATAATAGCCCTCCTAATAATTTTATATAAAAAATAAAGCTATCTATCAAAGAGATAAATAGCAACAACGACATAATTTATATTAACTTCGTCATAACTTAATCTCTCATTTCTCAGGAAACTCCTGCAGGATTTAGCACAGTTCTAATAAATGAATATTAGTTGTTGCTAGGCTTCATAGGGCCAGTCCCTCCACCATTCTTAATAAAAGATTATACGATTAATCTAATTATACACCATCTTATTTACTTTTCAAGCATTTTATGGTTTCTTTTTCTGTAATTACCATATCAACTTTTATATCATGTTTTTCAGAGGGTAATTCTTCTAATATTTGAATATTATAAGCTAATGCTATAGTTGGAATATCACTACTCATTTCACATAAAAATTTGTCATAATATCCTCCTCCATAGCCAACTCTATTTCCACTTCTATCAAAAGCTACCCCTGGCATTATTACTAAATCTATATCATCTTTGTTAAATATCTTAGAAGTATCTGTGGGCTCTAATATTCCAAATTTATTTTTCTTTAATCCATCTAAAGTATTTATCTCTATTCCATGCATTACTTTATTTTTCATATCTGTATATGGAATAATTATTTTCTTTCCTTCATAAAGAAAGTCTTCCACATATTTAATAGTATTTATCTCGCTTCCAAAACCTAAATATATGAAAATATTTTTGCTATTTTTATATATCTTATTATTTCTTAACCTCTCCTCAATTACTTTATCTAGTTCACTTTTGTTCTTTAACAAATCTCTTTTTGCAATTACTTCTCTTCTTATCTCTTTTTTATTCATATTAACCACCAAAATAGAGAAACCCAAGCGTTATTTGCTTGAGTTTCTTAATTATTCTTATTGCTTATTTTAACCTAACTAATTACTTCCTACAATAACTTCTAAGTTCTTAATCTTTACATCACACTCTTCAACTACTACATAGTGTTCTAAGAACTTATCAAAGATAACGTCTGTATCCTTTAAGTAGAATTCATTTAATCCAACTTCAAACTCTACTTCTGCTCCCTCTACAGGACAGAAATAAACAACTTCATCATCGTAATGATCTAACATATAATTAAGTATTAATTCATTTAGTTTTTCACATACAACTAGATATGCTACTTCCATACCCTTTTTCTTATGTATTAAAGAAAATATACAAGCAGTAGTTCCTAATATACCTTCTTCTTTACTTCTTACATTATATTTATTTTCATAGAAGCTCTTAATAGCTTTTACCCTAACTTCAAACTTATTTTCTATTGCATAGTTTAATTTACTTTCTACAGAATCATTATACTCATCTATTATTCTTACTAAATCTTCATAAGATATATCTGATCCCTTTACCTTAGTTAAATCTGTAACTTGAACAACCTTTTCAACAACCTTCTCAATCACATTCTCAACCACGTTCTCAACAACCTTTTCTTCTATTTTATTCTTTTCCTCTTTTACTTCTTCATTAGAACTATTGTAATAGTAATTAAAATAGTCTTCATTAGTTGTATTTTCTTCTAAAGAAGCAACATCTCCTTGAACAGGTTGTACAACTTCCATCTCTGGGATTTCTTCTGCAGCTTCCTTTGCTTCTACCCATTGGCTGTCTACTATAGGATCTTCAACTATTTCTTCTAAGTTATTCTCATCATCATTAACTAATATAACTTCGTCATCTAGCTTAATATTAGATGAACCAAAATCACTATTATCTTCTTCTGCTATTAAATCTAGGTCATCATCATATCCTAATAAATCGTCATCTACATCTGCTTCTCCCATAAGATCTTTTAATATATCTTTTTGAAGCTCTTCTTCATAAAGTTCTGTTTCACTTTTTAAAGTCACTATATTTCCTTCTACCTTAAACTTTGGTGATTGTTGTAATGCCTCTAATATATCTTCCTTCTTTAATTCAGGAAACCAAGCATATACAGCACTTAAAGTTAATTGTCTTAACCCCATAAGCATAAATTCAAGTTTACTTAACATTCTCTCCATAAATACCACCTCAACGCCTTAATTTAACATAAACACCCTACAGTTAATATTTTATACTATTATGGAAATATTTACAACGAATTTTTCTTTTTACTTTAAATTTGTTATATCTCTAACTATTGATGCAGCTGCGTTTTCTACCCCTGAAGCTCCCCCTGTAACTGTAATATTTCCCAGAATATCAGTCTTGAATAAAATCCCCTTATTTTTCCCATCTACACTATGTAAACTATGTTCATAATTTAATATTTCTGGTGAAACTTTTATTTTTATTTCATCATTTTCTTTATACGTTTTTCCCAAAAGTTTAATTTTATTCCCTTTATCCTTTGCCCTATTAATAACTTCTTTAGATAAATTACTTATACCAGCTATATCCACATCCTTTAATGTTATTTGTGAATTAAAAAAATAGTTGGTAAGTATAATCATTTTTATGGCAGTATCATACCCTTCCACATCCATATAAGGATTAGTTTCAGCTATGCCTATGCTTTGTGCTTTATGTAAAGCTTCCTCATAGCTAACTGACTTTTCTAACATCTCACTTAGAATAAAATTACTTGTTCCATTTAATATTCCTTCAATACCTAATATATCTGCTCCCGCACAACCAACTGAACCACCTTCTATAGTAGGAAGTGCAGCTCCCACTGTGCATCCTATTCCTAACTTAGCACTATTTTCTTTAGCTAACTTTTTTAACCCCATATAATCTATTAATATAGGTCCCTTATTGCCAGTAACTACACTTATACCATTTTTCAATGCTAACTTTATAAAGGACAATCCAGGTTCTCCAGTGTCTTTATTGGTTGGAGTAAGTTCAATTAAATAATCGATACCAATATCTATAACATTCTCTAAGTTTAGCCCATTTGACCAAAGTTCATGTCTATGCAAGTTACCTTCATTTATTAATATACTATCTATATTTATTCCACTTTTACAGGCAATACCACCATCACTCTTTATTATGAACTTTATATTAAAATTATATTTTTTCTTTTTTATTAGCCTAACTAATGCTTTTCCAACTCCGCCATACCCTATTATTCCTATATTCATGCTCTCTCCCCAATCTTAAGTATCAAAAATGTTTGATGGATATTTATTTTGCTTGTTCCGTCTCTAAGCTCCAAGTCACATCAAAACAAATATCCACCACACTCCTGCTAAAGGTAAGAAAATTATAAAATTATTGTCCTTTATTTTATATTTTTTAATATAAAACTATAATAATACCTTTGATTTATATCTAATTAAAATTTTATATTTTCCTATTTTAAAAAAACTCGCAAAGCGAGTTTCTTTATTATATATTATAAAATTCAGTAAATGCTTTTACTGTATATTCATTATCTTCCACACTTGCTAACTCTCTTACAGAATGCATTGATAATAAAGGTGCTCCCATATCAACAACTGGAATACATAAATTAGCTGCTGTTATTGGACCTATTGTAGTACCACCTCTTACATCCGATCTATTAACAAACACTTGACATGGAACATTTGCTTTTTCACAAACGCCCTTAAATATTGCAGATGCATAACTATCAGTTGAGTAACTACCTGATGCTGCCATCTTAATTACAGGGCCTCCACCTAGTACTGGTTTATTAACTGGATCATGCTTTTCCACCTGATTTGGGTGAACAGCGTGAGCTAAATCTGCTGATATCATAACTGAATTTGATAAAGCTCTCATAAACTCTTCTCTTTCTTTTCCTAAAGCTAGTGTAATTCTTTCTAAAACTGTTTGTAATAGAGTTGAGTTTGCACCTTGAGCTGTTAAACTTCCAATCTCTTCATTATCTATACATACCATAACCTTTGTAGCTTTAGAATCATTACTGTCTATAAGCGCTCTAACTCCAGCATAAACCATCCATAAATCATCAAGTCTTCCTGCAGAAATTAATTCCTCTTCTAAACCTAACAAACAACCCTTTTCACATTCGTATAAGAATAAATCAAAATCTAAAATTTCTTCTATTTTTACTCCTAATTCATCACTTATTAACTTTAAAAGATACCCCTCTTTTTCAAACTTTTCATTTATAAAACCTAATAGTGGTAATGTATCTTTTTGTCTATTAATTGCATAACCTTCATTAACACTTCTATTCATATGAATAGCTAAGTTCGGTATTATCAATAATGGTTTCTTAAAATCTATTAGCTTTATTGAAGGCTTTAAAGGATTTTCTCCCCTTAGCGCAACCCTACCTGCTAATGAAAGTGGTCTATCAAACCAAGTACTTAAAATTGGACCACCATAAACTTCAGTATTTAATTTTACATACTTATTTTCTACCTTCATTTCTGCATTAGGCTTTATTTTAAATGTAGGTGAATCA
Source organism: Clostridium sp. (assembly GCF_018372875.1). Classification (GTDB taxonomy): domain Bacteria; phylum Bacillota; class Clostridia; order Clostridiales; family Clostridiaceae; genus Clostridium. The sequence goes on along the minus strand of NZ_JAHAIF010000030.1, from coordinate 16,904 downwards.
GTATGTGCTCCTATTAACTTAAATCCACTGTTTTCAATTTCTTCACTTCCTATTTGAAATGCTATTATTGCAGAACCATTCTTCATAAAGTAATATTTGCCACCACTAGTTAAATTCCACTTTTCACTTTCCTTTACTTCCTTATAACCAACTTTGTCTAGCATGTTCTTTACTGTATATGCTCCATGATAAGCAGTTGGACTTTCATTTATAAATTCCATCAATTCTTTTGCTAATTCTTTTTTCATGTTTATACTCCTTAATTTTATCTTATAGTTATTATATTTTAACAAAACTACCCAAGTTTTATAAAGTATTTTTCAACAAACCCTATTCTTTTTCCTATTGTACTTTGGTACACTATCTTATACCACTCTCCAATTTCCTGAATAACATTAACTCTTTGCGCAGCCAGTAAGTAACCTACTACATAGTTTTCTTCTCCTGCACCTCTTCTTACAGCTAAATTGGTATCTATATTTACAACAGTTCCTTCTCTGTTTATATCTCTTTTTATTACAGGAACAGTTACTTTTCTTTTTTTAGCTATAATATTATTCTCTACCTTAGGAACTTCTATTATACTATCTTCACTTTTACTCAATTTTTCTAGTTCTTCTAAGGCATTGTATGTCTTTATCGGTTGTTTATAAAACTTACTTATTTCTTTTAATGCCTCTTCTTTACTTATATCCTCTATAACTTCTTCTTTTTCTGCATCTAAATCTTCTATTTCTATATATTCTTTATTTAAGTAACCCACTATTATTTTATCTTCAGTTTCATAGGTAGTCTTTACCCATTCTCCTTGTTTTTCGTATATATTAAAGCTATCTTTCGAAGAAATTCTACCTATTACCTCTGATTCATCATTAGGCTCTTTTCTTAAATTTAATGATGAAAGTACTCCCATAATTTTCCCCTTCGCTATAGGAGTCAATTCACTTTCCAACCCCTTTAAAGCAAGTTTAAATCTATTCCACGCCTTCTCATTCACTAATAATTCAGGGCAAATCTTACCTGTAACATCATAATGTCTTTTTACATTATTAATTCCTATACCATAAATATCCCTAAGTTTATTAATTAATACTATAACATTCTTTAAAGTTCTATTTACATCCTTACTATCTCTAATAAACATAGCAACAGAAATACTGTTAGAATTAGTTATGTCCTTGGACGGCTTGTCTCCTACATGCCAACCTCTCCAATCGTCCTCTAGTAACTTTATTACATTCCTTGGTCCTACTAAATAATGTATAGATTCCTTTGCATCCTTCTCTCTAGCAATATAATTTCTATACTCCCTCATAGTAGTAAATCTATTATCTGATATATCATGAACAACTATATATTTAGGCTTTATAAATATTCCTTTTGTATAGTTTATTCCAATTAAGTTTTTAGTTATGCTTATTCCGTTTACTTCTGTAATAGCCTGCTTCATGATATTTCCCACCTCACTTACCACTAATTTACATAATTGATTATACCATATTCCTCCAAAATTAAGTACAGATTTTATGCATTTTTAGTGATATAATTGATTATTATATTTAAGTGATATAGAATAATATATATTTATAGAGAATGATAGGAGTTGATGTTGTTGATATCAAACTTTTTAGTAAAGAAGTTTATAAAAAACAGTGAAGACATAAAAAGCGAAAAGGTAAGAGGTGCCTATGGAATACTTGGTGGTGTAGTAGGAATAATAGTTAATTTAATTTTATTCGCTATCAAACTTACAGTAGGTGTAGTAGCTTCAAGTATTGCTATTATGGCAGATGCATTTAATAACTTATCTGACGCTGCTTCTTCTATCGTTACAATTATTGGTTTTAAAATGGCTGATAAACCTGCCGATGCTGAGCATCCATTTGGACATGGTAGAATGGAATATATATCAGCTTTAATAGTGGCATTTATGGTAATGCTAGTAGGTATACAGTTTATTAAATCATCTTTTGAACGTATTCTTAATCCTGTTAGTATAGCATTTGAATTTATACCATTTATACTATTACTAGTATCAATTTTATTTAAACTTTGGCTATCAAGATTCAATAAATTTATAGGTAATACTATTAATTCTTCTGCATTGAAAGCTGCTTCTGTAGATGCTTTAGGAGATGTTTTTACTTCTTCTTGTGTTACAATTTCATTTTTAGCATCTAAATTTACATCTTTTCCTATAGACGGATATTTTGGTCTTATTGTAGCAGTATTTATAGTATATTCTGGTTATACCCTTATTAAAGAAACTATAAATCCTATTTTAGGAGAAGCTCCTGACCCAGAGTTGGTGAATAGTATTAAAGACATGGTCCTATCATATGATCATATTACTGGCGTTCATGATTTAATTGTCCATAATTATGGCCCAGGAAGGTGCATGGCATCTATTCACGCAGAAATTCCATCTGATATATCAGTTATGAAAATTCACGAAATAATTGATAAAGCAGAAAGAGAAATTTCTAGCAAGTTAAATATATATCTAGTTATTCACATGGATCCTATCTGTATATTTACTGATGAAGTTAAATTAGCTTATGATGAAATTAATAAAATAATAAAATATAATCCTTTAATAAAATCTATGCATGACTTTAGGGTTGTTGGTGAGGGTGAAAAGAAGAACTTAATTTTTGACATTGTAGTTAATCCGGAAAATCTTAAGAAGATTATGAGTGTTGAACAGTTAAAAGAAGATATAATAGCAGCAATTAAATCCATACATCCGCAATATAACTGTATAATAACAATAGATAATGATTATGTATAAAAATCTCCTAGGTAACTAGGTCCTAGATTTATAAATAACTTTAAAAAATAAAAGAACTTTCCAAAAAGAAAAGTTCTTTTATTTTTATATTTATAACAACACGTTTTCTAATTTACTTATTCTATTGAAATTTGATTCCATTTTCTAACAAGTATTTTACTATAATTATAGTTATCTCTCTTTCATCATTAGAATATGATTTTATAAATATTCTATCCTTATTCTTAAATTCAATTCTTACTCCATCAAGGTTTTCTAACTCTTTTAAATACGATATATCTTCTATATTTTTAATTTCTAGTTTTTCTACTTCTTCATATCTAAAATTCATATTAAAAATAAAGATTCTTTTATTAGTAAAAAATAGACCTTGGTAATACACAGTTACAGATGTTCCAGCAGTTCCATTTTTATATGGAACATTTATTTTACTTATAACTATTTCTTCATCCTTATCTAACTTAGCTTCAACTGTTTTCAACATTTTACAATATGCATTTTGTCTTGTTGTGTATTCATCCTCTATAAAGTATTTTTCTAATCCAATACCTTCTTTTCTATATAATACTTTGCTTTCTATATTCTTTATTTCTTCCTTCGTATATATTCTCTTTTCTGCCTCTTCCTTAATCTTAGATTTTAAAATTTCCATCTCAATATACCTCCTATTAACCCTTTATAAACACATAACCCTTTATTGTTATATATTACCATTTTATGTTTTATTTGTAAACACGGTTGAGAAAAGAGCTTTCCAAAAAGAAAAGTTATTTTATTTTTTATTCTTATATTCACCTTACTAGTAACTGAAATAAAAGGAAGTTGCATAGCAACTTCCTTTTACCTAATTATCTTTTTACCTTGTACCTATCAAAGTACCTTTGATAAAAAATCTATTGTTCTTGGATTTTTAGGATTATTGAATATTTCCTCAGGAGTTCCTTGTTCTACAATTACTCCCCCATCCATGAATAAAACTCTATCTCCAACTTCTTTAGCAAACCCCATTTCGTGAGTAACTATAACCATTGTCATTCCGCCCTTGGCTAAGTCTTTCATTACTCCTAAAACTTCTCCTACCATTTCAGGGTCTAATGCAGATGTTGGCTCATCAAAAAGCATAACATCAGGTTCCATTGCAAGTGCTCTAGCTATAGCTATTCTTTGCTTTTGTCCCCCGGATAGAGATGATGGATAGGCTTCAGCTTTATCAACAAGGCCTACCATCTTCAAAAGCTCCATAGCTTTTTTATTAGCTTCCTCTTTATTTATTCCTTTAACCTTAATAGGAGAAATTGTTATATTCTCTAACACTGTTTTATGAGGGAAAAGATTAAATTGTTGAAATACCATCCCCATCTTTTGTCTTAACTTATTAATATCATTCTTTTTATCTGTAATATCATTACCTTCAAATATTATTTTTCCTTCAGTAGGTACTTCTAAAAGGTTAAGGCATCTTAAAAAAGTTGATTTTCCTGAACCAGATGGTCCAATAACAACTACCACTTCCCCCTTATTTATGTGCTCATTAATTCCCTTTAAAACATCATTTTTTCCAAAGCTTTTGTGTAAATTGTTAACGTGAATCACTAGCCTTCAACCTCCTTTCAAGATATCCCATAATTCTTCCTAAAGTAAATGTAAGTATGAAATAAAATATAGCAGCAATCATTAGTGGTTCCATACTCCTATATGTAGCTCCAGTAACTATTTTAGACGCATACATTATTTCCGCAACACCAATTACAGAGGCCATAGACGACTCTTTTATTACTGCAACAAACTCATTCCCTATTGCTGGTAATATATTCTTTATTGCTTGCGGTAATATAATATTCAACATTGCCATTTTACTAGTCATCCCTAAACTTCTAGCTGCCTCCATTTGACCATTATCTACAGCCTCAATACCACTTCTAATTATTTCTGCTACATAGGCTGCAGAATTAACTGATAATGCAATAATTGCTGATGTAAATGCACCCAGCTTTATTCCAAAAGCTGTTAATCCAAAGTAAACAATATATACTTGTAAAAGTACTGGTGTACCTCTAACTATCTCTATGTATATATTGGCAATTACTTTTAATAGTATAAATTTTGATTTCTTCATAAAGCATAGAATACTTCCTAGTATGACACCAAATATAACTGCTAATAAAGCTATTAATAATGTCCATACTAATCCTTCAATAAATAGTGGAAAATATTCACTTAAAAAATTAAAGCTTAAACCTTTCATACTTACTCTCCTTAAAAATATAGTAAGAGTCTCTTAAAACATTAAGAGACTCTATTATTAATTACTCCCCAACTACTTCACTCTTAGATAGTTCAACTGCATCCTTATAGAATGAATCTATCTTTTCTTCGTCAATTAATCTCTTGATTGTCTTATTTATTTGATCTAATAAAGCTTTTTGATCCTTTGGAACGGCAATTGCAGACCCTCCACCTGCTTCGTCTTGAACCTTTTCTTCAGCTCTTGCAAGTTCTGGATGAATTACACTTTGAACATCTGCAACAGGTAATTCAACTATAACTGCATCTAAATTTCCTGCAAGTAAATCTTGAATTAATACTGGAACCTCTTCTAAAAATTTAGTTTTTACATCTGGAATTGTGTTTGCAATATCTGCTTGAATAGAACCAAGTTGAGCTCCTACTTTTAGTCCTTTAAGATCTTCTAATTTTTTAATTTTAGAAACATCTTTTTTATTTATTAATATTCCTTGCTCTGCCTCAAAATAAATGTCTGAAAAATCTACTAGTTCTCTTCTCTTTTCATCTGGTGATAATCCAGATAATCCTATATCAACTTGTCCAGCCTGAACTGCTGTACATATACCCTTAAACTCCATTTCTTCAACTTTAAAGTCAACTCCAATATCTTTAGCTACTTCTTTTAAGATCTCTAAATCCATACCAACCATCTTTTTCTTGCCATTTTCCATAACAAAAAATTCATATGGAGCATAGTCTACACTCATACCTACTGTTAGTTCACCTTTTTCTTTTATTTTTGTTAATGCATCTTTTTCACCTGCATCTTCTCCCCCACATGCAACCATTGAGATTGCCATAGCCCCAACAAGTGTTGTAGCAAATAACTTCTTTAATAATCCTTTTTTCATTTTATATTGTCCCCCTTTATTTTTAAAACTCATCTATCATTCATCATGGTATAATTATACACTAATATTTTATATTTATGCAATACCTTTTGCATATTTTTTTAATATTTTTTCATAGTATTAAAATTTCTCTTTAATATTATGAAAAACTCTTATATTTATACCACTTTCCCTTATTTATCAAGTAAATTTATGCATAATTTATCTTTATAAAACTTTTATCACTTTACTCATATAAGTCATATATTATATTGATTTGAAAATATAATTTGAATATAGGAGCAAAGTATGAATTATTCTAAACAAAGAGATTTATTTCCAGGTGGTAATACCTCCAAAGGTTTTTATTCTTTCTATAGGTATATCTTGACGCAAGAAGATGCTAACAAAATTATTTGCCTTAAAGGTGGGCCTGGTACAGGTAAATCTTCATTCATGAAAAAGATAGGCGCTTACTTTTTAGATCTTGGCTATTCCCTTGAATACCATCATTGTTCTTCAGATAATAACTCTTTAGATGGTCTAGTAATCAAGGAACTTAACGTAGCTATACTTGATGGAACTTCACCTCACGTTGTAGATCCTATTACTCCAGGGGCTGTAGACGAGATAGTAAACCTAGGAACAGCTCTTGATATGGATACACTTAGAAATAACAAAAAAGAACTAATTAGTATTAACAAAGACATAGGAAAAACCTTTAAGCGAGCATACAGATTTTTAGGAGCAGCAAAAAGTGTTCATGAAGATTGGAGCACTTTAAATTATGAGTCCTTAAATTCTTATAAGGTAAACACTTTTATGGATAAAGTAAAAAGTGAAATATTAACCTCCTCAAAATTAGGCTTTGGTGGCGAGAGACATTTATTTGGTACGGCTTTTACACCTAATGGAATAGTCACTTACAATAAGGCATTATCCTCTAATATTGATAAATTATATGCTTTAAAAGGCGGTCCTGGCTTTGGCAAAACTGATATATTAAGATATATCGGATCTGAAGCTCAAAAGCTAGGCTACTTCGTTGAATATTTACACGATCCTCTAATTCCAGAAAGATTAGAAAACATCATAATTCCAGAAATATCAACTGGAATATTTACAACCAATGAAATAAGCAGACTTTCCTATGATTGCACTGTATATGATATGAAAGACCTATGTTCATCTCAAGCTCTATCTTCTAGAAAATCAGAAGTTGAAAGTGATAAAGTTTTATTTGATACTCTTATAACTAAGGCTTTACAGTGTATTAAAAAAGCAAAAAGCTTCCATGATGAACTTGAAAGTTATTATATTAAGGCCATGGATTTTTCTGTAGTTGATGATATATATAAAGACACTTTGAAAAAAATAGAGAAATATACCAAGTAAAAAAGCAGTCTTATGACTGCTTTTTTATTATAGATAATCTATGAAGTGCTCTTGTGCACATAATATATTTAACCAAGCTTGGAGTTTCTTCTCCCTCTTCTAGGATTATTACTCCATCAAATTCTAGACCTTTTGCATAATATGCAGGGATTAATACATTTCCTCCATTGTAGATCAAATCGTCTCTATCAAAGCTCATTATCTTAATTCTTTCTTTTAATAAACCTGATATTTCTGGCATATTTTCTTTATTTTTAGTTATAACCGCTATGCTCTCTAATCCATCTTCTTGATAATCTTCTATTATAGATACAACAGTTTCAACTAAATCTTCCTTAGATGTAGTTTCTTCTTCTATAACAGGCTCTCCTTCTCTAACTAAAGGTATAACCTTATCTTCATTTAAGAATTGACTTGCATATTCCATTATTTGTTGAGTTGATCTATAGCTCTTTAATAAGCTAAATTCCTTAACATCATCTCCAAATACCTCTTCTAAATTTAACATAGCTGGGTCTTCTAATGTTGTAATAAGCCTTTGATTGCTATCTCCAACTATAGTATAGCTCTTACATCCAGTAAGCTCCTTTATAAGCTTAAATTGTGTTGTATTATAATCTTGCGCTTCATCAATTACTACATGCTTATATTCTTTCTTACACTTCTTGCCCTCAAGCATAACCATTAAATATAATATTCCTGCTAAATCCATATATCCAAGAGCTTCAGTATTAGTTATTCTTTTATATAGGCTTACTGTATCTTCGTGATTAATCCATGATTCTAACTCATCTCTAGAATTCATCACCCCTCTAACAATTTCCCTTATTCTTATTCTTCTCTTAAATAAAAGATTGTTCTTTTCAATTTCCAATTCATCTGGGGATAACTTTGATATTTCCTCTTTAATCTTAGCTTCTAATTCCCTTACTAATTCGTCTCTCTTATCCTTAATTTTAGAAGTAAGTATTCTCTTAATCTTTTCACTTCTTCTAAATAGAGGCATATATCCATAATATTTGGTGAATAATTCTTTAATTTCATCTATAGAAACAATATCTTCACCAAAGAATGTTACAGGTTGTATTTTGAAATATTCCTCATTCATCTTTTCTAAAGTCTTATCTAATAACTCTGTAAATTTCTTAGAACTTTTATACTTATATTCTTTAAGAGCTTCTTCATTTCCACTCATTGCTTCTTCTATATATTCAGAAAAACCTTTTACTGGTTCTTCTAAACCTATTTCTGATATAGCAAAGTTTTGGAATGTCATTTGAGTAACTCCACTTTCACCTAAGGTAGGCAGAACCTGACCAATATAATCCATAAATATGTCATTAGGTCCAAGTATTAATACCTTGTCGCCAAATTGCTTCCTAAAATTATAAAGCAAATATGAAACTCTATGAAGGGCTATAGTTGTTTTACCTGAACCCGCAACTCCATTTACTACAACAACCTTATCTTTTGGAGCTCTTATTATTTCATCCTGCTCTTCTTGAATTGTCATTACTATATCTTTTAGCTTTTCACTTGAATTAGATGTTAAAACCATTTGAAGTATATCATCTTTTACATCTATAGCTGAATCAAACAATCCTTTAAGTTCACCTTTTTTAACTATTAACTGTCTTCTTCCTAAAAGATTTGCATTTACAGCTCCATTAGGACAATCATAAGTAGTTTCTCCTAATGTACCTTTATAAAATAGTGATGCAACTGGTGCTCTCCAATCTACTATAACAGGGTCATAACTATCTTCTGGTGTTAACCCAAATCTACCAATATAGAACTCTTCAGCTCCCTCATCCTCTTCTGTGAAAGTTATCTTACCAAAGTAAGGGGAATCCTTTAATATAGTAAATTCCTTTAATCTCTTATCTATAGTCTTAAATGCTTCTTCCTTAACATAATTTTCATGGTCAAAGTATTCAATTACTTTATCTTCATCATCCCTATATTCTTCAATTACTTTTTTTCTATAATCAACTATATAATCTGTTATATTTTTTCTTTTAGATAGATAATTTAAAATTTCATTGTTTAAAATCTTAAGTGTCTCCTCTAGCTTTCCTTCTTCCATAATAAACTCTAAATCCTTATTCAAAAAAACACCTCCAAAATAATTAGGCTAAAAAATCACAGATGTCTATTTTAGACAACTGTGATTTTTTACTATATATTATTATTCGTTATTTGTTTTATCTTCTGTTTCAGTAGTATTATCAACTTCAACAACTGTTTCAGTTTCTATCCCTTCAACTTTTTCTTTAGATTCTTCCTTTTTTAACTCTGGATACTTTTCACATACTATTGCCATGAATTCATCTCCAAATAGAGTTTCCTTCTCTAATAATATCTCAGATATCTTATCTAATAAATCTCTATTCTCTCTTAATAACGCTCTAGCTTTATTATGAGCTTCTTTTATTACTTTTAGTATTTCTTCATCTATCATAGTAGAAGTTTCTTCACTACAATTTCTTACGGCTCTACCATCTAAGTATCTATTTTGCATTGATTCAAGGCCCATCATATCAAATCTTTCACTCATACCATACATAGTAACCATACTTCTTGCAGTTTGAGTTGCTCTTTCAATATCATTAGATGCTCCTGTAGATATTAGCCCAAATACTTCTTCTTCAGCAGATCTACCACCAAGCATAACCATAATTTGATTCATAAGCTCTTCTTTTGAAATTAAGTATTTTTCCTCTTCTGGAAGTTGCATAGTGTACCCTAAAGCTCCCATAGTTCTAGGCACAATAGTGATCTTATGTACTGGATCTGTTCCTTCTAATAAGGCAGCCACAAGTGCGTGTCCTACTTCATGGAATGCAACAGCTTTCTTTTCCTTATCTGAAAGTATTCTATCCTTCTTTTCTTTACCAGCTATTATAACTTCCACAGCATCTCTTAAGTCTTCTTGTAAAACTGATTTTCGTCCATGTTTTACAGCTCTTAAAGCAGCTTCATTTATGATATTTGCTAAATCTGCCCCAACTGCACCTGGAGTTCCTTTAGCTATTTCTTTTAAATTAACCTCTGCATCTAAACATACATTTTTAGCATGTACTCTAAGAATAGCTTCTCTACCTTTAAAATCAGGTCTATCTACAATTATTCTTCTATCAAATCTTCCTGGTCTTAATAATGCCTTATCTAAAATTTCAGGTCTATTTGTAGCTGCCAGTATTACAATACCTTTAGAGGAATCAAATCCATCCATCTCAGAAAGTAATTGATTTAGAGTTTGTTCTCTTTCATCATTACTTTGTAGCTGATTATCTCTACTCTTACCTATAGCATCAATTTCATCTATAAATATTATACATGGTGCTTTAGCCTCTGCATCCTTAAATAATTCTCTTACTCTTGATGCACCAACACCAACAAACATTTCTACAAAACTTGATCCTGATAATGAGAAAAATGGCACCTTTGCTTCACCTGCTACAGCTTTAGCAATAAGTGTTTTTCCTGTACCTGGAGGTCCTACTAATAATGCTCCCTTTGGAAGTTTTGCACCTATTTCAGTATATTTAGCAGGACAATTTAAGAAGTCAATTACCTCTTCTAAGGATTCCTTAGCTTCTTCTTGTCCTGCAACATCTTTAAATGTTACACCAATTTCATTTTCAACATATATCTTAGCATTATTTTTCCCTATGGAGCCCATTCCCCCACCCATTTTACCCATCCTATTGAAAATCATTTTCCACATAAAGAATAAAAGTAACAATGGAATTGCCATAGAAATTAAACTTTCTAATATAACAGACTCCTTTGGATTTGTTCCATAGAATTCTATATCATCTGACTCTTTTAATTCCTTTATTAATTCTTCATCATTAAGATTTACTGTATATAATGTTTTACCTTTATATTCTGAATCTTCACTTGGAGTTATTATTAAATTGTCTTTAGATATAACTATTTTAGTTATTTGCTTTTTTTGCATTAATGCTAAGAAATCATTGTAAGAAATCTCTTGATTCTTATACATATTCCTTCCATAGCTAACCATAAATAATATTGCTCCAATTAATATAAAATACGTCCAAAAAGACGACTTATTCTTTTTAGGTTCCTTTTCCATACCTATATTCACCTCTTTCGTAAAATTACTTTATGCTACCAAAATCCTTAAATGGATATACTTTTATTTGTGCTTTAGCTTCTATATATTTTCCATCAATATATGGATTTATCCACTTTCTAGAATCATGAGATATTGCTCTATTATCACCTAAGAAGAAGTATTTCCCTTCTGGCACCTCAAATTTTCCATAAAAATGATCATTATTTACTACATAATCTTCTTGTAAAACTTCGCCATTTACTGATACTACTCCATCTTCTATATCAATTTTATCCCCAGGAAGACCAATTACTCTTTTAATTAGCATATCATCTAATTCTTCTGATCTAAACACAAGTATATCTCCACGTTTTATGTTATCAAGGTTATATACCCTACTAACAAACAACTGATCATCAACATTTAAAGTAGGAATCATTGAACCTGATGGTATTTCAACTTTAAATATTAAAAACTCCTTAATTAATAAAGCAATTACAAATGCTAGTAAGATTGGTAATATCCAATCTTTTATAAAATTACTCTTTTGATCACTCATTAATCAGCCCACATTCCCTTCATTAAGTTTGAAATTTCTTCTTTTCTTTTTTTAGTTTCTTCTATATCTATACGGAAGTGGCCATCTTTATTTACTAAACAATCTCCCTCTTTAGCTCCACTTTCTACTAAATATTTCTCTACATTTATTATATCTTCTTCTGGTGTTTCTATTACAAAATAGTCACCCTCTATTCTATCTACTACAAACACTTCTTTCATCTATCTATATCTTATCCTTTCTTTCCCCAAATTCATATTTTAAGTATAGCATATTAAATGTTTTTTATAACCTCTTTACAATATATTTAATAAAAAATAAATATTTTATTATTGTTATTATACCCAATATTTCCACATAAAAAAAAGGCTATATAAAACTTAATATAACCTTTTAATAATTAGCTAATTTATTTCATTTTTTATTAAATCTTCATAGCTTTCTCTCTTAGCTACTATCCTTGAGTTACCATCCATTGTCATCACTACTGCAGCTTTTGGAATCTTATTATAATTATTAGACATTGAATATCCATAAGCCCCTGTTGACATGATTGCAAGAATATCTCCAGTTTCACAAACTGGTAACATTGTATCCTTAATTAAGATATCTCCTGATTCACAACACTTTCCAGCTATAGTTACCTTTTCAATACAATCTTCATTCATTTTATTGGCTATGCCACATTCATACTTAGCATCATAAAGAGCTGGTCTAATATTATCAACCATCCCCCCGTCTACTGAAACATACTTTCTTACATTAGGTATATCCTTAATTGCTCCGACTTTGTATAAAGTTATCCCTGCATTTCCAACTATTGAACGGCCTGGCTCTATAGTCAAGATTGGCTTCTTAATATTCAGGCTTTTACATACATAATCAACTTTGTTTAAAATAGCTTTACAATATTCTTTTGTTGTTTTAGGCGAGTCTGCTTCTGTATAGTATATACCAAAGCCACCACCTAAATCTAACTCTTCTATAATATATCCAGTTTCATTTTTTATCTTGTTTATTAAATTAAGCATTACTTCTGCTGCATCTTCAAAAGGATCTAATTCAAATATTTGAGAACCAATGTGACAATGAAGCCCCGATAAATTTATATTCTCTAGAGATATGGCTTTCTTAATAGCTGACATTATAATATCTCCAACTGGTGCAAAGCCAAACTTAGAATCTATTTGACCTGTTCTTATATAATCATGTGTGTGCGCTTCTATACCTGGAGTAATTCTTAAATATATATCTTGTACCTTTCCATACTCCTTAGCAAACTTATCAAGATATTCCATCTCATATAAATTATCTACAATAAACCTACCCACGCCCAATTTTACTCCTAATTTTATCTCATCTAAGGTCTTATTGTTTCCATGAAAATATATTCTTTCCATAGGAACCCCTGCTTTATATGCAGTATACAATTCTCCTCCAGAAACAACATCAAGGCATAAGCCCTCTTCTTTTATTAACTTTGCCATTTCTACTGTTAAGAATGCTTTTCCTGCAAAAGCTACTCTATTTCCATCTTCATCACATTTGAAGTTTTTATAATACTCATTACAGGTATCTCTAAGTAACTTTTCATCCATTACATATAAAGGTGTTCCATATTCTTTTACTAAATTACTTGCCCTAACCCCCCCAATTATTAACTCCTCATCTCTTACTTCCATGCTTCCAAATAATTTCATACATAAAGCCCCCAATTTTAAAATTAACCTTTTAGAGTAAAAAAAATGTCACAGAATCTTCTGTGACTACTACTAAAAACAAATTTAAACTTGTTAAAATACATTATGATAATGTACCTTGTAGCTCATCACACTTTGTGACAGTTATATATATATTCTATATATAACCAGAAAAAGCATCTGCAAATACTATTTCTTCGGCCTAACACCTTTCATTAATCTTCTTCATCTGCCGACTCGGATTAACTACTATTTGCTTTGGCACCTCTACCCTAGGCATATTCTTACTATATTATTTTACTCAAGGTTTAAACTTATGATACCATATTTTTCACTTATTTCAATATTTTTTATCCACATTCTTCTAAAATTCTCTATACTTATCCATTAATTCACTCATTATCTCTGCTGTAGTTGGTGGTGTATATGTTATAGCATTTGCTCCTGCTAATATTGTCTCTTTAATACTTTCTCTTGTTGGACCACCTGTGGCTATAACAGGGAACTCCGGGAACTGCTCTTTTATCTTTCTTACTATCTTAGGAGTATTCTTTCCCCCTGATACATTTAAAATTGTAGCTCCTGATTCAATTCTTTCAGCTATATTTTCATATTCTGATACTATTGTAACAACTACAGGTATATCTATAGTTGCTCTTACTTTCCTAACTACTTCATTTGATGTTGGAGAATTCACAACTACACCCATTGCACCTTTAAACTCTGCATCCATAGCAAGATTTACAACTCTTTTCCCTTGAGTTATTCCTCCTCCTACTCCACAAAATACAGGTACATCAGCTGCCATTATTAGCGCTTCCGTAATAAGAGGCTGTGGGGTAAATGGATAAACTGCGATAATAGCATCTGCATTAGTATTTCTTATAATTGCTACATCTGTAGTAAATAATAATGATTTAATTCTCTTGCCAAATATTTTTATTCCTCCACAATTTCTGATTTCAGGGGGAACTTCAACCACATGATTTCTTAAAGTCCCCTTAATTTCAGGAAGGAACTTGCTTTCTTTCTCCATCCCCTACACTCCCTTTTAATTATTATGTTATTTCCCTAAATATATTATAAAATATTAATTCAGTATTTTTATAAAAAATATATTAATTTTATAAATAAAAGTTATACTCTTATATTACTTTCCCCAAAAAGAGACCTTAGTTTAGAATAAGATCTTATCTTTTTAAAATATCTAGTACTTTTTTAATAACTTTTTTTCCTATTACATCTTCACTCATTAATTCTAAAGACTTACTTAGTTTTTCCCAAGAAACAGCTTCAACCTCATCAGATTTGATTATATGTCCATCCCTATAAAACGCCATAAATGTAAGCATCAATAATTCCTTACCTTCTATATATTCCGTTCCTAAAAATCTAACATTATCAATTTTGATTCCAGTTTCCTCTAAAACTTCTCTATGAACTGTATCCTCTGCCTTTTCATCTATACCTATATACCCTGAAATAAGAACTCTAGAATTTTTATAAATATAACTTTGCTTTAATAATAAAACTTCATCATCTTTAATTACAGCCACCATAATACAAGGTTTAGGCACATCAAAGAATAACAAATCATCTTTTACACAATAGGGTACTCCACCTTCATCCCAACTATATTTTTCTTCTAACTTAGCTCCACACTTAGGACAATAAATAAATTTCATAGCTTACCCCCAAATATAATTATACTATTAACTATATCATAGAGATTTTTCTATCACAATATAATATCTAAAGGCTTATATAAAGTAATACTATCCTCTGTAACCTTACAAGAATAAGCAAAAATATCCACACCATTTTCATTGGCTAATCTTAAAGCTTCTGCAAATTTAGGATCTGTTTCATCATTAGGTGCAAAGGATATTACATCTTCAATTTGTATTAAAAATAATACTCCAGCCCCTCTACCACTTTTCTTAACTTCTATTAACTCAAGTAAGTGTTTTCTTCCTCTATCTGTTGGTGCATCAGGAAATCTACATCTTCTTTCTTCTTCTAGAGTTACACCTTTTACTTCTAAATAATATTCTTCTCCATCATCATTAGATAATTTAAAATCAAACCTACTATCTCCAAAAGTTTTCTCACTTAATATATTATTATATTTTTTCAACTTTTCCACAGCTCCTAATTGCAATGCTTCTTTTACAACCTTATTAGGAATTTGTGAATCAATACTTATTAACTTATCTCCCTTAATGGCAGTTATTAAATCATACTTAGTCTTTCTATTTGGATTTAACTCCTCCCTTAGATAAACTGTACATCCAGGAATCAATATTTCTCTGCATCTTCCTGTATTAGGAACATGAACTACAATTTCTTCCCCATCAATTAATACAGATGCATTAAATCTATTAGGTCTTTTTATAAAGCTTGCTTTTATAATTTTCTTATTATATTTCATTTTTTCACCTCATTATTAACATTATCCACAGATTTAATCCACAGTTTTGTGGATTTTGTGTATAGTTGTCAACAAAAATCACTATCTATATGTAACAAATTCTAACTGATAATATTTTTTTATGCAATATTCTCTATATTGTTGTAGAAATATATCTTATTCATATATATTGTGTCCACAATTATATTAATCTTAATCTCTAATTAAAATAAGTTATCCACATTTTTGTTCACTTTATCCACACTATAAACAAAACCCTGTATTTATCAGCATTCTCCCTGTTAATAACTTATAATAATTATACACATTCACTTTTTAATAAAAAATTAAGAACTCTTAACTTTATATTAAACATCATTCACTATCTTTCATTATATAATACTAAATTATATAATATAGTTACAGAATAACATAGGAGGCTTGGTAATGAACATACAGTTAAAGAAAGGTATCTTAGAACTATGCGTCTTATCAGTACTTTCGAAAAAAGATTGCTATGGCTATGAACTAGTAAATGAAATATCGAAGCATATTTCTATATCTGATGGAACTATATACCCTATTCTTAGAAGGTTAACCAACGAGGGCTACTTCACAACATATTTACAGGAATCTCAAGAGGGACCACCTAGAAAATACTATCGACTTACAGAGTCTGGATATAAAATAAAAAATGAGCTAGAAAGGGAATGGCTGGATTTTCAAAACTCAGTAAACAATATTTTAGATAGTGTAAAGTTTCCTATGAAAAAATAGCCTGTAGCTAATTTTGAATAATAATAAACAAATAACTTTGCAATATCCGTAAAAACTCAAAAATTGAAT
>NZ_JAHAIF010000102.1 GCF_018372875.1 Clostridium sp. | reverse complement strand
GATAGTGTAAAGTTTCCTATGAAAAAATAGCCTGTAGCTAATTTTGAATAATAATAAACAAATAACTTTGCAATATCCGTAAAAACTCAAAAATTGAATACAACAAAAAGACCTTCGGTATCGGAGGTAAAAATAAAATCAATATTTAATTTAATAAATTGTTAAGAAGGTTTTGATTCCTGCATATGCAAAATGGTCTGTTGACCGAGACTGATAAGTATTTGCCATTTAGCAGGCATATTATCAGCATTTTTTAAAGCATCTATTTCGTTTAATGGACGCCAGTAGTTGTAAGGATGAGGACGTAAGAAGTTGTAATATGCAACCCATAAAGAGAAGCTATAAATAGCGCCTTCATCACTTCCGTACCCGCAAGTTACACGATAAGAAGATTTAAAAGTACGATTTAATCTTTCAATAACTTGCTTAACCCAACGAAACTCTTCTGATATTGAATCGTCGTTGGTAAGGCCTATTACTTGAGTAAGATCAAATATTCTATTTTCTTCTAATTCAAATTGTTGCTTAGCTAATGGGTAAGCACTATAGCCATCAGCAACAAACTTTAGTGCCTTGCCAGGGAATGTTTTGAATTTATCAAAAGCCATTCTCATAGCTAGAATACAAGGTCCTACAGATCTAGTATCAGATACTTGGTAACCTAGGATAGATTTTTTACAGGCATCCATTACTATCCAGACATAGTGCTTAATGCCTTTCACCTTTATATAAGTTTCATCCGCTGCAAGTATTTTGGATGGTTTGTAATCAAAGGTATCTACAAAAGGTTTTATAATACTAGCAGTTGTTAAAGCGTAATTAGCAACTTGAGTATGCGATATTTTAATTCCATGTACCTCCGCTAATGCGTGAGCGGTTTGCCTAGTAGATAACTTAAGATTCACATGATAAGTTAAGCATAATCCAAGTATATGTGGATTGAATTTCTTAAAGTTAAAGCTAGTAGCTCTTTCTGAAATTTCATAGAGATTCATTTTAAAGAAATTTATAGTGAATTCTCTATATACGTAGTGTAGCTTATATTTATGTTTATCTACTGGAGCTAAGTTTTTAGGCAATTTTTTTACGTTATTTAGGTAGTAGGTACATTTTTGATTTCTGCATCTATGTACATTAAAGTGTTTACGTTTTTTATGTATTTCAAGAGTATTACCGCAGTAAGGGCACTTAAATACTAATGATTTAGTATCATAGTTATTTTCTTTAAATGTTAAACCACAAACTTTACAAAGGTACTGTCCTTTAGATCCATTGTTATCGTAAATATACTCATGAAGAGCACCACATTTAGGACAGATGGTTTCTTTAGGAATAGACTTACCGTTACGTCTATTGACGGGCTTAACTAATTTGTTGTATTTGTGCTTGTAATAACCTAAAAGCAAAATATAATCTACCTTTTCAAACTTAATGATTTTAGGTAGTTTGTCCACTTTAAATTTCTGATATTTAGGACTATTCGAGTCATCAAATA
>NZ_JAHAIF010000029.1 GCF_018372875.1 Clostridium sp. | reverse complement strand
AATATTTTATCATAAATCCTAAACTCGTAGAGTTTGGGATTTATTTTTTTTACAAAAAAAGAGCTACGCACTAATTATTTAGTGCGACAGCCCCTTTTTACATAGATAATTCAAGTTTATTTTTCCAGTCATAAGATAAATCATCAATCATATTTTTAAGGGATTTACCTATAATAAAATAAGAATTATCCCTTAAGTTTGCCAAGGATACTCTTAGTGACCATTGGGATGATGCAAATCCATCCCCATTAAGTAATATTATTGAGTAATTATTAGCAAGGTTATAAATCATATCTAAAGGTTTGAAGTTTTTTTCTATATATCTACTAAAATTTTCTCCATACTTACATTTTGCTAAATCAAGCAGATTAATTTCAGTATAGTATGCAGCATCATGAGGTTGATTTTTTAGTTCTATTTCTAAACCATCAAATAATAATTTCTTACGATTTTTACATATATCCTTAGTTAGTTTTTTATATTTATCTTCCTTATCCATTAAAGCAAAGGCACAAAAGAATGCCATTTGTACTTGTTGAGGGGTGGAAAGACCTGCTGTATGATTAAGAGCAACTTGTCTACTATCTGCCACCATTCTATCCATAAAGGAAAGATTTTCAGGCTTTAATGAAAGATGTTTATATCTTTCATGTAATCTTTCTTTAGTTTCTTTAGGAAGTTCTTTAATTAACTTGTTAAATATGTTGTCTTGGTTTAGCATAATAGCTCCAAGTCGCCAACCAGTAACCCCAAAGTATTTAGATAAAGAGTAAACTGCTAATGTATTATAAGGAATATCTGCTATTAATGATGAAAAATTGTCAACAAAGGTACAATAAACATCATCAGTTATAATCATTAAGTTTGGATTATGCTTTTCTACTATAGTTTTTAAGTTATCTTTACACTCCTTGCTTAGAGCAATAGATGCAGGATTGTTTGGATTAACTACAAAGACAACCTTTATGTTTTTATCCTTAAGCTTTTCTAATTCTTCCTTAGGGTATTGCCATGTAGGATTTCCCTCATTATCTACTTCATTTGCATGAATGTTAACAACATCAAAATTATAGTGAGGTAAATGTGGAATTTCTAAATAAGGAGTAAATATAGGAGTCATTAAAGCTATTTTATCACCAGGATTTAAAAGGGAATTAGCTACTAATGAATCAAATATATAGCACATTGCTGCAGTTCCACCTTCAACACTAAATACATCGAAAGGTGTATTAAATTCTTTATTTGCGCATAATTCTTTCATTAAATAGTCATGAACAATCTTCTCAATATGTATTAAAATTCTATCTGGAAAAGGGTAGTTATCTCCAATTATTCCATCAGTTAATTCAAAGACCCAATCATCTTCATTAAAACCTAAGGTATTTATTCCATAATTAATTATTTCATTTAATAACTCTATTCCAGGTAAACTGTAATTTTCACTAATAAATTCTGTTAGTCTTTGATATATTCCATTCTTTTGTATCATTCCTGCAAGATCTTCTTTTTGCCAAGTCCTTTGGGTTTCTTTTACTGCAAATTGACCAAAGGTAAAGAATGCTTGTCTAGGAGTTGAGGCTGTCCAATTAGGATTTCCCCTACCAGCATCTAGTATACTTTTATTATTTTCTTTAGCAAGGGATATAAGTTTATCTTTTAGTTCAAAAGGACTAATCTTTCCGTAAATTTTTGAAAGTTCTTCTTTAGTAATTTGTTTATTCAATGTTGTTTCTCCTTTGTAAAAAACTACTATGGTACAATATTTTATAATAAAATTATTGTAAATTGTAGATTATAATCTTTTTTTTACATTTTGATAAATATATAAGGGGATATTATAATTCTATTAAAAAATATTAAGAAAAACGGGATTTTAATATATATTTAATAGTGAATACTTGTTTTGATAATGTAGAAAATAAAAGAAAAAAACAATATGGAGGAAGTAGAATGAAAAAGTGTTTATATTGTAATAAGAAATTGAAGGAAGATTACTTTTCTAACAAGATAGGAAACTTTTGCTCCGAGGATCATTTTGATGATTATTTAAAAAGCTTAACAAAAGAGGAATATGTAGCACTTCAGCATTCATTTTGTGTATGTAGTGATGACTAACAGGTTCATATATTGTGGGAGAAAGGGAGATATAATTGTTTTAGAATATGAATTTGGTGTGATTGTAGAATAATTTGTCAAAATTTCGTACATAATTATTTCCATTACAGCATTTTTTGATATATAATATATTTGGGATTTAAATGAAAAGGAGAGAAATCAATGAGTGAATTGAATCATGATCTTGGCATAATAGCACTAAAAAGCTGTGTCGAACTAGGAGATGCTGTAAATAAATTTATACAAGAAGAGAGAGATAACAAAGACTCTTATATCATACCTTTAAATGAAGTAAGATTTGCTAACGGTGAAGGTAAAGTTAAGATATCTGAAACTGTAAGAGGTAAAGATATTTATATTTTATGTGATATCGGAAACTATAGTTGTACATATAAAATGTTTGGATTTGAGCATAATATGGGACCAGACGAACATTTTCAAGATATCAAGAGAACTGTTGCTGCAATAAGAGGTAAGGCTGCAAGAATAACAGTAATCATGCCATTACTTTATGAATCAAGACAACATAGAAGAAAGGGAAGAGAATCTTTAGATTGTGCTTTAGCACTTCAAGAGCTTGAAAGATTAGGTGTAGATGAAATAATCACATTTGACGTTCATGACCCTAATATTCAAAATGCAGTACCTTTATTATCATTTGAAAACTTCTATCCTACATATGATATAGTTAAAACACTTGTATCACAGGAAAAAGATTTAGAATTAGATAAGGATAAGTTACTAGTTATAAGTCCTGATACAGGAGCTATGGATAGAGCAATTTATTATTCAAGTGTATTAGGGGTAGATGTAGGCTTATTCTATAAGAGAAGAGATCATTCAACTGTTATAAATGGAAAGAATCCAATAGTTCAACATGAATATATGGGAAGAGACGTTGCAGGAAAAGACGTATTAATAGTTGATGATATGATAGCTTCAGGAGAATCTGTTCTTGATATAGCTAGAGAATTAAAGAAGAGAAATGCTAGAAATGTATATGTAGCTGCTACATTTGCTTTCTTTACAGAAGGGTTAGAGAAGTTCAATAAGTACTATGAAGATGGTACTATATCAAAGATTTATTCAACTAACTTAACATATATACCTGAACAATTACTAGAAGCTAAATGGTTTGAAAGAGTAGATATGTCAGAATTCTTAGCTAGAATAGTAAATAGATTACATAGTGGTAAGTCTATAGCTAAATATATGGATGCTACACAAGTAATTCATAATTTACTTAGAGAGTAATAGTAATTAATAAACACAAAAAACTGCCTTAGAGCAGTTTTTTTGTTTTTATTGTCTAGAAATTATAAAATTTCAATTAGCTATAAATCAAAGGTATTATTACATTTTTTTTATAAATCTTTATAAGAAATAAGAATAGGTGAAGCAACATAAGCTGAATGACTCATTAACTGTTATTTTTATTAATGCAATAGTGTTATTAAGTACTGTAAACATATATATGATTGTTAAATGTGGGATAATTTATATTTATCCCACAAAAATCTTGAGAGTATTAGATGTTGGAGAAAGTAGTTGGAAAATATTGAAATGTTTTATTATTAATGAAGTTAAATTTATAATATATATTATGTTATAACTAAATAATATGTTACATAATCTTATTCCAATTTTATAAATGCTTTTTCACTTAATGGAAATTATATTATTAAAGAGTATAGACAATAGGAGGATAACATATGAGAAAATTTTTAAAAGATTATATTGAGGTTATAAAAAAGTTACCCATTAAAAGCAAATATTCAAAAGAAGAGTTGTTAATAAATGATTTCTTAATTCAAAAAGAAGGAAAGGTTGAAATATACTATGCTCCTCATAATGAATACATAAACCCAAAGGCCAAGGTATTTATTGTAGGCATAACACCAGGATTTCAACAGATGAATGCAGCAATTGTAGAAGCAAGAAAAGGAATAGAAAATGGATTATCTATTGATGAAATAAGTTATAATTGCAAGGTTGCAGCTAGATTTAGTGGTAGTCTAAGAAATAATATAATAAGTATGTTAGATGGAATATATTTAAATGATGCATTAGGAATAAATAGTTGCAGTGAGCTTTTTAAGAATAAAGACTATCTTTTACATACAATTTCACTTATACCTTATTCAGTTTTTGTAGATGGTAATAATTATACAGGGCACACCCCAAAGATTCTAAAAACTCCAATTTTAATGAAATATATAGAGAATATTTTTTTAGATGAACTTTCTAATTTAGAAAATGTTTTAATTATTCCACTAGGAAAAGCTGTAGAAGAGGTGTTAGATAAGTTTATAAAAGAAGGAATAATAGATGAAAAATATGTTTTAAAAGGATTTCCTCATCCTTCTGGTGCAAATGGAAATAGAAAAAAGCAATATGAAGATAACAAAGAAAAGATGATAGAACATATAAAAGAAATATTTTAATGTATCCCCACATATTATATCATGTGTAACTTAGCACATGGAGGTGAGGCATATGATTGTAATAATTACTATATTAACTATAATTATATTTATTTTAATGGCTTTTGATAATGTGGATAGAACAAAAGAATATTTTAAGTATGGAATTAAGAGAATTAATCTTACTTATAAAAGTCTATGGACAGAGGGGGATTTTCTTGTAAGGATAACCCAAGGTGGAATGATAATTATTACAGAAATGTTTAATTTACTTTCTATATATACTATTGTATTAAAGTATGTAAAATTATATTTTTCTATTGAATTAGACCTGATTTTTAAAACTACTGTTATTATAGTAGGAGTTATAATTGTGCATTATTTAATGGGATATATACTTTTATTGAGCTCTAACCTTCATAGGTATATGAGTATGGGAGTTGATAAAAGTATAAAGGGGGATTTTTTACTTACTTATTTTATAATATCCTCTTATGTAATGATACTTATAGTTTTTCCAAATGAATTAAATAAATATACTTTATCTGGTGCATTGGGAATTACAATAAGCTACTTTTTAAATATGAAGTTGTTACTAAAAATAATGAGAAATCCAAGGTATATAAAGTTTGATAGAAAGGATAGAGGTGGATTTTTTCAAGTATTTATTGCAGCCATGTCCATAGTTACTATGATAGTTATAAACTTATTTTTGGGGGTTTCTTTAACTAATATAATAGATAAAGGAGCTTTTTCTTCAAATCCTAATAATTTCGATTTGTTTTACTATACTATAGTAACATTCACAACAATAGGCTTTGGGGATATAAGTCCTGTATCTAACTTGGCTAAATTTATGGCTATAATAATTTCTATTACCAGTATTATTTGTTTAACTATTTTCTTAGGAAGTATTTTTTCACTAAGAGAAAGAAAAGAGTAGTAATGGTGGGAAAAGTTAAGGAAAATTTTTTAGTGAAAATAATTTTGAAAAGATAATCATTTTCCTTTATTATATAAATATAAGATTTTTTTAGAAGAGGACAGAATATATGAAATTACTTAATATACAAAATAAATTTATAGAGGGTAAACCTTGCAAAAATAGTATAGTTAAAGGAAGAAGCAATACAGGAAAAACTGAAGCGTTTTTACATAGAATATTAAATTTAGTTAATAATTTTGCCTTTGAAAAAGAGGATAAAATTTTATTTGTTCAAAAGGAAAAAGGTCTATTAGATAAAATAAAAAGTAGATTTAATAAAGTAAAATTTGATAATAATTATAAATATATCTCCTTATTATCATCAGATGTGGAGCCTGAGTTTATTACCTTAAATGAACTTATACTAAAGTACTCCAATGGTTCTGCTTTAGCAAAGCAAAATGAGAGATTAGATATCCTTAAAGAGGGGATAAAAATTGGGTGCTTTAAAAGATGCAATAAGTTAAATAATGATAATTTATATTTAATTTTAAATGAAATAAAGTATATGAAGAATAATAATATAAATAAGGCTGAAGAGTTTATGACTTTAATGGGAGGACCATTAAAGCTAAGAAAGAATTCTCCATCAAGGGCAGAAATGTTCATTCTATATAGTTACTATAATAGAATTCTTAAGGAAAAGGGATTAGTGGATGAAGAGGATAGAATAAGATTAGCTATTGAAAATATAAATAAGGAAGATAGTGGATATGTTCATCTTTTTATAGATAATGTAGAGGGGCTATCTAAATTAGAGTTAGAATTTTTATTAGCTTTATATAAGGACAAGTCTTATGGAACAATTACATTAGGAATTGACGTAGATAAGGGAGAAAATATTTATTCTGAACTTGTAAAGAAAGGAAGAGTTTACGCTAAGAAGGTATTTGGTAACAATAAAAAGATATACAATTTTAAAGTGGATGTAGTAGAAAAAAATAATAAGCAAGTAATTAATGAAGAGTTTAATATAAAAGAAAAATACAAGTTTTTTGATTTGAAACATAGAAGAAACTTTGATTTCTCTATTGAAAATACAGGCTTTGAGGAAAAGATATTAGGAGAGTTAGATGAAAAGTACTCTGATGATGAATTAGAGCAGATTCCTGTCTTCAATAATATAGCAGCAGGGGAGCCGATTCTTATATCTCCAGAACAACAAGATACCTTTACTTTACCTAAGTATTGGGTTAAGGGTGGAAACAAGAAGTTTATATTAAAAGTAAAGGGGAACTCTATGATAAAGGCCAACATAAATGATGGAGATCTTGTTGTAATTGAGCAAACTCAAGCTCCTATGAATGGAGACATAGTGGCAGTGAATATAGAGGGAAGTGCAACATTAAAAAGATTAAGTTTAACTAAGACTACAATAACATTGTTGCCAGAAAATGATGATTATGAGCCTATAGTTGTTACACCAGATGAAGAATTTTATATTTTAGGAAAAGCAATTGGTGTAATAAGAAAATAATAATTAAATTTTAGCAGATATACGTAACTAAGGAAATATTAATATAAAATTAAGATAATAAAATTAGACAAGGTGCTATAATTATTAGTAGTAAAAGGATTGATTATTATATTTATGATATAGGGAGAGGAAATATATGGTTATGGATATAGCTAAAAGATTTATAAAAGATAGAAAAGCTATATTTTTAGTAATAGCATACCTAATTACTATAATAGGTTATGAACTTGTAAATGGATTAAATATACAAAGTGTATCACTAGCAACAACGTTAGATAGTAAAATACCCCTTATTAAGTATTTTGTAATTCCATACTATATGTGGTATGCACTTGTTTTGTTCTCGTTTATATATATTTATGCAAAAAATAATGAGGAATTTTATAAGTTTGCTAAGTGTATAGTGTTAACTATGTTATCAGCTTTAGTAATATTTATATTTTTTCAGACTAGTGTAAGTCGTCCAATTATTATTGGTGATGATGTGTTTTCAAACATGATAAGAAGTATATATGAGAATGATAGACCGGTGAATTGTTGTCCAAGCCTTCATGTAGCCTTGGCATTAATTTGTAGTATATGGGTTTGTAGAGTTTCAGAAAATAAAATTTTAAAATCAACAGTAATTATTGTAGGATATTTAATTATTTTATCTACGCTATTTATTAAACAACATGTAATTATTGATGTTATAGTTGCATTTGTCCAGGTGCTTATTTTAAGAAATATAGTAGATAGAAATTCATATGTTGAATATGAGGAAGCTGTAAAAATAAGATAAATGAAAAGATGAGGATAAACTCCTCATCTTTTTTAATAATTTATACCAGCTGGTTTAACATTATTTTTATCGTTTTGTCCACATGGTGTAACACCATATGTCATGTTACAATGAACACATTTATCTACTAAAGTTTTCATTGTAAATGTATTGCCACATGAGCAATCTATTTTGTAAAGATATCTTAAAGGAAAATTATCTTTACCCTTACTTCTCACTAAATCAACAATAGCTTTTCCATCATTACCATTATTAGCTTTTGTTAAACATCCACAACCCATTTCAAATTCCTCCTTTGTTTTATATAATGATATTATAAAGGAAAAACTTGAAATTGTCTTTATTAAAAAAGAATAATTATTTATAGGAGTGATATATTGAATATAGATTTACTTGAGAAGAATGAATTTTTTACTGGACTAAAAGCAGAAGAAATAGGGAAAATATTAGAATCTATTAAATATTCCTTTGAAGAGTATAAAAGAGGTAGTATAATTGCAAACGAGGAAGAGGAGTGTAGTAGCATAGGATTAATTTTAGAGGGAGTTATAGAAATACAAAGAATTTATCCAAGTGGTAACAGTATAATTGTAAAGAGATTAAAGTGTGGTGATGTCTTTGGAGAGGCTTTAGTTTTTTCAAAAGAGAGTACATATCCAGCCACAATTATATCTACAACAGATAGTAAAATTTTATTTGTTAATAAAAATGAAATATTAAGGCTATGTGTAAGGGAAGAAAAAATACTAGAAAACTTTGTATCATTATTAAGTGACAAAGTTTTTATGTTAAATAATAAAGTGAAAAGTTTAGCATTTAAAAGTGTAAGAGAAAAGGTGATAAATTTTATATTGGAATTACAAAAAAGTCAGCAAAGTGATGTTATTAAATTAAAGAGTAGTAAAGAAGATATATCATCATATTTAGGAATTCCAAGACCATCATTTTCAAGAGAATTAATAAAATTAAGGGAAGATGAATTAATAGAATTTGATAGGTCATCAATAAAAATATTGAATTTAGAAGCATTAGAAGAGGAACTTTTTAAATAAAAAAGGTGGGGTGGATATTTATTTTGCTTGTTCCGTCGCTGCCCTCCAAGTCACATCAAAACAAATATCCACCCCACTCATACTAAAGGTAAGGAAAATATAGAATTATTATCCTTGATTTTATATTTTCCTATAAATAAAAAAATGAGTTTGTAACATTTGTTACAGACTCATTTTTTATTTAAATGTATTATTAACTCAGATAATAAATAGAAAAGTAAAGGAGATAAGAATATGAGTCAAAATATGTTCTGTATGCAATGTCAAGAAACTGCTCAAAATAAAGGATGTACAAAAGTTGGTGTATGTGGTAAAAGTGCTGATTTAGCCAATATGCAAGATTTATTAATATATGTAACAAAAGGTTTATCAGAAGTTACAACAAGATTACGTAAAGAAGGAAAAGAAGTATCTAAAGATATAAATCATTATGTAACTTTAAATTTATTTACAACAATTACAAATGCAAACTTTGATGATGAAGTATTTTATGAAAGAGTTAAGGAAACATTATCAAAGAAAAATGAATTATTAGACAAGCTTTCAAATAAAGAAGGATTATCTGAAGCAGCAATTTGGGATGTGAAAGAAAGTAAAAATGATGGATTTTTAAATACACTTAAGAATATAGTTTCAGGAAACAATGATGGTAAAGAAGTAAATGCAATGTTAAAGGAAAAAGCAGAATCTAAGGAAGTTGGTGTGCTAGCAACTAAGGATGAAGATATTCGTTCTTTAAGGGAATTAATAACTTATGGATTAAAAGGTTTATCTGCATACTCTAAGCATGCAAATGCATTAGGACATGATAATGAAGAAATAGATGCATTTATGCAAGAAACATTATCAAAATTATTAGATGATTCTTTAACAGTAGATGAATTAGTAGCATTAACATTAGAAACAGGTAAAGTAGGTGTTGATGGTATGGCATTACTTGATAAGGCTAATACATCTACTTATGGAAATCCAGAAATTACAAAGGTAAATATAGGTGTTGGCAAAAATCCTGGTATATTAGTATCTGGTCACGATTTAGCAGATATTGAACAGCTATTAATTCAAACAGAAGGTACAGGGGTGGATGTTTATACACACTCAGAAATGTTACCAGCACACTACTATCCACAACTAAAGAAATACCCTCATTTAGTAGGTAACTATGGTAATGCTTGGTGGAAACAAAAAGAAGAATTTGAATCATTTAATGGACCAATTTTAATGACAACAAATTGTATTGTTCCTCCAAAGGAATCTTATAAGAATAGAATGTTTACAACAGGTGCAGCAGGTTTTACAGGATGTAAACATATCGAAGGTGAAGCTGGATCTAATAAAGATTTCTCTGAAATTATTGAATTAGCAAAAACATGTGCAGCTCCAACAGAAATTGAAACAGGTGAAATAATAGGTGGATTTGCTCATGAACAAGTATTTGCCCTTGCTGACACTGTAGTAGAGGCGGTAAAATTAGGAGCAATCAAGAAATTTGTAGTTATGGCTGGTTGTGACGGCAGAGCTTCTAAGAGAAACTACTATACTGATTTTGCAAAAGCACTTCCAATGGACACAGTTATTTTAACTGCAGGTTGTGCAAAATATAAATATAACAAATTAAACTTAGGTGATATTAATGGCATTCCAAGAGTATTAGATGCTGGTCAATGCAATGACTCTTATTCATTAGCATTAATTGCTCTTAAGTTAAAAGAGGTATTTGGACTAGCTGATATTAATGAATTACCAATTATCTATAATATAGCTTGGTATGAGCAAAAAGCTGTAATTGTATTACTATCATTATTATATCTTGGAGTAAAAGAAATTCACTTAGGTCCAACATTACCTGCTTTCCTTTCTCCAAATGTAGCAAAAGTATTAGTAGAAAACTTCGGAATTGGAGGTGTTTCAACAGTAGAAGAAGATATTAACATGTTCTTCAAAGAAAGTTTAGAAAGTACTGAAATTACAAAAGATACAATTATTGCTGATCTATTAAAAATGAATCCAAATGCAGAAAGTGTATTAATGTCTGCAGGAATGCATTGTCTTGGATGTCCATCTTCTCAAGGAGAAACATTAGGAGAGGCTTGTATGGTTCATGGATTAGATATAGAAGAACTGTTAATTAAATTAAAATAGCATATTAGATCAAAAAGAGTTGTTATAAAAACTATTATAAGTTTTGTAACAGCTCTTTCTTGTGTGCCCAACATGGGCACGTGCTAGTCGGTGGAAGTCCGATATGGGGGGGATAATGCCAACAATTAGCTTAAGCGATATGTAACTGAACTATCAGAAGTCAGCAGAAGTCATAGTAACTCCGCTAATCGCGATAGCGGACGAACAATGTCGTCAACTTAGTGCATTAAAGTAGCTAATAATAGTGTACTTTAAAATTATTTTTATCTACTTTATTTGAATTATAATTAAAAATGGTACACTAAATAAATCCGCTGGATAAAGTGAATTTTAAATTATGTATTTATTTTATTCAATAAAATTATCAATTTCAAATGAAATAGATTTACGTAATGCGGAGCAAATAAGATGAACAGTATTTGAGAATGATAATTTTCCGTATATTGTCAAGTGTTTTTTATATTTAATTTTTATTTTTTTCTTAAGTTGACGACATTGTAGGTACGGTGGTGTGAGAGGTCGGTAGATAAAGTAATTATCTACCTCCTACTCGATTTGAAGTCAATAAATTGAATTCTAGTATTTAAGTTTCAAGGTTGTTTTATATACATCTTTTATTATGCATAATACAAATTTATATAGAATAAAAATTCTTAAAATAATAGAATAATATTGTTGTATATGGTTAGGATTTTAAAGAAATATAATCGATTACCGAAGAGTTAAAAAGTGTAAAAGTATTACTATTTTTGGTATATACAAGCTACTTTAACTTCATTTATCATATTTATGTAAATATAAAGTGCTTTCCAGAAATGTTTTTGAAAGAGAAAAATAGATGATGTGCAAAAATAGATGGAAGGAAAGTTGCTTTGTTTATTTAATAAAGGAGAGTGAAACGTATGAAACCAAGACTAGTAAAATCAATAGCCACGCTTTTGGTAGCTATCACCAGTGTTTATGCAGTTTCTCCCATTGCACATGCGAAGGAAAATGAAGTGTATGGGGAAGTAAAGGTGGAAAGCAAAGGAAATATTATTAAAATTGGAAACGATTCAATTGAAAGAATATTTGATATTTCCAATAAAAAACTTTCTACTAAAGAAATAAAAAACTTGTTAGGTAATTCAACTTTTGTTCCACAAACAGGATCTGAAGAATTTTTTATTCAGTCATTAGTAGAACTAAATCGAGTAGAACCAGAAAATGAATTAACAAGTATAAAACCAAAACAATCACAAAATTCTCAATCAGGATGGAAAATAGAAGGAAATAGCGTTTCTAAACAAGAAGGAGAAGGGTATTCAGCACTTATTGATGGTGATTTAGAATCACATTATCATTCAAACTATGGTAAGGGTGAAGGAGAAGTATCAAAATTACCAGTTCAACTTACTTTAGATCGTGGCGAAGATGCACAAAATACAACTTTCCAGACATTTGGGTATCGTCCTCGTTTAGAAGGAGAAACAGCAAATGGTAATGTGGAAAAGTATAAACTTTATGTAAGTGATGATAAAGATAGTTTATTTAAGACGGAAAGCTTGAAAAAGGAAGGAGAGTTTCAATATACTGGTGCATATGATGAAAGCGGAAAACCTAAGTTTATTTATACCTCTTTCGATGAAGTACAAAATGGCAGATATATAGGATTTGAAGTTATTTCTTCAAAAGGGCAAAATAAGCATGCTGCTGGAACAGAAATTGACTTATATAAAGAAAAATTTGATTCTATTCCAGAGAGTACAGCACCTGTTATAAAAACAAGTGATTTAGAGTTAGAAAAAACAGATGTTTCTAAAACTCAAGCTACTATTAATGGAGTGGCAAAAAAAGGACAAATGATTACTTTTTCATTTAAACCAATTACATTTGGAACAGGTAAATTGCAAGTAACTGAAAAAGTTGTTATGTATGATGGAGATCACTTCATGCGTAAATTTATTGAATTAGATAGTTCTGATAAAAATATACGAATTGACTATATTGATGGAGAACATTTTGTAACAAAGGAAGAAGATAAAAAATGGACTATTCCAACCAATAAAGGTGGAGTAGTGCAAATGGATGCTACAAAAGCAAATTTAGGACAACCTATTTATGTTAACGGATTGTTTGTAGGATCCGAGTTCCCAGCTACAGATACTCAGATTGTAGATGGACTTGGACGTATGCGTTACTTTACTGGAAAAAACTTTGAAGATTTTAAAAGAGATGGGCAGTTAAGTAAAACAGGTAAATATGTGAGTTGGCAAACAGTTCTTGGAGCTACACACAGTAATGGAGATAACCGTAATGTAATACAACAAGATTTCTTTAAGTACATTGATTCTATAGCAACACCATCTGAATTTAGAATCCAATATAATTCATGGTTTGATAACATGATGAGAATTACAGATGAAAACATAATATCTTCTTTTTATGCAGTTGATAAACATTTATCAAATACAGGAGTCCGTCCACTAGATTCTTATGTTGTAGATGATGGATGGAATATTTACCGTAAAGCAAAAGGGGAGTTAAACAGCCAAGTTGATATTGAAAGAAATGGAAAAGATGATGTTAACGAAGATGGATTCTGGACATTTAACTCTAAATTTCCTAATGAATTGACTCCTTCTAGCCAACTAGTTCAAAATTTTGGCTCTAATTTTGGAGTTTGGATTGGACCACGTGGTGGATACAATTACTATGGAGATTTAGCTACTATTATTGAAAAAGCTGGAAATGGAAGTAAAGCTGGAGGATCTATTGACGTAGCCGATGATAGGTATGTTAAAAAATTTGAAGAAATGGCTATTGACTGGATGAAAAGGTTTAAAGTTAACTATTGGAAATGGGATGGATTTGCAGATAGTGCTCAGTTCAATGCTTTCCCACAAGGAAAAGGTGTTGTAGGATATGATGAAGAACATCATCATATGTATGGTGGTGAAAATGGAATGTATCATGTAACTGATCTTTGGGAAAAATGGATTTCTTTAATGAAAAATGTTCGTTTAGCAGAAAAGGAATATAACATTGAAAACCTATGGATTTCGTTGACATGTTATGTAAATCCAAGTCCATGGTATTTACAATGGGCAAACTCTGTATGGTTACAATGTGTTGCTGACCGTGGAGAAAGAACTAATGGTAATTCAAACTTAAACAATAAGATGGATACTATGTTAACATACCGTGATGGAGCATACTACGATTTTATTGTAAACCATGAATTCCAATTCCCACTAGCAAACATTTATAACCATGATCCTATTTATGGAAAAGAAGGAACTGGTATTACAGCAAATTCTATGAATGGTGATCAATTTAGAAATTACTTGTTTATGCAAGGAACAAGAGGAACTGCATTTTGGGAATTATATTACTCTGATTCTATTTTTGATGAAGAAAAATACTTAATTAATGCAGATTTCTTAGAGTGGGCAGAAGCAAACTTCAGTAAATTAAGAAATGCAAAAATGATTGGAAAAACTCCTTCTTCTACTGCTACATTAACTGGAAGTCCAACAGGGGATGCTGGAACTCAAGAAGCATATGGATTCTCTTGTTTTGATGGTGATGAAGGAATAATTTCTATGCGTAACCCGGCAGCTGTAGAAAAAACAATTACGTTCATATTGGATGATGCAATTGGTGCAACTGTGGAAGGAGATTATTATAAAACAATAGAACATGCATATTCAGTAGAAGGTAAATTAGGTGCTTCTAAAGATATGTATAAAAAAGGAGAAGAAATTTCAGTAACATTACAACCAGGTGAAACGCAAATATGGAACTTATCAAAAACAAAAGATACAATTGCTCCTACATTAACAAAAGTATTTGCAAAAGATGATAAAACATTACAAGTAAGTGCAAGTGAACACTTAATGGCAGATGATATTAATTTTGAAGTGAAAGTAAATGGAAAAGTTGTAAATGCAGAAGTTGAAAAAGTAGCAGATTTACGCACTTTCAATTTAACATTAGATAGTGCTATGCAAGATGGAGCAAAGGTTGAAGTAAAAGCAACCAAAGCATGTGATATGGCTAAAAATGAATTAAATGATACATCTTCTTACACATACTACAGTAATTATATAATTGCTCAAAAAGAATCTGTAGCTAAAGAAGAAGTTATTTCCAAAGAAGATAGGAGTGTAAGTGGTAAGGATGGATTTAGTGTAAGTGCAAGCGTTAAAACTGATGAGAAAAATATTGCAGTTGTAAAACAAGGAGATTCTTATGAATTAGGAATTGATAAAGACGGACATCCTTACTTTGTATTAAATGGTGTAAAGGCAACGTCTTCTAGCGTTGTTTCTTCTAAATATGAAACAGTCATATCTGGAGTAAAAGAAAATAACGGTTTGATTAAAGTTTATGTAAATGGTAATGTTAGTGGATCTGCATATGATGTAAAAAATATTAATTTCAATGTTGAAAAAGCAGATATCTATGCAAAGAATGCAACTGATGTAAAAGTATTCAGTAGAAGCCTTGGGTATGATGAAGTACCAACTTCAACATTAGCAGAATTAGTGAAAAAACTTAATGCTGAAAAACAATTATATAGTGTAGATTCATGGAATGCTGCTAATATGGATGAGCTATTGAAATCTGCAGAAGAAGCGTTAAAAAATGAAGGTGCAAATTTACAAGAAGCATATGATGCATTATTTAATGGATACAAAAAATTAATTCCAATTAAAGAAATGAATTTATCTTTAGGAAAAGAGGTATCTGCTGCATGGCTTGATGCAGATGATAAAACTCAAGTAGATAACTCAGGAAGTCCATTATCAAATGCGGTAGATGGAAAAATTGATGTTAATTCTTATGCTATTTTTGGAAAAGATAATCACCGTAAACCATCTTATATAACAGTTGACTTAGGTGAAGTTGTAGAAATAAATAGTGTTGAATTATATCGTTATTGGGCTAATAACAGAACATACGATTCTACAGCCTTAGTTGTATCTGAAAGGGAAGATTTTAAAGATAAAACTGTATTGTTCTATGCAAGTGATGATAAAAATAATGATATTTTCAAGCTAGGAGAAAAACCAAGTCAAGATTTATATCAAGAAAGTGAAAATGGAAAAGTATTATTTGATCATAACAATGAAGTAGCGTTAAGAAATTCTGATTCTGTAAAAGCACGTTATGTACGTTTATATGGAACAGGAGTAAAAAATGGTGGAGATGAAAATCATATTGTTGAACTTAAGGTAAATGGTGTGCCAAATGATTTTGATCCATATGATTTAGCATCATTCAAAGAAGTAATTGAAAAAGCAGAAAAAGAAATGTTAAATACTATTTATACAGCTGATAGTATAGAAGCATTAAAAGCAGAAGTTGAAACTGCTAAAACAGTTGTTTCTGAAGTAGAAAAAGGAACACAAAAAGATAAAACATTAGGATATGTGTTAGATGCTAAACAGAATCTAGAAGATAAATTAACTGCATTAAAAGTAAAAGAAGCAGATTATAGTAAAGTGGATAGAGCAATTGCGAAAGCAAATGCTTTAAATCCCAAAGACTATAAAGATTTTTCAGGAGTAGAAAAAGCTATAAAAGCAGTAGTTAGAGGGTTAGATATTACAGAACAAGCAAAAGTTGATAAAATGGCAGAATCAATTGAAAATGCAATTGCTGCATTAGTAAAAGTAGACATAAAGCCAACAGAACCAAATAAACCAAGTGAGCCATCAGAAAATGATGAAAAACCAAATGATTTAAATGATAAATATGTACAAACTGGGGATACAACAAATGGTGTAGTATGGATTCTACTAGTTCTTGGAGCAGCAACTATTTTAATTGGATGTACATGTAAGAAAAAACAAGCTTAGTATAAGAGTGAAATGTACTGAAAAGTTTCGGAGTTTTTCAGTGATTTAGAATAACTCATGCTGTACAAGTTGTATGGTGTGGATTACCATTTGGATAAGAAATACTCTACAACTTGTAAAAGAATTAAAAAGTATGGAAGTCTATGAAGACAACCATACTTTTTTTTGTAAACAGCAAGAGGGTGAAAGTCCAGAATTGGCAGTTAAATTACTCGGTGATAATAAAATAATTATTCTCCTACTACTCTATTTTATAAAATATATAGTATTATATAGGTAAAGTATATAATTGGGAGATTTTTATGAATAAGAGTAAAGAGTTATTAGGTGTAAGATATATAGTATTTATATTTTTAATTTATCAGCTGTTTTGTGAGAGTGGAAATAACAGCTTATTTAGTTTGATTTTTATTTTACTAATTATTATAAATAATAATCTTAGAGTATTTTTCATTGAAAACGAAAAAATAAAAATTATATCCATAGCACTAGAGTTTATGCTAATTCCTATTGCTCAATTGAGTTTTGGGGGCTGGATACTTTTTTACTTAATAGGTGCAATAATTGATGTATTTACATTAAAAAATAAATATATTAAAAGGGTTTTTATTATAGTTTCTGTACTAATAGGAATTACAGAAAAATTCAATGAATCTTTTGAAAGTGGTATAGTTAATTTATTTATTTTAGGAGTGTTTATTATACTTTTGAATTATATTGAACGTCTTTATTCAACAAAACTAGAGGCACAAAAGCTTTATGATAAATTAAGAGTTTCAGAAGAGAAGTTAATTGAGGCTAATAATGAATTAGAAGGATATGTACAGTCTATAGAAGAAATAACCTTACTAAAAGAAAGAAATAGAATATCTAGAGAAATACATGATAGTGTTGGACATGCGTTATCTACAGCTATGATACAATTATCTGCTATGGAGGCTATTGGGAAAAAAGAAAAAAGTAGCCTTGGAGAAATGGCAGGAAACTTGAGAGAATTTATAAATGAAAGTTTTCAAGATGTAAAGAAGGCTGTTAAAGAATTAAAACCAGATGAATATGATAACTATCAAGGAGTCTTAAGAATACAAGAAGTTTGTAAAAATTTTAAGAAAATGTCTGGGGTAGATGTTAAGGTTATAGTTTCTAAAGGAGAGTGGAATTTATCTACTAAGCAAGTAGGTAATTTATATAGAATAACACAAGAGGTTTTATCTAATGCATTAAGGCATGGGAAGGCTACTGTGGTAAATATAATTATGAATTTTACTGAAGATGATTTTGTAATATCTTTTAAGGATAATGGCAAAGGAACTGATACAATTCAAGAAAGTGGAGTTGGATTAAAGAGTATAAGAGAAAGAGTTAATGAAATGAATGGATTAGTAGATATTAAATCATCTATAGATAATGGATTCTTTGTAAAAATTACTATTCCTAAGGAAAAGGAGATATAGGATGGAAAAAATAAAACTTTTAATAGTAGATGATGAAAAGTTAATTAGAGATGGACTTAAGATAATGCTTTCTACTTTTGAGGATATTGAAGTTGTAGATACTTGTGAAAATGGATTTAAAGCATTAGAAATATGTAAATCCAAAGAGATTGATATAGTACTTATGGATATAAGAATGAAAGATTGTGATGGAGTAATGGGGACAAGGCTTATTAAGGATCAGTTTAATAAGATTAAGGTTATTATACTTACAACATTTAAAGATAAGGAATATATAGATGAAGCTCTTAAATATGGTGCTTTTGGATACATGCTTAAGGATAGTTCTTATGATGTTATTTATGAAGGAGTAAAGACTGCTTATAAAGGGAATATGGTAGTTCATCCAGATGTGGCATCCCAAATGATATCAAAATCCCCAACAATAAAGAATAAGGATATAGAAAGATATTGCCTTTCTGAAAAGGAAATAAATATTATAGAAGGAATAGCAAGAGGATTAAGCAATAAAGAAATAGCAGAGGAATTATTTTTATCGGAAGGAACAATAAAAAATAATATAACAAATATATTATCTAAACTAGAGTTAAGAGATAGAACTCAAATTGCTATATTCGCATTTAAAAATGGAATAATGACTTAAGTCATTTAGGTAGTGACTTTTATATATGGATAAAACCTCCTAGATTTTCTATTATGGTATTAGGAAATTTAAGGAGGTATTTTTTATGGCAATTATAGAAATTAAAAATGTTACTAAGAGATTTAATGATAAATTAGTTTTAGACAATATAAGTTATGAAGTTAATAAAGGTGAAATTTTTGGGTTCATAGGTCCTAATGGAGCAGGAAAATCCACTTTAATTAATATAATGACAAGCCTTTTAGTACCTGATAGTGGAAGTGTTAAAATTTGTGGCTATGACATAGTAAAAGAAAGCATTAAAGCTAAAGAAAATATAGGATATGTACCTCAAGATATAGCACTGTTAGAAGAATTAAGTGCTTATGACAATTTAGAGTTTTTTGGAGCTTTATATGGGTTAAAAGGAAAGCTTTTAAAGGAAAGAATTAAAGAAGCTTTAGAGGTAACAGGACTTGAAGATAAGAGAAAGCAAAAAGTTAAGAAGTTTTCTGGAGGAATGAAGAGAAGATTAAATATAGCTACAGCTATAATGCATCATCCTAAGGTTTTAATTATGGATGAACCAACTGTTGGGGTAGACCCACAGTCTAGAAATCATATATTTACTTTTACAAAGAAGATATGTAAAGAGTGGGGAACAACTGTTATTTATACCTCTCATTATATGGAGGAAGTTGAGGAACTATGTGAAAGAGTATTTATTATTGATTTAGGAAAAGAAATAGCTTATGGAAATAAGGAAGAGATAAAAAGTTCAGTTTTTCCTAATAACAAGGTAATAATTGATGCTTCAAATATGAATGGCGAGGCATTACTTAAATTAGAAAATATAGAAGGAATATTAAAAGTTATTGATAGTGAAAATTTAATAACATTAACTATAAATAGTGATTTTAAACTTGCAAATGCTCTAAATATCTTAGAAGAAGAAAATGTAGTTATCAAAAAAATAAGTTATGAAGAAGCTAAGTTAGAAGATGTATTCTTAACGTTAACAGGAAAAAATCTAAGAGACTAAGGGGGAATGGCAATGAGAACCATGTATTATGTAAAAACAACCTTGAAGGGAATGTTTGCAAATGGAATAATTACAATTGCTTACTTTGTTTTATTACCTGTAATACTTGCAGGAGTTATGGGATTTATGCAAGGTAGCACCCATGATAATCCTTTGAAACTAAAAAAGGTTACGGTGAGTATTGTGGATGAAGATAAAACAAAGATGTCACAAAGTTTAATAGAGTTTTTAAAAAGTGAGGACATACAGGAGCTAGTTGCTATAAGTAATGAAGATAGTAATTGTGATTTAATTATTAAAGAAGGATATGAAAAAAATCTAATATCATTAAATAAAGGAAATATTGTAATTAAGAAAAATAATAATGAAAGAAACACAGCAATTGAAACATTAAAAGTTATATTAGATAAATATCATAAGGGGATGTATGTTGGACTTAGTGGGGGATCTCAGGAAGAATTAGAAAAATTAAATGATAATAAAGCTGTAGAAAGTACAATAATTGATGTGGAAGAAAACATTTCTTCATATAGAATGATGTCTTCATCAATGATAGGTTTTGTAGTAACAATGCTTATATATGGATTAATAGAAGGAAGTTATTCAAAGCAATCAGTAAATCTGTCTAATAAGATTAGATCAACTCCTACAAGTAGACTAGGTTTATTAATAAGTGATTTAGCTACTAACTTTATATATTGTTTTATAATTATGAGTGTTTATGTATTATTCTTTAGATTTACTAGAGTTAATTTTACAGGAAATATATTTTCTTTAACATTAATTTTAGGAGTAAGTTCTTTATTTATGTCAACTATTAGCATAATGGTTTTAAGTTTATTTGGTCCTAAATATGGAAAAATTGTAGGGGTAATAATGTTTTTAATTCCAGTAGCAAGTATGGAAATGTTCTCTGGCGTAGAAAGCATATTATCATCATTTTCTGTTACACATTTAATTATAAAAGTAGTTAATTGGTTTACTCTATATGGAACATTAAAAGGAGTATATAGTTCTATATTAATTCTATTTGGATTATCAGTAATTTTCTTTATAATATCAATGATAAAAGAAATCATGGTTAAGGAGGTAAGAAGATGCGTTTAATAAGAGTTATTTTTATTAATATGAAACGACATATAAAAAACCCTTTAATGTGGGCTATTTCTTTTTTACTTCCTATGATTGTATTAGTTGGTATGGCTAAGGCTCCAGATGATATGAGTGGTGGCCATATTGGAGTAATATGCAACGATAATTCTGCATACTCTCAAGAATTAGTAAATGAGCTAGAGAGTAAATATACAATTAAAGAATATGAAGGAACTCCAGAGGATAATTATAGTGAATTAAGAAAAAATAATGTGGGAGCTATATATGTTATAGAAAATGGTTTTGGAGAGACTTTAGAGTCTGGTAGAATACCAGAAGTAAAAGTATATAAAACAGAAGAGGGAATTGGTTCTGTAATTGGAGATGAAATTATAGAAAATTATATAAATAACAAGCTTGAAGAAGAAGTTAAAGAGGGATTAAGCACTAATTATATAGAAACAATTATAGAAGATAATGTGGTGGAAGATGACTCTCAATTTATTATGACTTTAATGATGATATGCTACTTTATGATGATTGGTGGGTCGGTAATAACGGAAGATATAATAAAATTAAGAAATCAGAAAGTATTAAAAAGAACTATATCTACAGCTAATAAGGATTATGAAATTCTAGGAGGAATATTCTTATCAATATTCTTTTTACAGGCTATTTTAAGTACAATTACATTTCTTATTACTTCTAAAATAGTAGGGCTACATTCATATAATATTCTATCAACAATTTTAGTAATTGTATTATGTAGTTTAATATCTACTACCATTGTAGTATGTGTAACAAGATGGCTTAAGAATCCAATCATTACAAGTTTAGCTACAGTAATATTTGGGCTACTTTGTTTTGGAATTTCTATGGTTAGCATGAATTTAGATAGTTTTGAAAATGTACCTAAGATTATTGAAAAGTTAAGTATTATATCTCCATTTACTTGGATGATAAAAATAGTACAAAACAATCAATATATAGTACCTTCTATAGTGATTATATTTATGTCTTTAGTATTCTTTACAGCAGGAAGTTTTAGATTAAGGGATTATGCTAAGGAGTAACTATTAAGTGTAGTAATATAATTATTAGAAATGTATAACAATATCTATTAAGTTCTAGGAAGAAGCTATTTATATAGCTTTTTTCTTTTTGTAGAAAAAATATATATTATAGGTTAGACTAATACTATAAAATCAAAGGAGAAAGAACATGATTAATAAGTTTGAAAAATTTAAATTAAGTAAAGAAATAATGAAGTCATTAGATGTTTTAGAATATAAAGAACCTACAGGAGTTCAAGAAAAGGTAATACCAGAAGTGTTGTTTAATAAAGATTTAATTGTAAAGTCTCAAACTGGTACTGGAAAAACAGGAGCCTTTGTAATTCCTTTATGTGAAAAAGTAAAATGGGAGGAAAATGATCCACAAGTACTAATACTTTCACCTACAAGAGAATTAGCTATACAAATAGGTGAAGATGTTAAAAACATAGGCAGATATAAGAGAATAAAGGGAGTAAGTGTCTATGGGAAATCTCCTTTTAAAGATCAAGCACAAGAGTTAAAAGGAAAAACTCATATTGTAATAGGTACCCCAGGAAGAGTTTTAGATCATATTGACAGAGGAACATTTAATACTTCTAATATAAAATATTTAGTTATTGATGAAGCAGATGAGATGCTTAATATGGGATTTATTAGACAAGTAGAAGGTGTTATTAGAAGAATTCCTAAAAAAAGAGTAACGATGCTTTTTTCTGCAACAATACCAGAAGAGATACAGGAACTATGCTCAAAGCACTTAAATAGGCCAGTTAATATTGAAGTTGAAAGTAATGGGTTGGTAGTTGATAGAATTGAAAATATTTTGTTTAGAGTAAAGGGAGAAGAAAAATTAAAATACTTAAGAATGCTACTTGCAAAGGAGAAACCAGAAACAGCAGTTATATTCTGTAGGACTAAAGAAAATGTAGATGTAGAATATGATTATCTAAATAGTTTAGGGTATTCTGTTGATAAGATTCATGGTGGAATGCTACAGAAGGATAGAATATCTACTATGGAAAGATTCAAAAAAGGTGATTTTAGAATATTAGTTGCTACAGATATTGCATCAAGGGGAATTGATGTAGAGGGGATAACCCATGTAATAAATATTGATGTTCCTTTAGAGAAAGAATCTTATGTACATAGAATAGGAAGAACAGCAAGAGCTGGTAAAAGTGGTAAGGCCATAACATTTGTAACTCCATATGAAGATAGAT
This sequence comes from Clostridium sp., assembly GCF_018372875.1. Classification (GTDB taxonomy): domain Bacteria; phylum Bacillota; class Clostridia; order Clostridiales; family Clostridiaceae; genus Clostridium. The sequence continues at coordinate 11,527 of NZ_JAHAIF010000029.1, read as the reverse complement.
TCTTAAATGATATTGAAGAGTATATAGGATTTAAGATTTCACAAAAGAATTTAAGGGAAATAGCTTTAGATGAGAGACTTTTAGAATCTGAAGAAAGTGTACTAAAAAAGAAGGCTAAGAAGAAGGGGAGTAAGGGTAAAAATATTAATAAGGAAATAACTAAACTATATTTTAATGGTGGTAAGAAGAAAAAGATTAGAGCTGTAGATTTTGTAGGGACAATATCTAATATAGATGGGGTAAGCGCAGAAGATATAGGAATAATTGAAATTGGAGATATGGGATCTTATGTAGAAATACTCAATGGAAAAGGTAAAATAGTTTTAGATAAGCTTAAGGATAGTACTATTAAAGGGAAAAAGCTTAAGGTGGAAATAGCGAAGAAATAAAGAAAGATAAGAAAGAAGAAGAAATTGCAGTGTAGTTTCTTCTTCTTTCTTTATTTAGGTATAGGAGAATATAAAGGAACAATAAAAGCAAAATTTATTACACTTTTTTAACTAATTAAAGAAAAGGTATTGAAAATGATTATCAACCGTGATATAGTTACTTTGGTAATGAAAGCTATTATCAATTAAACTACGAGGTGAATGCTTATGATGATAAATAAAAGGCTTATAAATTATTGTGAAGAGTCAAAAAAATATATAGTACTAACTGTACTGGCAAATTGGATTTCTCTTTTATGTAATATAGGAATTATATTAATTGTTGGAGATTTTATAGGAAAACTTTTTACTGGGGATAGCTTAGGTAATAATACTTTGAGATTAATTATCTTAGGTATGCTAATTTTAATAAGAATATTTGCTAACTTATCTTACGGTCATTTTTCCCATAAAGCTTCTGAAGGAGTAAAGGTAAAGCTTAGAGATGGGATTTTTGGAAAGTTAACAAGAATTGGTCTTAATTATAATAAAGTAACATCAACTAGTTCAGTAGTGCAAGTTGCTGTTGAAGGTGTAGAGCAACTAGAAGTATATTTTGGTAGATATTTACCTCAATTCTTCTATGCATTACTAGCGCCAATAACATTATTTATACTATTTTCATTTATATCATTAAAGGCAGCTATAGTTTTCTTAGTATGTGTTCCTTTAATACCTGTTTCAATTATTGCAATAATGAAAATAGCTAAAAGAATACTTAAGGATTACTGGAATAACTATGCTAACTTAGGAGATACTTTTTTAGAAAATCTTCAAGGTCTTACAACTTTAAAGGTATTTAATATTGATGAAGAAAGACATAAGAAGATGAATGATGAAGCTGAAAATTTTAGAAGAATAACTATGAAGGTTTTAAGTATGCAGCTTAATTCTATAAATGTTATGGATTTAGTTGCTTTTGGTGGTGCAGCATTAGGAAGCATTATAACTTTAAATGCGTTTTATAATGGACAAGTTACTTTAGCTGGAACAATAATTATAATACTTTTATCTTCAGAATTCTTTATACCATTAAGACTTTTAGGATCATTTTTCCACATAGCAATGAATGGTATGGCAGCTTGTGACAGAATTTTTAAATTATTAGATTCTGATGAATTAGAAGAAAGAAAAGAAGATTTTACTAAAGAATTAAGCCATAAAGCTGATATAGAAGTAGACAATATAACATTTAGCTATGATGGTGAAAGAAATGTAATAAATAATGTTTCAATGAAGTTTGAAAAAGATAAGTTTACAGCTATTGTAGGAGAAAGTGGAAGTGGTAAGAGTACCATTGCATCACTACTTTTAAATACATTTAAAGTAAATGAAGGAAAGATAAAAGTTAATGGCATTGATATAAATAGAATTCCATTAAAAGATCTATATGAAAAGATGGTTATTATATCTACAAATAGTTTCATATTTAATGGAAGTATTAAAGATAATCTATTAATAGGGAAAAAGAATGCTACAGTTGAAGAAATTAATAGAGCATTAGAAGTAGCTAACTTAAAAGAATTTGTATATTCATTAGATGATGGATTAGATACTCAAGTAGGAGAGGGTGGTTCTCTTTTATCTGGAGGACAAAAGCAAAGATTAGCATTTGCTCGTGCAATACTGTCTGATAGAGAAATACTTATTTTAGATGAAGCAACTTCAAATATTGATGTTGAAAGTGAAGAAATGATTTGGAACTCAGTAGAGAAACTAAGAAATAATAAGACATTAATAGTTATATCTCATAGATTAGCTAATGTTAAGAATGCAGATAAGATTTATCTTTTAGATAAGGGTAACTTAGTTGAAGAAGGAAATCATGAAGAACTTATGAATAAAAAGAATAAATACTTTAATCTTGTATCAATTCAAGAAGAACTAGAAGGAAAGGGTGTGATGTAATGGAAAGAAGATCAGGATTTAAAATAATGAGTAGGCTTATTCTTGAATTAAAGCCATTACTACCTTTTATGTTTATAACTATAACTTTTGGTGTACTTGGATTTTTGGCAGCTATAGGAATTACATCATTTGGTGCAGTTGCTATAGGAGAAATGGTGGGAAGTACTCTAGGAGTAGCAATGAAAACTGCTATTTGGATAATGATTATATTTGCAATTTTAAGAGGGCCACTTAGATATATAGAGCAACTTTCAGGGCACTACATTGCATTTAAAATATTAGTTATCTTAAGAGATAAGGTTTTTACTAAGCTAAGAAAGCTTGCACCAGCAAAACTTGAAAGAATGGGTAAAGGAAATTTAGTATCCTTAATTACAGCAGATATTGAACTTTTAGAAGTTTTTTATGCTCACACTATTGCTCCAATATCAATTGCAATAATAACTAATATAATAATTACAATAATACTTTGTTCAATTAATTTAACACTAGGAATTCTAGGAGGAATATTCTTCTTTATAGTAGGTTTTTGTATACCATATTTTACTTCAAAGTATGGAAAGAAAGCTGGAGAAGAATACAGAAAAACTTTCGGAGAAGCTAATTCATATCTTTTAGATTCTTTAAGAGGATTAAAGGAAGTACTTATATATAAGGTTTCAGAAGAAAGAGGGGAAGAAATAAGTAAAAGTTCTAAACTTCTAAATACCAAACAAAAGAAAATTAAGTATCATGAAGGCCTTATTAGAGCATTATCAGATACAACAATAATGATAGCAATTTTAACCTTTGTATTTGTAGGGGGAGATTTTGTTCAAAATGGAACGCTTCCAATGGATCAATATATACTTTGCGTGTTTATACTAGCATCATCCTTTGGACCAGTTGTTGCTTTAAGTAACCTTTCAAATAACCTTTTACAAACATTTGCTTCAGCAGATAGGCTATTTAATCTGTTAGATGAGGAAGCTGCAGTTCAAGATGTTGATGGAAAAGAAGAAGTTAGTAATGTAGATATTTCTTATAAGAATGTTAACTTTGGGTATGAAGGAAGAGAAGAAATACTAAAAGATATTAACTTAAATATAAAAAAGGGAGATAAGGTAGCTATAATTGGTGAAAGTGGAAGTGGTAAGAGTACACTAGTTAAGCTTCTTATGAGATTCTTCTATGTAAATAAAGGAGAAATATCTTTAGGAGATAAGAACCTAAAGGATATTACAACATATGGACTTAGAAAAGTAGAGGCACTAATGAGTCAGGAAACATATCTTTTCAATGAAACAATTGAGGAGAATATAAAGGTAGCTAAGTTAGATGCAACAAGAGAGGAAGTAGTAGAAGCAGCTAAGAAAGCTTCAATACATGAATTTATAGAAACTCTACCTAATGGATATGAAACTAAGGTTGGAGAGTTAGGTGGTAATTTATCATCTGGTGAAAAGCAAAGAATTGGACTAGCTAGAGCTTTCTTAAGAGATAGTGAAATAATGATTCTTGATGAACCAACAAGTAACTTAGATACGTTAAATGAAGGTGCTATATTAAAGGCAATTAAGGAAAACTGTAAGGATAAAACAATAATATTAATTACACATAGAAATTCAACAACTTCTATATGTAATAGAACCTTAAAGTTAGAAAATAAAAAGTTAACTGAAGTAATTTAATAAGGAGGATCCTTGAAGCCTAGTGGGGAGTCTAGGCTTCAAGGAAAAATAGATATGAATAAGATAAAGAAATCGCTTTATATAATTGTTGGATTAATATCTTTTGGATTAGGGGCAATTGGAGTGATATTGCCAGTATTACCTACAACACCATTTTTATTATTAGCATCATTTTGTTTTGTTAGAGGTTCTGACAAATTTGATAGGTGGTTTAAAGAAACAAAAATATATAAAAAACACTTAGAGAACTTTGTGAATAATAGGGCTATGACTTTAAAACAAAAGGTATGTATATTACTATTTGCAGATACTATGATTCTTACAGCTATGTATTTTGTAAATAATCTTCATGCAAGAATTGCAATGGCAGTAGTTATATTGTTTAAGTTATATTACTTTACATTTAAAATTAAGACTATTAAAGTTGTAGGAGAGAATGTAAATGAGTAGAGTAGAAAAGGAAAAAGAAATTGTAGAATTAATGATTAGGCTTTACTGTGAAAAAAATCATAAGTGTAAGGATGAACTTTGTGATGATTGTAAGGAACTTTTAGAATATGCTCATAAAAGATTGAGTTTTTGCAAGTTTGGAGATAAAAAATCATCTTGTAGTAAATGTCCAATTCATTGCTATAAGAAAGATATGAAGGAAAAAATAAAAAAGGTAATGAGATTTTCAGGACCAAGACTTTTAATATATAGACCATTTGAGTATATTAGACATATATTCAAGTGATTTTTTTAGAAGAATAACTGATAATGAAAATCAAGTACAGGTGATAGAGAAACTATACGGAAATTTTGTATAGTTTTTTTGCTATTATAATAAAAATAAGATTTTTTTAAGAAAGTAAAAGTAGTGTATTGGGATATAATGTATACTGAGGGGTGAAGTTATGAAAAAAATAAGTTTTTATTTAGCATCAGTAATGTTAGGTGTATTCTTTATAGGGTGCAATAACTCTAATGCTAAAGATGTGAACTCTACTGTAACAAAAATTGATAAAATAGAATCTATTTCTGGAGTTGAAGAAATATGGATTGAAAGTGGAGCATCAGAAATTAATTTATACGCATATGATGGAAGCGAAGTAAAGATAAAAGGTGAACTTGGAGATTATAGCAAAGGCCTTGAAATTAACAAAAGAGGCAATACACTATATATAAAAGAAGAAAGTAAGAAAGATATAGGTGACAATATTGAACATACAAAGTTAGATATAATGATACCAAAAACTTTTAAAGGGGATTTAGATTTTAATCAAGGGGCAGGAAAAGCTGATATTAATAACCTAGACTTAAAAGATATTAATATAGATGGTGGAGCTGGAAAACTAACATTATCTAACATATGTTTTAATAGTTTAGATTTAGATAGTGGAGTAGGGCAAGTTAATGTAGAAACAGGAGATAGAAGTGGTGATATTCATATAAACGGAGGCGTTGGAGAGGTAAATGTGAACATTAAGAAGGTTGGTGGAGATTTAATATATGATGGCGGGGTTGGTAGTTGTAATATTAAGATACCAAAGAATTCACCAATAAGTATTAAATTAGAATCAGGATTAGGGTCAATAGAAAATGAAGCGGTTATTTCTGGTAATAGTGACTATATTTTTGATATAAGTGTTGGGGTAGGAAGTATTAGAATATACAATTAATATAGTTAATTATATAACAAAGATTCAGTGGGAAATATTACTGTATAATAGATTTGAAATATAAGAGTTTAAGATAAGGTACCTTAGAACTATGTTCTAAGGTGCTTTTTTGATTTTTCTAAAAATAGTTTAAAAAAATGTGTGTTAAATACAAAACAATGAGTTGTTAAGTATCATATAAGATGATAAAATGACAAATGGACTACTATAAAGCGGAATCAAGTCGAAAATTTAAATGTAAAGCTTTGTTTCAAGTTAATCATAAAATAGGAGGACTTATATGAGTTTATTTAATTTAATTAAACAGACTAAAATATCAAAGGAAGAGTCCCTTTATCCAACTAAACAATGTGTATTCTATTTAGAAGGAAAGGGAGTTAATACTACAGCCCTAGTTAAAAAGGGAGATGAAGTAGTTGTAGGTAGTGTAATTGGTAAAGAAAAAGAAGATTTATCAATACCTGTTTTAAGCTCAGTTAATGGAAGTGTTATAGAAATAAGAGATACTTATAATACTGAAGGGAAAAAGGCAAAAGCAGTAGTTGTTGAAGTGACAGAAAATACTAAACTTGAAGAAAAGGAAGTTAATATTAATTCGCTATCAAAAGAGGAAATATTAAATAAGATTCAAGAGTTTGGGTTGTTAGATGAAACTGGAGTACCTTTATCATTAAAGTACAGAGCTTTTAGTGGAAATAAGCTATTAGTTAAGGGATTTAGTTATGAATCAAATATAGCTTATTATGATTTTTTAAATGTTAAGGAAAAGGAAATAAACAAAGCTTTAGAAGTTTTAAACAAGCTATTTGTATCTTTAGACATAAAAAAGGCTGATAGCAAGAGTGTGTCAAAGAAGACAATTGAGTTAAAGAGAGAAGAACTTATTTCTAAATTCTTTGGTAAAGATGCAAAAAATGAAGATGTTATAGTTGAAGATATTTTAACATTGGTATATCTTGGAGAATGTTTCTTAAGTGGACAACCTCATTTAGATGAGTATGTTGTTGTTTCAGGTTCTGCTGTTAAAGAAAATGTTTTACTTAAGGTTAAGTTAGGTACTACTTTAGATGAAGTTTTAGAAACATTAGGTGGAAATAAAGAAGAATTAGGTAAGGTAGTTGTAGGTGGAGCATTAAGAGGTTTACCTCAATTTAGTGAGGATTCAGCAATATCTTACAATGCTAAAGCTATACTTTTCTTAAACGCAAAAGATGCTACAAAGGCAAGTGAATCACCATGTATAAGATGTGCAAAATGTTTAAGAGCTTGTCCTGAAGGGCTAAATCCAATAAAGCTTATGGAGCTTTGGGAAAGAGGAGAAAAAGAAGAGTTCTTAAAGTTTGGAGGAAATAAGTGCATAGAGTGTGGTTTATGTAGTTATGTATGTCCGTCTAAGATAGAGGTAGCGAACAAGATTGTTACTGCAAAGGCTTTTATAAAGTAAAAGTTTGGATTTCCTAAAGAAAAAAGATAAGGAGTGAACATTTTGGAGAGAAAAATTAATATTTCACCTGCTCCGCATATAAGAAGTAACAATTCTATCAACAAGATAATGATTGATATGATTATTGCATTACTTCCAGCAGCAGGTGCAGGGATATATTTTTATGGAAAAGATGCAGTTAAAATATTAGTTGCATCGACTTTATCAGCACTAGTTATAGAAATGTTATGGAACAAGTTTGTTAAGAAGACTAGTTTTTTAACAGATTTAAGTCCAATAGTTACAGGATTAATGATGGGGCTTATATTACCAACACATGTTCCATTATGGATACCAGTTATAGCTTCAATTTTTGCTATTATTGTAGTTAAACAATTCTTTGGTGGACTTGGTCAAAACTTTATGCATCCAGTAGCAGCTGCTAAGGCTTTCTTAATAGCTTCATGGGCAGGAGTAATGGCAAAACCTGTAGTAGACTCAGTTGCAGCAGCATCAGGTGTTGTTGAAGAAACTGTTACTTTAATGGATCAAATAATTGGTCAAGCTTCAGGAAGCATTGGAGAAACTTCTATTTTAGCTATAGCTGTAGGAGCTTTATACCTTGCTTTAAGAGGAAGAATAAGCTTAAGAGCTCCACTTGCTTTCTTAGTTTCAGGTTATGCTATGAACCTTTACTTAGGTAAGGAAGGATTACTTTCAGGGGCATTCTTCTTTGCAGCAATATTTATGGCAAGTGATTATGCAACTTCACCAATGACTAGAGTTGGTCAATACATATTTGGTATAGGTCTTGGTGTTACAGCATCAGTTATATCTGTACTTGGATATAACCCAGAAGGACCATACTATGCAATTATTATAATGAACTTAGTAGTTCCAATGATTGAATATTTCACTACTAAGAAGTTTAAGAAGGAGGTGGCTTAATAATGAAAGAAAACTTAAAATTAGGTGGTATTTTATTAACTATTACAGTAATAGCTGGTTTGCTTTTAGGTTTTGCTAACTCATTAACTGCTGAAGCCATCCTAGAAAATTCAAAGGTTAGTAAAGAAGATTTAAAGGTTATATTACCTGCTGCTTCATCAATTGCTGATACTGAAGGAATAGAAACAAATGAAACTATTAATGAAGTATATGATGCATTAGATGGAAGTGGGAATAAAGTAGGTAATGTATTTAAGGTTACAACAAAAGGATTCCATGGACCTGTAGAATTAGTTATTGCTATTTCAAGTGAAGATAAGGTTACTGGTATGAAGGTTTTAGCTCACTCTGAAACGCCAGGTCTTGGAGCTAAAATTACAGAACCTGCTTTTATGGAAAGAGTAAAGGACTTACCAATTGCTGAAGATATAGAAATTGTTAAAGTAACTCCATCAAAGGATAATCAAGTTGAAGGTGTATCAGGAGCTTCTGTATCTTCAAAAGCAGTAGCTACTGCAGTAAATGACGCAATAAGATTCTATAAAGAAAACATTAAGGGAGAAGAGGTAGCACCTAAGGAAGAAGTAGACTCTACTACAAGTGCAACTCAGTAACCTAAAGATAAGGAGGATAAAAATGAACAAGTTAATTGAAAGACTAAAAAACGGTATAATTACTGAAAATCCAATTTTTGTTCAAGTATTAGCTATGTGTCCAACCTTAGCGGTTACAACAAGTGCAGAAAATGCCTTAGGTATGGGACTAGCTTCTACAGTAGTTTTAATATTTTCTAATATGATGATTTCTGCAATAAGAAAGTTTGTACCAGATAAGATAAGAATTCCTGCGTACATAGTAGTTATTGCTTCATTCGTTACAATAGTTGATATGTTAATGCATGGATATGTTCCAGCATTATATAAGTCACTAGGTATATTTATTCCACTTATAGTTGTTAACTGTGTAATCTTAGGAAGAGCTGAAGCTTATGCTTCAAAGAACCCAGTAATACCATCAATCTTTGATGCTATAGGTATGGGACTTGGATTTACAGTAGCTCTTTTCTTAATAGGTGCATTCAGAGAAGTAATAGGTGCAGGTCAAATTTTAGGTATGCAAGTAATGCCAGCAAGTTATAAGCCAGCATCAATTATGATTCTTGCTCCAGGTGCTTTCTTCACATTAGGTGGACTAGTTACTTTCTTAAATTATAGAAAGATCAAGAAAGCTAAGAAAAATAACGAGCAAGTTATTGAAATGCAAGCAGGTGGATGCGGAAGCTGTTCTGGATGTGGAAACGGTGGATGTTCTACAAGAAAATAAGTAAAGGTGGAGAAGATAGATGAGTTTATTTTTAATTTTTATTAGTGCTATGCTAGTAAACAACTTCGTACTATCAAAGTTCCTTGGTATTTGTTCATTCTTAGGAGTTTCTAAGAAGAAGGATGCTGCCTTTGGTATGGGGATGGCTGTTACACTAGTTATGGTAGTGGCATCAGTTATGTCATGGTTAGTTTACAATAAAATTTTAGATCCATTAGGATTAAATTATTTATCAACTATAGCTAACGTACTAGTTATAGCTGCGTTAGTTCAATTTATAGAAATGGCAATGAAGAAGATGATGCCAAGCTTACATAAGGCTCTTGGTGTTTACCTTCCTCTTATTACAACAAACTGTGCAGTTTTAGGTATGGCTTCTTTAAATATTCAAGAAAGCTATAACTTATTACAAGCTTTAGTAAATGGTATTGGAGCTGCTGCAGGATACACTCTTGCAATAGTTTTATTATCATTCATTAGAGAAAGAATTGATAACAACAAGAATATACCAGAAGTTTTAAGAGGTCTTCCAATAACTCTATTTACAGCAGGGTTAATGGCTATAGCATTCTTAGGCTTCCAAGGATTAATTCACTAGGAGGTATTTATAGATGGGGATATTATATGCAGCACTTAGCTTAGGTGCCTTAGGATTAGTTTTTGGTATATTACTAGGATTTGCTTCAAAGAAGTTTGAAGTTAAAGTTGATCCAAAGATTCCAAAGCTTAGAGAATGTCTTCCAAGTGCAAACTGTGGCGGATGTGGGTATGCTGGATGTGACGCTTATGCAGAAGCAGTTGCATCTGGTGATGCAAAACCTAACCTTTGTTCTGTTGGTGGTGCACCAGTTGCAGAAGCATTAGGTGAAGTTTTAGGGGTTTCAGTTGAAACTGGAGCTAAAATGACAGCATTTGTTAAGTGTGCTGGTAACTGTGAAAAAGCTAAACAAAATTATGAATATGAAGGTGTAACTAACTGTCTAGAAGCTTCTCTTTTAGTAGGTGGTGGTGCTAAAAAGTGTTCATATGGATGTTTAGGACTTGCAAGTTGTGTTAATGTATGTGAATTTGGTGCTTTACATATAGTAGATGGTATTGCAAAGGTTGATAAAGAAAAGTGTACAATGTGTGGAGCATGTATAGATATTTGTCCGATGGGATTAATTGAAGCTGTTCCATATGATAAGAAGGTAAGAGTTGCTTGTAACTCACAAGATGCTGGTAAGGATGTAAGGAATGCTTGTTCAGCTGGATGTATTGGATGTAAAATTTGTGAAAAGAATTGTCCAAAGGGTGCAGTTAAAGTTGATGGATTCTTAGCTAAGGTTGATTATGAAAACTGTGTTAACTGTAAGATTTGTACAACTAAATGTCCAACTAAGGCAATTTCATTCTTAGAAAATTAATTAAAAAGCTGACATAAGTCAGCTTTTTATCTTTGTGTATATAAATATAGAATATTATGAAAAATATATATAAATTAAAACTAAGGGAGAGTTTATATGAATAGGAGATCAGGAATACAAACAATTGTAGCTATAGGTATAGGTGCTGCTGTGTTTATGATACTTGGAAGGTTTGGAGCAATTCCAACAGGTATACCAAATACAAGTATTGAAACAGCATATGCCTTTCTAGCATTAATGGCAGTTTTATATGGACCTGTTGCAGGTTTTTCAATTGGATTTATAGGGCATACATTAAAGGATTTAACTACATATGGATCACCATGGTTTAGCTGGATTTTAGCTTCAGCAGTAGTTGGATTAGTAATTGGATTTGCATACAAAAGATTAAGTATTAATGAGGGTGAATTTAATAAGAAGGATATTGTTAGATTCAATATTTATCAAATAATAGGAAATGCTATAGCTTGGCTTTTAGTAGCTCCAGGGTTAGATGTTCTTGCTTATGCAGAACCAGCTAATAAAGTATTTGTTCAAGGAGCAGTTGCTTTTGTTTCAAATGGACTTACTGTTGGAATAGTAGGATCATTATTAATTTATGCTTACTCAAAGACAAGAACTAAAAAGGGAAGCCTAGACAGGGAATAATAAAGTTAATTGGGGGGCTGTATCAGATTAAGGTTTTTTACCTTAGGCTGATACAGCCTTATTTTTATAATTTTAAATTTTATTCATAACTTTATATGTATTTATTTCCAAA
>NZ_JAHAIF010000101.1 GCF_018372875.1 Clostridium sp. | reverse complement strand
GCTATCCCCTCTACTAATAACGTTGGATCTTTAACTACAGTATATACACCACCTAGAACGAAAATTAACTTCCGATTTTCTCATCAATAACTTTAAGTGGCTATATCACTGGAGTTGTAGATAATCAAGTAAACTTTGGTTCTGTGGAAGATTGTTTTTTATCAACTCATAAGAAGTCAGTAAAATCAAACTTTTGCAAAATAACCTCAAGAAAATGTCAGACAAATCCTTTCCTATTCCTAGTGGCAAATTTCGCAATAGGTGTCCTTTCCCCTTTAGGTAAATGACAAAAAGCTATTATTAATCGCTGTGTGTTATTCACTTCGTGAACAGACAGCGATTAAAATAGCTTTTTGAATTAGGGGTTTTGAAGTGCTAAAGTATAACCATAATTAAATAAATATATCAGCTAACGCATCAATTTCATCGCTTGTCAACTTCTCTGTTGCATAACTAGATGAACTCTTATATTTATCTAACCATTTTTTATCTCCTTCTAAAACATCCTTCCATTTACTAGACAATCCATGCGAAGTTATCAGAATACAATTTCTTACAAAAACATCTGCTCCCTCTCCACTTAATAAATCTTCTCTATCTTTACTATCATATGCTTGTGCAAAATAACTTCCACATGGATGTTTAATTATTTTATCCCCTTGTTTATACAAATAGTACAATTCAATATCAAATCTGTCAACCGCAATAAGTATTGAAAAATCTTCTCCTACCATAGCTGTTTTTAATTCAGATACTCTTACACATTTCAAATTGTGCTTTTGACACAATTTTGCCATATATGTTGGTATTTCGTCATTAATCTTTGTCCATAAATTATCCACTGTTCTCACCTCGACCTAGACATAGTTTTTGTAATACTATCAAATGAATATCCATGTTTTTTCAAATATGCACACTCTCTACCAAATCCTGTAAGTTCTATTTTTCCTGTATACATATTTGTTCGAGTTAAGTTATCCCATGTAGGTTCTGTTGCAATTTTAAATATATCATTTCTTTCTATTGCATTACTTAACCATGGTTTATTATATTCATTCCAAAATTGATTAGGAGAAACATATAATTCATCGGGCGTATTTAGTAAATTAAAGCTGCCATCTCTTGGTCCAAAATCAAGAGACTTTACATTACCTAACTCATCAAGAATTGCACCCGTATCACTTCTATATGTGCCTAACACCGTCGTTGTCTCACCTGGTGTAGCTTCTAACTCTAATCCATTTGAAGTAACATAATCTAATTTAGGGTTACTTACCCCCTTGGGGCAGAGTCTGTTTTTGTATTTTTAGTATTAAAGTTTAGTATTCCAAATCCTTACCACTATTTTATCATTCTGATTTGTCTATTTCCATATTTAGTATTATGAAGTTACTTTGTATAACTACATATTTAAGAAAAAAATATCGACACTATTGTAGTATCGATATTTTAGTTACAACGATATTTTCTTTTACTTTAGGTTGAAAGGTGGCATAGGTGGTA
>NZ_JAHAIF010000028.1 GCF_018372875.1 Clostridium sp. | reverse complement strand
TAAATACATATAAAGTTATGAATAAAATTTAAAATTATAAAAATAAGGCTGTATCAGCCTAAGGTAAAAAACCTTAATCTGATACAGCCCCTTTTTTATCTTATCCTAGTCTTCATAGTTATGATTGTCGTTTATTATATCGTCACCTTCATCAAAAAGACTTTCTGTATAATCAAATTCTTGCCATGCTATATTATTTACAGCTATATCATCAACAGCAGGATTAGGAAGAGGTGTTGAATCTCCATTAGGAGCATAGCTCCTTATCTCATCTTCAGTTGGATGATAGTCTGTTCTTACTTTAGGCAAATATGCTTTTTTCTTGCTCATAAAGTATCCCTCCTTAAATTTATATAAATAGTTTTACCGTAAGGAGAGAAAAAAATGCAGTTAAATATTTAAAATCTTTTTATATATTACATCTGCTACTCCATTTTCTTCATTAGAAAGAGTAACATAATCAGCCTTTGACTGTACATAGTTAGAAGCATTGCCCATAGCAACACCAAGCCCGGCAAATTGAAGCATGTCTATATCGTTTTCTCCATCACCAAAAGCTATCACTTCAGTTTGTGAAATATCTAGGTGCTTGCACAAAGCTTTTAGAGCACTAGATTTACTACAATTTTTATTCATAAATTCAAAAATAAAAGAAACTGTTCTTAATGCATTATATTTTTCAAAGTATTCTTTAGGAATTTTTTTAACTGCTTGGTCTAGCTTTTCTTTTTCATCTAAAATCATTGCTTTAATAATAAAATCATTATCATTTATGTCATTTTCTATATCTATAATTTTAACATCTATATTATTATGTTGAATTTCAGCATCAGTATATTTATTCTCTTTTGGTGCAATGCAGCACTCATCAATAAAACCGTGAAATTCAACCCCTAAAGATTTAGAAAGCTTATAAATATCTTTAAAGTCCTTTCCTGTTAATCCACTTCTAACTATAGGTTTTAAAGTTTTTGTATTATAAATAGAAGATCCATTATAAGTAATAACATATTCATCATCATTTATTAAATCTAATTCTTCTAAATAATTCATAACTCCTTGAATAGGTCTTCCAGTTGTAATAACTATTTTTATTCCCTTTTCTTTAGCTAGTTTAATAGCTTTTTTTGTTTCTTGTGATATTGTATTATCACCCTTTAATAAAGTTCCATCCATATCAAGAGCAATCAATTTAAACATAAGAACCTCCCAAAACCAACAAATTCTATGTCTATTATACAGTAAAATGTGGTATAATCTAAAGATGTGTAAAAATATACTTAATGTTAATATAGAGGAGGCATAAGCTTTGGCTGATTATATAAATGAGATTAAAAAAAGAAGAACCTTTGCAATTATTTCTCACCCAGATGCAGGTAAGACTACACTTACAGAAAAGTTCTTATTATATGGAGGAGCTATAAGACTTGCAGGTTCTGTTAAAGCAAGAAAAGCATCTAAGCATGCTGTATCAGACTGGATGGAAATAGAAAAGCAAAGAGGTATTTCTGTTACATCATCAGTTATGCAATTTAATTATAGTGGACACTGTATAAACATACTAGATACTCCTGGACACCAAGACTTCTCAGAAGATACATATAGAACACTTATGGCAGCAGATTCAGCAGTAATGGTTGTTGACGCAGCAAAAGGTGTGGAAGATCAAACAAGAAAGTTATTCCAAGTTTGTTCTTTAAGAGAGATGCCTATTTTCACATTTGTAAATAAGATGGATAGAGAAGCCAGAGATCCATTTGAATTATTAGAAGAAATAGAAAATGAATTAGGTATAAAGACATATCCAATGAACTGGCCTATAGGCTCAGGTAAAGACTTTAAGGGTGTATATGAAAGAGACAATAAAAGAATCATTGCTTTTAATGGTGGGGATCACGGACAAACAGAAGTAGAAGCTATTGAAGGTAATGTAGAAGATGATAAATTCAGAGAAATTCTAGGAGAAGCTCTTCATGATAAGTTAATGGAAGATATAGAACTTTTAGATATTGCTGGAGATGATTTTGATATAGAAAAGGTTAGAAGTGGAGAATTAACTCCTGTATTCTTTGGGTCAGCATTAACTAACTTTGGTGTGGAACCATTCTTAGAACATTTCTTAGAAATGACTACATCACCACTATCAAGAAATTCAGACATAGGAGAAATTGACCCATTTGATGATAAATTCTCTGCATTTGTATTCAAGATACAAGCTAATATGAACAAGGCTCATAGAGATAGAATTGCATTTATGAGAATTTGTTCAGGTAAGTTTGAAAAAGGTATGGAAGTTATGCACATGCAAGGTGGTAAAAAAATCAAGCTTGCCCAACCTCAACAATTTATGGCTCAAGATAGAGAAATAGTTGAAGAGGCATATGCAGGGGATATTATAGGGGTATTTGACCCGGGTATATTTGCAATTGGTGATACTTTATGCTCCCCATCAAAGAAGTTCAAGTTTGAAGGGATTCCAGCCTTTGCTCCAGAACATTTTGCAAGAGTAAGACCAGTAGACACTATGAAGAGAAAACAATTTATAAAAGGTGTTACTCAAATAGCTCAAGAAGGAGCAATTCAAGTATTTAAAGAACTTCACATAGGAATGGAAGAAATAATAGTTGGAGTTGTTGGTGTACTTCAATTTGAAGTTTTAGAATATAGACTTAAGAGTGAATACAATACAGATATTAAGATGGAAAGACTTCCTTATAGATATGTAAGATGGATTGAAAACAAGGATTTAGATCCAGATACTTTAAATCTTACTTCAGATACTAAAAAGGTTAAAGACTTTAAGGATAGAAACCTTCTTATATTCCAAAATGACTGGGGAATATCATGGGCTTTAGAGCATAATAAAGGAATTGTTCTTTCAGGTGTAGGAAAAACTGAATAGTTATTGTATAAATAGTATTATAAAATTACCCAAATAATATTTATGAATTTATGGAGGATTTTAAGTTATGCAACCTTTAGTTAGTGTAGTAATGTCTGTATATAATGGTGAAAAATATTTGAATGAATCTATTGAAAGTATTTTAAATCAAAGTTATAAAAATATTGAATTTATTATAATTAATGATGGATGTACAGATAAGAGTTTTAGTATAATGCAAAAATATTATTCAAATGACAATAGAATAAAGATTATAGACAATAAGGAGAATAAGGGGTTAATATACTCTTTAAATATAGGAATAAGTGAAGCAAAAGGAAAATATATTGCAAGAATGGATGCAGATGACATTGCTTTATATGATAGAATTGAAAAACAAGTTGCATATATGGAAGAAAACCTAGATGTTGCATTGTTAGGTACGGCAGTTAATATGTTTTTAGATGGATCGGTGATAAAAAAGAAAATTAACGTTCTGACTAGTAATGATCAATTAATTGCAAATAGTATATTTGAAAATTCCTTTCAACATCCAACGATTATTATGAGAAGTGATATAATTAAAAAAGACAATTTAGAATATGAATATAAGGATAAATACGCAGAGGATTATGGACTGTGGAACAGAATGCTTTTAAAATATAAAGTAGCAAATTTAGATGAGGCGTTGTTAAACTATAGAGTTGTTAAAACTAGTGCTACTAGAACTGCAAATAGAAATTTAGAACAAAGAAAACAAGTGTTTAAAAGTATATATAAAGATTATTTGGGAAAATTCGATTTTTATCCTACGGAAAAAGAACTTGATATGCATTTTGAAATTTCAATGGTACAAAATATGATGGATTTGTCATATACATTAGATGAAAAGAAAGAATATTTGGAGAAGCTGATTAATTATGTTAATGTAGATTGTATATTTGGGATTTGTGCTCAAAAATATTTGAAAAGTTGTATTTATCAAGGTAAATATAGTGACTATGTGAATAGTATATTTTTTGAACAATATACTGTGAAGAAGATAGAATTTATAAAGCAAAAGAGTATTGAATTTGTAAAAAGAATAATTAAAAAAGGATATAAATAAAAAGGATGCAGAGAGAGCAGTATAAAATAAAACTCTCTGCATCCTTTTTGTGATATATACTATGTTCCTAAAGTTGATTTGTTACGTAATAATAATAGTATCTTATAGCGTCATCTACTATTTCTCCAACAGGCATATTAATATCTAGACTAAATCCCTTTAATTCATTTAACATTTTTACAGTTGATTTTCTAAGGGAATAGCTTCTCTTGCAATCAAAGGGTTCTTTATCATTGTTAATTACTCCTACAGTAAAGTTGTTAAAAATAGTATCATTTCTAGATTTATCGGATATGGATTTTTCTTTCAATTGATTAGTAGTGTTCTTTTCAGTTTCGTTTGAAGATGGTTTATCATCATCAGGCTCTTGAAAGTTAAAAGTCATAACGGTTCTTGCAGTTGGATCTCTAAAAATTTTTTCCTCCTGATCCCAAACATCATCTAATATTTCTACATCCTCAGAACAAATATCACTGTTCTGTTTTTTCTTTGCCATTTCACCACTCCTTTTTGGAAAATATTTACATAATAATTATAATAAATAATATGTCTTATAACAATAAAATTATTAATATTTTAAAAGAATATTTATTCTTTTAAAATATTAATAATAAAAATAATATTTAAAAAATAAATAACTTTGGGAGGTGTAAAAAATCAGTCATTAGAAATTTTTAAAATGAAAAAAGAAATGTTAATGTGGGAGTTATAGTTTTAAAAGAGCTATCCTAATAATTTGTTTTTAAATTCAAATCCTAGTTAGTCATTAAATTTAAATCAATTGGAATTAGCTTTTGAAAATTTAGAAGAGTCTATGAAAAAATATAAATGAATATACGTTTTTAAGATTGGCCAAGCTGTATAGGAAAAGTTTATTCAGTTTTAAACTTCTAGAGGCAATAAGTTTGTTAAGAATACTATGGGTGAAATTAAAACAGTTCATACTTTTAAAGTCATGTTAATAATAAAATTGAAGTATTTAATTTATCAATAAAAAATAGTTCACCTAGGTAAAAAAGATAATAAAAAATTAACGACAAGAAAAAATGCGATTCGACAAATGCAAAGAAATATGTGAATAAGTTTTCATTTACAAAATGGCTGGTCTAGACAAGTTTAGAAATATTGAAAATGTACGAAAAAGTATTTATTTATAAAAATCTTTGTCGAAAAAAAAATGGTGAGATTGATTGAAATTTTACGATTATAATTTAAAATAAAATATGGAATAAGAAATTATATTAAATGTTCGTTATTGTAATGAATAATTAGTAAAAGAACTGGAAATATATTTATAATGAAGATTATATATTCTTTATTAACAAATGTAGTTTGAGATGGTAAAATAAATACTGTGTGTATATTCGACAATATAATGTAAAAATTTATGGAGGAAAGTAGAATGAATGAAGAAATTATCAAGATTGAAGATATAATTGATGGGTTGAAAAAGAGATGGCAATTAATAGTTACAATAACTCTTATAGCAACAATTATATCTGCAGTTGTAAGCTTTTTTGTAATAAAACCTAAATATGAAGCATCAGCAAAACTATTTGTTGGTAAGGAAGCTTCGACAGAAAATTATAATAATAGTGATATAACAATGTATCAACAATTAGTAAAAACATATACAAGCCTTATAAAAACAGAAGACTTAGTTAGTAAGGCATTAAAGGATAATAATATAGATTTAGATCCTAAAATAGTATCATCCGCATTAACTGCAGAACAAATAACAAATACTCAATTAATGGAAGTTAAGTACATAAGTAAAGATAAAGAAGAAGCAGCTAATGTAGTAAAAGCAGTAACAGATAAATTTGTTGAAGAAGCATCAGCATTAATAAAAAATGCAGATGTAAAGATAATTGAAAGTGTAAAGCTACCTGAAAATCCAGTAAGTCCTAATAAGAAAATGAATATAGCAACAGCTATGTTACTAGGATTAATGGTTGGAGTTGGACTAGCATTGTTATTAGAATTTATGGATAACACATTTAAGGACAAAGAATCATTAGAAGATGTTATAGGAGTGCCTGTTTTAGGTGCTATTCCAGATCAAGAAAAGATTAAATAAAGGAGAAGTATATGTTTATAGTAGAAAAAAAACCAAAATCTATAGCAGCAGAAGCTTATAGAACTTTAAGAACTAATATACAATATTCATCTTTTGATAAAGAGATAAGAACCATGGTAGTAACAAGCTCTGAGCCAGGTGAAGGTAAGTCAACTACGGCGGGTAATATAGCATTATCCTTTGCACAATCAGAGAAGAGTGTTATTTTAATAGATTGTGATTTAAGAAAGCCTTCACTTCATAGAAAGTTTAAAATATCTAATTTAGTTGGGTTATCTGATGTTTTGATAGGAAAAGAGAAAATGAATGGTGCGGTAAATGAATATAGTGAAAATCTTCATATTTTAACATCAGGAAAGTTACCTCCAAATCCTTCAGAAATGCTTGGTTCAAAAGCAATGGGAAGACTTTTAGAAGAGTTAAAGAGCAAGTATGACATAATTATACTAGATAGTGCTCCGTTACAAGCTGTAACAGATGCTCAAATTCTTTCTACTAAGGTAGATGGAACAATTCTAGTAGTAAGAGCAGAGAAAACAAAAAGAGATTCTGTACAACAAGCAAAAGCACTTCTAGATAAAGTAGGTGCCAATATATTAGGAACTGTACTTAATGGTGTTGAAAACACTAGAAAGAAATATTACTACTATTATGGTAATGAAGGTAAGTAAGAGGGCGATTAAATGATTGATATACATTCACATATATTACCTGGAATTGATGATGGTTCAAAAAATATAAATATGACACTACATATGATTAAGATGGCAGTGGAGAGTGGAACAAAGGATATAGTTGCCACTCCTCACTTTTGTAGAGGATATGGAGAAAAACCTTATAATGAAGTTAAGAACTTAGTAGGGGAGTTTAATAAGCTTGCAAAAGGAGAAGGGTTAGATATAAACATACATTATGGTCAAGAAGTCTATTATTCAGAACAAATAATAGATGATTATAAAAGTGGTCTTATAGGTACAATTAATGACTCAAGATATATGTTAATAGAACTTCCTATGAGAAGCTTTGATAGCGACACATTAGAGGTTATATATGAACTTCAAGTAAAGGGCATAATTCCAATACTTGCCCATCCAGAAAGATATAGACCTATAATAGAAAAACCAGAGAGAATTAATAAGTTTATTAATGAAGGATTCTTGTTTCAAATGAATGCTGGAAGTATTGAAGGTCAGTTTGGAAATAGCGTAAAGAAAACTGCAGAGATATTATTGGCTAATAATATTTATAATTTTATTGGTTCTGATGCACATAATGATACAAATAGATGTACAGGCATAGATAGAGGAATAGAATTAGTTAAAAAGAAAAGTAAAATAAATGAAGAGCTTTTTAGAGAAAGTGGTAGAAGGTTATTAAATAATGAAGATGTAGAGTTTATAGGAGAAAAAGTAAAAGAAAAAAAGGGTATTTTCTCATTTTTAAAGTAATATTAAACCGTGTGTAGATAGGGGGGGACAACATTGGGAAATAAAAAAGCTAAAACGTCAATATTAGTAGTTTTAGATATGTTATTAATATTTAGTGCATATTTTATAGCTTTTATATTTAGGTTTAAATATACTGACATCAGTATAGCAGAAATTGTAGTAATATATGAAAGTTATATAAGTAAAATATTTTTAATATCTTTAATATTTATAGGGATATTTATGGCGTTTAAACAATATAAAAGTATTTGGTCCGTTGCTAGTATAGATGAATTTGTTAGTGGAGTAATAGCATCCTCCATAGGCACTATAGCTACTTTAACAATATCGTACTTTGATAGCAATAGAATTCCGCTAATGGTTACAGTAATGGCTGGAATAATGATTATGATATTTTGCAATGGGATTAGAATTAGTTGGAGAATAGTACGAAGAACTTTGATATACGTTAGTGATAGAAGTAATGGAAATTATAAAAGAGTTTTAGTTGTAGGAGCAGGAGGAGCAGGGGCTCTTGTTGCCAATGAATATAAGAAGAATCCACAATATAGAAAGAAAGTGGTAGCCTTTGTTGATGATTTTATACAAAAGAAAGGAACTTATGTATCAGGAATAAAAGTTCTTGGTGATAGATATGATATTTCTACAGTAGTAGAGGAACAAAGAATTGATGAAATAATAATAGCTATATCAGAGTTAAATGAAGTAGAACTAAAGAAAATTTTAGATGAATGTAAGAAAACAACTGCTCAGGTAAAAATAATGCCTGGGGTTTCAGAAGTAATAGATGGAAAGTTCTCTGTTAAAAAAATCAGAGATGTAGATGTAGAAGACTTACTAGGAAGAGAACCAATTAAGTTAGATTTTAGTGGTATTTCTGGTTATATAGAGAATAAAGTAATTATGGTAACTGGTGGAGGAGGTTCTATCGGTTCAGAATTGTGCAGGCAAATAGCAAAATTTAATCCAAAGGAACTTATTATATTTGATATTTATGAAAATAATGCTTACGACCTACAAAATGAACTTTTAAGAAAGTATAAAAACTTGAATTTAAAGACATTAATAGGATCTGTTAGAGATAGAAAAAGGTTAAATAGTATATTTAAGGAGTATAGACCTCAGGTTGTATTTCATGCAGCAGCCCATAAACATGTACCTTTAATGGAAGATAGTCCGGGAGAAGCTATTAAAAATAATGTTTTAGGAACTTTAAATACAGCAGAACTTGCTAGTGAATATGGAGTAGAAAGATTTGTATTAATTTCTACAGATAAGGCAGTAAACCCTACTAATGTAATGGGTGCAACTAAAAGAGTGTGTGAGATGGTTATACAGTCTATTGATAAAGAAAGTGATACAGAATTTGTAGCAGTTAGATTTGGAAATGTATTAGGTTCAAATGGTTCAGTGGTTCCTTTATTTAAAAAGCAAATTGCAGAGGGAGGCCCTGTTACCTTAACACATAAGGATATAACAAGATATTTTATGACAATACCGGAAGCATCACAACTAGTTTTACAAGCTGGAGCATATGCAAAGGGTGGAGAAATATTTGTTTTAGATATGGGACAGCCTGTTAGGATATATGATTTAGCAGAAAACTTAATTAGGTTATCAGGATATGTTCCAAATGAAGAAATAGAAATAAAAGTTACTGGTTTAAGACCAGGTGAAAAGCTATATGAAGAACTTCTTATGGATGAAGAGGGATTAAGTGAAACACCCCATAAGAAGATATTTATAGGAAAACCTGGAGATTTTGAATTAAATAAGGTTAAAAAAGATTTAAATGAACTTTTAGATGTGGTTAAGCTTTCAAGTAAGGAAGGATTAAGAGAAAAACTACATGAAGTGGTACCTACTTATAGAAATCCCGATGAGGATAATGAAGCGGCTGCAACTGTAGAAGTTGAGCAATTTGAGAGAAGTAAATAGTTAGATTAATAGCATAAGTGTTTTAAACAAATGAAAAGTTTAGAACAGGTTAAAGGGAGAAAGTATAAATGAAAAGTTTATTAATTTTAGGGGCTGGAGGTTATGGACAGCTTGTAAAAGAAATAGCTGAAATACTTGGTTATAGAAAAATAAGTTTTCTTGATGATAATTTACCAATTGCTATTGGTAAATTAAATGATATAGATGTTTTGCAAGATAGTTATGATGAAACAATAGTTGCAATAGGTAATCCTTTAGTAAGAAGTCAAAATCTATTAAAACTTAAAAACCCTACAACGTTGATTCATCCGTCAGCTGTTATAAGTAAATCAGCTGAAGTAAAAAAAGGAGTAGTAATTGAAGCAAATTGCGTGGTTAGTGCTAGCGCTAAGGTTTATGAAGGCTCTTTTATATGTGCGGGGGCAGTAGTCAATCATAACGCAGTAGTTAATAAATGTTGTCAAATTGATTGTAATGCAGTAGTAAGTGCTTTTTCTAAAGTTCCAGATGGAAAAAAAGTAGCTAGCTGTGAAGTTTGGAAAAATATTTAGCTGTAAAATAAAAAATTAATGTGGGAGAAAATAAATTATGAATTACTTAGTAGTAGTAGCTCATCCGGATGATGAAGTTTTAGGTGCTGGAGCAACAATACATAAATTAATTAAGCAAGGAAATAATGTAGCTGTTGCGATTATGGTAACTCAGGCTGCAGCTAGAGCAAATATATCAGCTACTCTTTCTAAAGATCAGGATGAAGCTATGTCAATTATTGGTGTAAAGAAAGCTTATTGTGCTGATTTCCCAAATATAAAAATGAATACAGTACCTCATCTTGAATTAGTTCAATTTGTAGAAAAATGTATAGAAGACTTTAAGGCAGAGATTATTATTACACATCATCCAGCTGATACAAATAATGATCATGTAATGACTTCTTATGCAGTTCAAGCAGCAAGTCGTTTATTTCAAAGAAGAAGTGATATTCCAGAACTAAGAGAATTGTTATATATGGAAATACCATCTTCAACAGAATGGTCTATAGATACTTCTTCAAATAAGTTTTCGCCTAATTGCTTTGTTGAAGTTGGAAAAGATGGAGTTGATATAAAAATTAATGCAC
This sequence comes from Clostridium sp., assembly GCF_018372875.1. Classification (GTDB taxonomy): domain Bacteria; phylum Bacillota; class Clostridia; order Clostridiales; family Clostridiaceae; genus Clostridium. The sequence continues at coordinate 25,520 of NZ_JAHAIF010000028.1, read as the reverse complement.
TCGATGCATATAAAGGTGTTATGAGAGATTATCCTCATCCGAGAAGCAAAGAGAATATTTATGCAATAGCAATTAGTAGAGGTAGCCAATCTGGATGTAAATATGCAGAAGCTTTTGAATCTGTATTGAGAAGAATTGTATAGAAGGGAATTCAAAATGTATAGAAAATATATTAAACGTTTTTTGGATATTACGTTATCTTTATTATCAATATTGGTATTATCACCATTATTTCTTATTATTTCTGTTATAGTTAGAATTCAAATGGGATCACCAATTTTATTTAAGCAAGAACGTATAGGAAAAGATGAGAAATTATTTAATTTATATAAGTATCGTTCTATGACAAACAATAAGGATAAAAATGGTGATTTACTTTCGGAAAAAGATAGAATTACAAGATTTGGAGCATTGTTACGTTCTTCATCATTAGATGAATTGCCAGAATTATTTTGTATTTTAAAAGGTGACATGTCATTTGTGGGACCAAGACCAATGCCTACGTATTATGGTCCGTATTTTTTTCCGGAAGAAAGAAAAAGACATTCTGTACGTGGTGGCTTAATTCCTCCAGATAGCCTTTCTGGAAAAACATATACTACATTTGAAGAACAATTTAAATATGAGGTTTACTATGCAGAGCATGTTTCTTTTTGGTTAGATGTTAAAGTTATTTTTACAACATTTAAAGTGTTATTTAATCGTGTTAAAACAGGATATGGGTCAGAGATGGATAGGCCTCATTTAAATGTTTATCGAAATGATAATAATACAGTTGACAAGGGGGTATAGCTATGAAAAAAGAAATTTATAAAAAATTATTAGATAGAAAAAAAACTCCTTTTTATGTGTTTGATAAGGAAGAATTTATAAATAACTATCATGAGTTAGAAAATGCTATGAAAAAAGTTTATCCTAAATATGCACTTTCATATTCATATAAAACAAATTATACACCTTATATCTGTAATTTAGTTAAAACATTAGGTGGTTATGCAGAAGTTGTATCTGACATGGAATATACGTTGGCAAAAAAAATAGGGTATTCTAATGATAGAATTGTATATAATGGACCAGCAAAAGGAGAGTGTTTAGAAGAACATCTTTTAAATAATGGAATTGTAAATATTGATAGCGTTGATGAAGCTAAACAAATTATTCATATTGCTAATCAACATTTTGAACATCAATTTAAAGTGGGAATTCGTATTAATTTAGATGTTGGAGCAGATTTTATTTCTCGTTTTGGTTTAGCACCTGAAAGTGAAGATTTAAAAAATATAATTGATTTATTATCAGATTATAAAAATATTAGTGTTGTAGGTTTACATTGTCATATAAGTCGGAATAGGGGAATAGAAGCATGGGGGAAAAGAGCAGAAATTATGCTTAATGCTGCTGATAAATATATAAAAGGAATTCCTGAATATATTAGTTTGGGAAGTGGTATGTTTGCTAATATGGCAGATGAATTAAAAAAACAATTTAATGAAGTTCCTACATATGAAGAATATGCAAAAGTAACTATGAAGCCTTTTGCTGAACACTATAAAGATCAAATGCCAATTGTATTTACAGAGCCTGGAACAACAGTTGTTGCACGATACATAAATTTTGTAACAAAAGTTTTAAGTATCAAAAATGTACGTGGGAGAAAGATGGCTGTAATGGATGGAAGTTATTTAAATCTTGGTGAAATATGTACTATGAAAAAATTACCGGTTGAAAAATTAAACATTAATGACAAAAACGATTGTGAATCAATAGATATTATGGGGTATACGTGCTTGGAACAAGATTTAATGTACGAAAATTATAAAGGTAAATTAATGGCTGAAGATATTTTAGTATTTGGTAATGTTGGGGGATATTCTATTGTTTCAAAACCACAATTTATAAAGCCAAATTGTTCTATGGTATCAATTGAAGAAGATGGAACAATTATTGAAATTATGAGAGAAGAAACATTTGATGATGTATTTTCAAAGTTTGTATTTTAGAGGAAGGTAATAAAAATGAAGGATTTAACTATACTAAGCACTGCATGTGGTGCAATGTTTATGCCTGGATTTTTTAATTGTTTGAAAGAAAACGGAGAAAGAAATATAAAAATTATAGGGGTTGATATGGAAGATAATCCTTTTATGGATAATTTGTTAGATGGCTATTATCAAGTTCCTACATATACAGATGATAATTATGTAGATATTCTGTTAGATATTTGTAAAAAGGAAAGGATTGATATATTTTTTCCACAGATATCAATGGAATTACCGATTATTTTAAAGAGAATAAATGATTTTAGAAGATTAGGCGTAAAGGTTGCTATGTCAGATGGACAGACATTAAATGTAGCAAATAATAAATTTAAACTTTATGAGCATATGAAAAAACATGGATTACGAACTCCAGAGTATTATCATATAAACAATGTTGATGAATTAGTGGAAGGGGCAAAAAAACTTGGATTTCCTGAAAAGAATGTAGTTGTTAAGGTTACAGAAAGTAGCGGAAGTAGAGGAGTTAGAATTATAAAAAATAATTTATGTAGAGTGGAAAATTTCTTATATAAAAAACCAAGTTCGTTTGATATTTCTATGGAAGATATGTGCAAAATAATTAAAGAATGTAAAGAACTACCGGACACTATTGTTATGGAATATTTACCTGGATGTGAATATACAGTTGATCTTCTTGCAGATCATGGTAAAACACTTTATATAGCAGGACGAAGAAACTATGAAAGTAGTATGAGTATAGCAATGGCAAGTTTAATTGAGAAAAAAGATAATGCATATAAGCTTTGTGAGGAGATTGTATCTACATTAGGTTTAGATGGGAATATTGGGTTTGACTTTATGCTAGATGAAAATAATAATCCAGTATTAACAGATTTAAACCCTAGAATAACAGCAACTATAATTATTTATAAAGATGGTGGATTAAATCTACCTTATTTACGAGTTAAACAATTGATGGGTGAAAAATTACCTAAAATTGGTATTAAATATGGAATTAGAATGAAACGAAGATATTGGGACGTTTTCGAATGATTTTGTGGAGTTGAGTTGATGAAAAAAGTACTTATTACAGGTAAAAATAGTTATATTGGTACGTCTGTAGAGAAGTGGCTATTAGAAAGTGACGACGATTTTACAGTAGATACAGTTGATACGATGAATGATAACTGGAATAATGCAGATTTTGGTAAATATGACGTCGTTTTTCATGTTGCAGGTATTGCACATGTTAATGCTAAAAAATCTATGGAAGCACTTTATTATAAAGTTAATAGAGATTTAACCATTGAAATTGCTAAATATGCAAAAAAATCAGGGGTAAAACAATTTATATTTATGAGCAGCATGATAGTATTTCATGAAAGTAAATCACTTACAAGAGAGGTTATAACGAAAAATACTATGCCTGAACCTAATGGGTTCTATGGGAATAGCAAATTACAGGCTGAAAATGGATTACATAAATTAGATGATGAGCAGTTTAGAGTTGTAATCCTAAGGCCACCAATGATATATGGACCTAATTCAAAAGGTAACTTTATGAGATTAATAAAATTAGCAAGAATTACACCTGTTTTTCCAGCCTACCATAATAAAAGAAGTATGCTATATATAGATAATTTATGTGAGTTTATTAAACAAATTATTATACGTGAGAAGTCAGGCGTATTTTACCCTCAAAACAATGAATTGGCTGATACTGTAGAAATTGTAAAATACTTTGCTAAGGCTTATAATCATAAAATTTTCATGTGGAAGTGGTTAAATATTTTTGTTCATATTGGATCTTTATTTCTAAATTCTATAAATAAGATGTTTGCAACTTATTATTATGATCCTAACATGAGTATATATCCATTTGAGTATATAGTATGTAGTCAGGAAAAATCTTTTGAGTATGTATTAAATAATAATGAAGATAAATAAAAAAAGAAAATGAAATATATGCGTATATATTATGTCATTTTTAATATGAACATAGACTTTAAGCAAGCAAGGAGGTTCTAGAATAATTTTGAACACACGAGATTATAGTGTATTAATGGCTATATACAAAAAAACAACTGTCCAGGAATTATGTGGTAGTATTGATAGTATACTAAATCAAACAGTATTTCCAGAACAGTTTGTAATTGTTTGTGATGGTACACTAGAAGAAAATGTTGAAAAAGAACTTGGAAGTTATGTAGAACAGTATAAGAAATTATTTACTGTTGTCAGATTAGATAAAAATCAAGGATTAGCAAATGCCTTAAATCAAGGTATACTTGTATGTAGAAATGAATTAATTGCAAGAATGGACAGTGATGATATTTCTTTACCTAGGAGATGTGAATTACAATTAAATGCGTTTGATGACGATTCAAATCTTGCACTATTAGGAACTGCAACCTATGACTTTAATGATAAACCTGAAATATCAGAAAAATCATATTGTTCATATCCAACAGAGTATGAAGAAATAAAAAAAGTTATACGTAGGAATGATCCGTTTGCACATCCTACTATTATGTATAAAAAGGATGTTGTTTGCAATTGTGGAATGTATGATCCTTCTCTTAGAAGAAGACAAGATTATGACTTGTTTTCTAAAATGATTAATAAAGGATATATAGCTAAAAATTTAAAAGAAGGACTTTTACTTTATAAATTTGATGACTCAAACTTTAGCAGAATAAGAAGTTGGGAAAGTTGTAAATCTAGGATTAACGTACAGAAACGCATTTATGAAAGAGGAGAATGCTCTTTAAATGATTTTATGTATATTTATATAGCTATGCTGATAACTAGAATTATACCAACCCCTATTTATAAAGCAATTTATAAATTTATTAAAGAAAAGGAAAAGTAAAATGAGTAAATTTCATAATATAACTGTAAAACTAGCAACAGGAATTGGTAGTATTTTACCAGATGAATTATATTTAAAAATAAGATATTTTTTTACATTTGGTCATAGTCTAAACCTGAAAAATCCAAGGTCTTTTAATGAAAAATTACAATGGATTAAATTATATTTTAGACGTGATGAAATGCATACAATGGTTGATAAATATGAAGTTCGTAAACACATAGAAGAACGTATTGGCAGTGATTATTTAGTACCTATTTTGGGAGTTTGGAAAAACTTTGATGACATTGATTTTAATACACTTCCTAATAAGTTTGTATTAAAGTGTACTCATGATTCCGGTAGCGTTTTTGTTTGTAAAGATAAAAATTATTTAGATATAAACTATTTAAGAACTTACTTTAACGAGAAAATTGAATCTAAAGAATTTTATTTAGCCGGTAGAGAATGGGTTTATAAGGATTTAGAACCTAGGATAATCGCAGAAGAACTTTTAGAAGATATTAGTGGAGATTTATTGGATTATAAGTTCTTCACATTTAATGGAGTTGTTAAATGCATGAAAATTGATTACGATAGATTCTCTGATCATAAGGCAAATTATTATGATAGAAATATGGAGTTTTTACCATTTAGAGAAAGTTTATTTAAAAATGATGTAAATCGTAAATTCGTAAAGCCTAAAAATTATTATAAAATGGTAGAACTTGCAGAAAAATTATCAGAAGGTTATCCGTTTATGCGTGTTGATTTTTATAATGTTAATAATGAAAAAATATATTTTGGTGAGATTACTTTTTTTCCAGCATGTGGATTTGAAAAATTTGATCCTGAAGAATGGGATTATAGGATGGGAGATTGGATAGTCTTACCTAATTATGAAAGAAAAATATGAGGATGTAATTATGAAGATTGCTTTTTTAGGGGATATAGGTATATTTCCATGGGGGTTAATAGGAACTGATTGGAAAGATAATTTATATGAAATCAAAAAAAAATTAATGGAATATGATTTAGTAGTAGCGAATTTAGAAACACCTATTACTAATTTAAATAGAACAATAGAATGTAAGGGCATACATTTAAAATCTGATTCTAATGTAATAGATATATTAAAATATCTGAATATAAAAGTTGTTAATCTGGCTAATAATCATATATGTGACTATGGTCTTAGAGGTATGCAAGACACTATAGATATATTAGAACAAAATAATATTAAGTACTTTGGTATCAACAACAAGTCTTTAAAAATGGAAGTATGCGGAGAAAGAATTTCTTTTCATGGTTTTTCTTGCTTTTCTACAAATGGAACAAGATATATTAATTTAAAACAAAATAGGAATGGAGTATGTTCTTTAAATAAAAAAGATGTAGAAACTGTTTTATTTAAAGATTTAAATGAGGATTATTATAGTATATTAAGTTTTCATTGGGGAGATGAGTATTCAAATTTACCTAATCAAAAGCAAGTAGATTTTATGCATGAATTGGCTCTAAAATATAAGTTTATAGTTCATGGACACCATGCTCATGTTATGCAAGGGATTGAATCAGTTAAAAATAATTTAATTGCTTATAATTTAGGAAATTTTTGCTTTGATGAATGTAGATCTCAAGTAAATTCAAAATTAAAAATTAAGCAGACTGAAGAAAATCAAGAATCATATATTCTTTCAGTAGAAATTATGGATAAACAAATCGTTACTTGGTCTACTGAAGGTATAAAATATAAGAATAATCGTATAATTCCAAACAATAATAATGAAAAAATAAATTATTTATCAAATTTGATTAAGGATTGTGATAAAGAATGGTATAAGGAAGAATCACAAAAATTGATCAGCAAACAAAGATGTAATAATTGTGCAAAACATAATTTCAAGTGGTTAATAAGTAAAATGAATTATTATTCAATTGGAGCGTTTATTTTATCATATATTAATGATTCTAAATACAAGAAATCATTTTAAAGAGAAATCAAACAGTAAAAGATAATTATGGTAATATATAAGAGGAGAAAAAATGAAAACAATTGCATATATTGGAGATTTTCAGTGTAGCACAATGAGTGCAGAAGTTCAGTTGGTTTTGGGAAATGCTGCTATATTTAAAGAGTTAGGATATAAAGTAGTTTTTATAGGCAATGAATTTGAGGATGAAAAATTTAACTCCATAATGGACACACATAAAACTTTTTTGGGATATGATTTATTTAATGTTCCTTTCTACAGGGGAAGTAAAGATATAAAAAAATTGAATTTTATTGAAAAAGAAATAGAGTTTATACTAAAAAAATATAATTGTAGATTTGTGATTTGTTATGGTACTCCAACCTTTTCTGGGTTATTATTTACGCTAAAAAGATGGTGTAGGAAATCAAAAATACCTTTTATTATTAATTGTGTAGATTTGCCAAATGTGTCACATGGATCATTTCTACAAAGAAAAATTAAACGAGTTGATCGTATATTAAGGCATTGGATTTATAAAAATTCGGATGGAGTAATAGCTGTAAGTTCAAAGATAGCAGAATATCTGTTAGATAATAAATATAAACCTAGTATAATTGTTCCACCTGTTAAAAACTTGGAGGCATATAGAAAACCTATTTTAGAAGAAAGAAATTTTATTAAATTAGTTTATGGAGGGAATCCATTCCCTTCTGATGGTAGGAAAGTATCCGTTGATGGATATAAAGATAGATTGGATATTGCAATATATTATGTAGATAAACTTATTGATTCAGGATATAAAATTTGCTTTGATATTTATGGACTTACTTTAGAACAGTATATTAATGTTGTTCCAGAACAGTACGCATTATTACAGAAAAATATTGAACATATTAAATTTCATGGAAGAGTAGCGAAAAACATTTGTGAACAAGCTTTTTCTGATGCAGATTATATGATACTACTGCGTAAAAAGAACTTGATGACTGATGCAGGATTTCCAACTAAGTTTGTAGAGTCTATTTCGGTAGGCACACCAGTATTAATTACAGATGTAGGTGACATCCATTGTTATTTAAAAGAGAATATAAACGGATTTTTCGTCGATATAGAAGATGAGGCTAAAGGTATTGAACAAATGAGTAAAGCTATAGAATTGCCACTAGAAAAGATAAACATAATGAAAAAACAATGCTATGACTCGAAATTGTTTGACTATAAGAAGTATGTATTAAATATGCAAAAATTTTTAGAAGAAATTTACAATAAAATATAATGGTGATAATATGAAATATAAAAATAAACTTTTATTTGTAGGTGGAATGTTTCCAGAACATCAAATGCAAAAAATTATAGATGAATCTAAAGGACATATTCAATATGCTGCAAATAAATTACAATGGAACCTAATTAATGGATTTGACAGCGTTTTTGATGGTGAAATAGAATTGTTATCTACGCCGTTTATCGGAGGATATCCTTCTAATTACAAAAAATTATTTATACAGTCGGAATATTTTTCTCATAATTCAACTAGTAAGGATTATCAGGCAGGTTTCTTTAATCTAAGGGGATTTAAGGATATCTCATTATATTATGCAAATAAGAAAGCTATAAAAAAATGGATTGAAAAAAATTATGATTATAATTTAACTATTGTATTTTATTCGTTACAAATATACTATTTAAAACTTGCTAAGTGGATAAAAGAAAATTATAAAAATGTTCACCTACATGTAATTATACCGGATTTGCCTATATTTATGAATATGCAATATTCAAATATATCTATTCATATGTTAATAAAAAAGTACCATAACTATTGTTGCAATAAAAATATTTTATTCTATGACTCATATACGTTGTTAACAAAAGAAATGATAAACTCATTAAACCTCCCGTCAGAAAGATGTGTGGTAGTAGAAGGTGTTTTTAGAGAATCAACTTGTGATAGTATTAATAGTAACAAATCTAATAATAAAAATAAAACAATTGTATATACAGGTACTTTGACCAAAAAATATGGAGTTATGGATTTAGTTAAAGCTTTTGAACTTATAGATGATGAAAACTATGAATTGTTAATTTGTGGCGAGGGAGAAGCAAAGCTAGATATAGAAAAGGCTGCAGAAGATGATAGTCGAATTTTATATAAAGGTCAATTGTCGAATGGAGAAATACTAAAAATACAAAGAAATGCGACATTGTTAGTAAACCCTAGAAAAAATGATATTTTCACGAAATATTCATTCCCTTCTAAACTTATGGAATACTTAGGATCAGGTGTTCCGGTATTATGTTATAAATTAGATGGAATTCCTAAAGAATATGATGATTATCTAAATTATATTCCGAACGATAATTTAACTTCCTTTATGAAAAAAATGGTTTGTATTTGTAATTTGGATCCTGATAAATTGAATAAAATAGGCGAAAATGGAAAGAAGTTTGTTTTGGAAAACAAAACACCAGAAAAACAAGTTGAAAAAATAGTTAATTGTATTTGTAAAAATACAATTAATAAAAAATAGAATGGAGAATAGTTTCAATGTTAATATATATATTTATAGCTATATTTATAGCTATAGGAATGGTAATATTTGACTGCAATGATTTTAAGAAAAATGGTTCTACTAGGTATTTTATTTACTTTTATTTTCTGATTTGCTGTTTCTTATTATGGTTTGTTTTAGCTTTCCGAGGAGATATTGCAGTAGATATGAAGTCATATAGTAGTGATTTTTATACTATAGGTAAAATGGATTGGAAAACATTAAAAAGCAGTGGTTTAAGACTAGGAGAGTATAATGGAACTGAAATAGGATTTGCAATTATAGTTAAATTGTTATACATTATCTCGGATAGTGAAATATTTTTCTTTGCAGCTATGGCGTTTATGACGTTAGTGCCTATTTTTATTATTATTAAACGTTTGTCAGGAATGCCATTCCTTAGCTTATTAGTGGTATATGTTATTGGAATTTTTTTCCCGGCTTTTAATATAATTCGCTCTTGTTTAGCTTATGGTTTAATGGCATTATTAATTCAAGATATTATAGATGGAAAAATCAAAAAGTTCTACTTTAAATTAATTCCTATTATACTGATACATATAAGTTCAGTTATTATGATACCTTTATACTTCTTAGTTAGAAGTAATTTTTTAGATAAAAGAAAGATAATTATTAGTTTTATTTTGACTATATGCATAGTTATTTTTGCAGAACCGATATTCTTAGTTGCGGATAAGTTATTGTTCGATTCATTTTATGGCACTATTTATAATGGCATGTCATTAGATGGTAGAAATATTGTAAGTGCATTGCCTGAGATTATAACTATTATTATAATTATAATGTTAAAGAAACATATAGATATGTCTGATATGAAAAAAAAAGTAATTGTTAATGGAGCTTACATTTGTTGTATTTTATCGTTACTTTCATTGAAAATAGGAATATTTAGTAGATATAGCTCAATGCTTAATATATTTATTGCATTATGTTATCCAATTTTATTTTCAGTAATCCCAATAAAAATAACTTTTAATGGGAAAAATAAAACGAGAAATTTAATGGCTATAATATCACTTATATTCTTAATAATGTGGTTGCTGATTAGCTTATCCGATTCCCCGTATGTTCCGTATATCTATGCCATAAAGAGTATTTAAAAGGAGGTTTTTTAGTGCTAAAAAAAATAATTAAAAAAATGACAACTCCAGAGCAACGTGTAAAAATAAATCGTGTTTTAGGAAAGATGATGTCTTTTAAGCATAAAGAAAATTATTATAGACCGTATAAAGAGATAGTAGATAAAGATTCAGATGTATTTTTTGGATATTATGATATAAATCAATTTAGTGGTAATAACATAGCATTTTTGAAAGTAAAAAACGATAAATGTAAAATTTTTGTTCGCAAAAACGATGGAGGTGAACTTTATATAGATAGTACAAATGCATGGTGCTGGCAGCAAGGGTGTAGACTTAGATGGCATCCTTCTAAAGAAAATACATTGATGTGGAACGATTTCGATGGATATAAATATCATACTAGGACAAAAAATATTTATACAGGAAATGAAGAAATTATAGAATATCCATTTTATGATGTATCAAAAAATGGATATTACGGATTAGCAATAGATTTTGGACGATTAGGATATATGAGACCAGGGTATGGATATACCAATCTACCCAATAGAGATGAAGATGCATATGGAGGTATTGTGTTAGTTAATATGAATACATTTATTGTAGAGTCATTTGTTTCATATAACGATATTCTGAGTTTAATCCCACAAAAATTGGATCCTAAAATTTGCTATTTAAATCATTTGTCATTTAACCCATCAGGAAATAAATTTTTATTTTTCTTTTTAACAAAAGAGAGACTTCATAAAGCTAGATTATTTGTATATGATATTGATAAATCTGAATTGAAACTTTTAGAAAATGAATACTCTGTATCACATTATTGCTGGATAAATGATGATGAAATAATAGCAACTGCATATGATGAAAATAGAGATTGCAAATATTATTTATATAAGAAAGATGCTTGCAGAAAAATATTAATGCCGGATAAATTAACCGTAGATGGACATCCAACAATAATTAGCAAAGACATTATGATTACGGATACTTATCCTAATAATGAAGGCTTTCAAAAAGTTTTAAAGGTGGATTTTAACGAAAATAATATAGATGTAATTGCAGACTTATATAGTACTGTAAAATATTTAGGTGAACGTCGTACAGATTTACACCCAAGGGTAGATTTAGAGAATAAAAGAGTTGCAATAGATTCAAATGTAAATGGTAGAAGAAAAGTTTGCATTTTAGAGAGGTGTTTTTAATGAATCAGTTTTTTTCAACAGCAATATTAGTAATGGGGTATAATCGACATGAGCCATTAAGAAAAGTTTTAGAGGCATTAAATAAAATGAAAATTGATAGTAATGTAGATTTGATTATTAGTATTGATGGAGGAGGTACAACAAGTGTAAACAAATTGGTAAATGAATATAATTGGAGTTATGGTCAAAAAAAAGTTATTATTCATTCAACACGTCTGGGGCTTAAAAACCATTTTATTTGGGCAGGAGATCAAACGGAGTTTTATGATAGTATTCTTTTTTTGGAAGATGATATTATGCCAGCACCTTATGCTCTTGATGTTGTTAAACAAATGGTATCAAAATATTCTTCAGATGATTGTATCGCTGCAGGATCCTTATATTCACCACTTTTGTGCGAATTTGTTGGATCTAAATTTTACAAAATACATGATGGACAAGATGTCTTTTTTCTAGCACACCCATATTGGGGCACAATCTGGATGAAAAATGGTTGGAAGTTATTTAAGAAATGGTATGAAACCTATGAATATAATGAGAATTTATTACCTACAGCGGTATCACAGTGGAAAAATAATTCTTCTTTTAAAAAAATATTTATTCAATATTTAGCAGAAACTCAACGTACATGTGTATTCCCAAGAGTATCGTATGTAACCAATTTAGGTGTAGCAGGGGAGAATGCTCCCATGTCGACAAACTGTTATCAAACGGTATTGTCTTCATATAAGCCAAACTTAAGAATGCCAGAATACGCTCTTTCTGAAAGTAGCTATGATGTTTTTATGGAAATTCTTCCAAAAATCTTAAAGAAAAAATGCAGTGAACTAGAAAGTTATGACTTTTCTGTTGACTTAAAACAAACAAGAACATTTTTTTCAACACCATATATTTTAACTACTAGACCTGTAAAAAAAGCAATTATTACATTTAGCGGACGTATGAAACCTTTTGAAAGTGCAATATTTTTTAATATGAAAGGCGAAGGAATTAGTTTAGCGAGAACAGAAGATGTCATTATAAGGGATGAGAGGGATTTGATTGCGGCTAAAGATATTAGAGCTAATTATCCACTGGAACCAAAGACGATTTTATATTTGATGAAAATGGGATTTGTTAAATATATAAATCGCAGATATGCAAGCTTCAAAAAGAGGAGAAAATAATATGAAAAAAGAAGAACAATTAGCAAAAAATACAGCGATACTGACTGTAGGAACACTATGTACAAAAATATTAGCATTTATTGTAATACCGTTATTTAGTAGTTGGCTAAGCGTTTCAGATTATGGGAAATATGATTTATATAATACATATATTACTTTACTGATTCCTATTTTAACATTATCATGCGGAGAAGCAGTATTCAGATTCTTATTAGATACAAATGAGAATTTAAAAAGAAAATCTATAGTTTCATCTGCATTCTTTGTTGCGTTATTAGGAATTTTTATAGGAGCTTTCATAGTCGCTTCATTAATGATTGAAAATACGCCTATAAAAATTGCCTTTTTATTATTAATGGTATTTGAGATATTAAATAATTTTCTGCAAGCGTATATTAGAGGATTGAAAAAGTTAAAATATTATGCAATATCTAGTATTATAGTTATGATTTTTGCAACGGTATTTGTTACTATTTTTGTATTTTTCTTAAATATGGAATTACAAGGAATATTACTAGGATATGCGTTAGCATATTTAATTAGTTGTATATATCTGATAGTATCAGGAAAGTTTTTTAAATACATATCATTAAAATCAATTTCAAAAACAGAAATACAAAATATATTATACTATTCCATGCCTTTAATACCTAATACAATTTCCTGGTGGATTATGAATGTATCAGATAGATCAATTATAAAGCTATGGTTAGGTAGTAATGTATTAGGTATATACTCTATTGCATGTACGCTACCATCTGTATGTACAACTTTATTTGGTGTTTTTCAATTCTCGTGGCAACAGAGTGTATCGGAAACAATTGAAGATAAAGACAAAGAAGTTTTTTATAGTAAAGTATTAAATAAATTAATTATGGTAGTATCATCTATTGCTATTGCTGTTCTGAGTGTTAATTTTATCTTTTTTAAATTTATATTTGATCCAAAATATATCGATGGTTATTGGAGCGTAGGTATACTAATGGCGGCTACTGTATTATCATCGATTGCTGCATATTTTGGAGGAATATTTGTTGGTCAAAAAAACACAAAACATAATGGAGCTACTACGGTAATTACAGCATTAATAAATGTTGTTGTACATTTATCGTTAGTAAAGTTTATAGGAATATATGCGGCATCAGTTTCAACTTTTGTATCATACTTAGCATTAGTTATTATTAGAGTTAAAATTATAAATAGAACAATAAAATTGAAAATAGATAATGAAACAAAATGTGTGATCTTAATTTTGATATACTATTGTATTATACAGTACTTTCCAAATACAATATTAGAATTAATCAATCTACTAGTTGCATCAATAATATTTTTGTATGTCAATAAAAATACTCTAATAGGTATTTTGAAAAAATTAAATACTTATAAAAAATAATTATTTAATTGTAGTTATTTTAGTGTATATAATTTTGTTTACATATCAAATATTACTAAACACTATAATTTGATGCATTAAAAAAATTTATGGAGGGTTTAATAATGAGTTTATTTAAGAATAAGACTTTATTAATAACAGGAGGAACAGGATCTTTTGGTAATGCGGTGTTAAACCGTTTTCTTAAAACAGATATTGGAGAAATTCGTATTATTTCACGTGATGAAAAGAAGCAAGATGATATGCGTCATGAGTTTCAAGCAAAAATGCCGGAAGTAGCAAATAAAATTAAGTTCTTTATTGGAGATGTTCGTGATCTTGCATCTGTTAAAAATGCAATGCATGATGTAGATTACATATTCCATGCAGCTGCTTTAAAGCAAGTTCCGTCATGTGAATTCTTTCCTATAGAATCAGTAAAGACAAATGTTATAGGAACAGAAAATGTTCTTACAGCTGCAATTGAAGCAGGTGTTAAAGATGTTGTATGTCTTTCAACGGATAAAGCAGCATATCCAGTCAATGCTATGGGAACAAGTAAGGCAATGATGGAAAAAGTTATTGTTGCGAAATCAAGAACTGTAAAATCAGAAAAAACAAAAATAAGTTGTACACGTTATGGAAATGTTTTATGTTCTAGAGGATCTGTTGTACCTTTATGGATTGAGCAAATTAAAGCTGGTAATCCAATTACTATTACAGAACCATCGATGACAAGATTTATTATGACTCTTGATGAAGCTGTTGATCTCGTATTATTTGCTTTTGAAAATAGTACAAGCGGTGACATACTAGTACAAAAAGCTCCTGCATGTACTATAGAGGTTCTTGCTAAAGCAGTTACAGAACTATTTGCACCTGAAAGTGAAATCAAAGTTATTGGTATTCGTCATGGTGAAAAGATGTATGAAACACTTCTTACTAATGAAGAGTGTGCAAACGCTATAGATATGGGTGATTTTTATCGTGTACCATGTGATAAGCGTGACCTAAATTATGATAAATACTTTAAAGAAGGGGATATAGAGCGTAATACTCTTACAGAATTTAATTCAAGTAATACAGAGCTTTTAAATATAGAACAGGTAAAAGAAAAATTATTATCTCTTTCTTATATCAGAGAAGAGCTTGCTAAGTGGGAACAAGAAAAAAATAAATAATTTATAGTAAGATAAAATTTTTATTATAGATTGGAGAAATTATGAAGATATTAGTAACAGGAGCTAAAGGCTTCGTAGGAAAGAATCTGGTATCTAATCTTTATAATATCAAAGATGGAAAGAATCGTACCAGAGATTTAAAAATAGATGAAATTTTTGAATATGATATTGATACAGAACTTAGTTTATTAGATACATATTGCAAAGAATGTGATTTTGTATTTAATCTTGCAGGGGTAAATCGCCCTAAAGATCAGTCAGAGTTTATGACAGGGAACTTTGGATTTGCATCTACTTTATTAGATACATTGAAAAAATATAAAAATAATTGTACAGTCATGCTTTCTTCTTCTATACAAGCAACTTTAATTGGACGTTATGGTACTTCTGATTATGGGAAGAGCAAGCTGGCTGGAGAAGAGTTATTCTTTGATTATAGTAAAGAAACAGGGGCAAAAGTTCTTATTTATCGTTTCCCAAATCTTTTTGGAAAATGGTGTAGACCAAATTATAATAGTGCAGTAGCTACTTTTTGTAACAATATTGCTAATGATCTTCCTATTCAAGTAAATGATAGAAGTATAGAACTAGAACTTCTTTACATTGATGATTTAATAGAAGAAATGTTAGATGCATTAGAAGAAAAAGAACATCATTGTGAGTTTGATGGAGTAAAAGCAATACGAAATGAAGAGGGACGATACTGTTATGTTCCTACTACACATCATGCAACTTTAGGAGAAATTGTTGATTTGCTAGATTCTTTTAAGAATCAGCCAACAACTCTTGTTGTTCCAGAGATTCCGAATGATTCATTTGCAAAGAAGTTGTACTCTACATATCTTTCATATTTACCAAAGGAAAAGGTTAGTTTTCCTTTAAAAATGAATGTAGATGATAGAGGAAGCTTTACAGAACTATTGAAATCAGATAAATGTGGGCAAGTTTCTGTTAATATTAGTAAACCGGGAATTACAAAGGGAGAACACTGGCATAATAGTAAATGGGAATTCTTTATAGTTGTTTCAGGACATGGACTTATTCAAGAAAGAAAGATTGGAACTGATGAAGTGATTGAGTTTGAAGTGAGTGGTGATAAAATAGAAGCTGTACATATGTTACCAGGATATACTCATAACATTATAAATCTTTCTGAAACAGAAAATCTTGTAACTGTGATGTGGGCAAATGAAGCTTTTGATCCAAAGCATCCAGATACTTTTTTTGAAAAAGTAAATTCTTAAAACTAATATATTTGAGGTGAAGTGTATGGAAAACAAAGTTTCATTTAAAAACAATGGTAAATTAAAGCTTTTGATTATTGTAGGCACAAGACCAGAGATTATTCGTCTTGCAGCAGTTATTAAGAAGTGTAGAAAATATTTTGACTGTTTGTTAGCACATACAGGACAAAATTATGATTATAACTTAAACGGAGTATTCTTTCATGATTTAGAATTAGACGATCCAGATTATTATATGAACGCAGTTGGTAATGATCTTGGTGAAACTATGGGAAATATTATTGCAAAGAGCTATCAGTTAATGGTGGATGTAAAGCCAGATGCTGTGTTAGTTTTAGGAGATACAAATTCATGTCTTTCCGTAATAGGAGCAAAGAGATTACATAT
Source organism: Clostridium sp. (assembly GCF_018372875.1). Classification (GTDB taxonomy): domain Bacteria; phylum Bacillota; class Clostridia; order Clostridiales; family Clostridiaceae; genus Clostridium. The sequence goes on along the minus strand of NZ_JAHAIF010000028.1, from coordinate 8,480 downwards.
TCCAATATTCCATATGGAAGCCGGAAACAGATGTAAAGATGAATGTCTTCCAGAAGAAACTAATAGAAGAATTGTAGATATTATTTCAGATATTAATATGGCATATTCTGAACATGCGAGAAGATACCTAGCAGACTGTGGTCTTCCTAAAGAGCGTACTTATGTAACGGGATCTCCAATGGCTGAAGTATTACATGATAATCTTGAAAAGATTGAAGCATCAGATGTGCATGAAAAACTTGGGTTAGAAAAAGGAAAATATATTCTTCTTTCTGCTCATAGAGAAGAAAATATTGATACAGAAAAGAACTTCTTATCATTATTTAATGCTATCAATCAGATAGCAGAGAAATATGATATGCCTATTCTTTATTCATGTCATCCAAGAAGTAAAAAGAGATTAGAAGAAAGTGGCTTTAAACTAGATAATCGTGTTATTCAACATGAACCTTTAGGATTCCATGATTATAATTGTTTACAGATGAATGCTTTTGCAGTTATCTCAGACTCTGGTACATTACCAGAAGAATCTAGTTTCTTTACTAGTGTAGGTCATCCATTTCCAGCAGTATGTATAAGAACATCTACAGAAAGGCCAGAAGCATTGGATAAAGGATGCTTTGTTCTTGCAGGAATTGATGATAATGGATTATTACAAGCAGTTGAAACAGCAATAGAAATGAATAATAGTGGAGACTACGGAATTCCTGTACCAGACTATGTAGAAGAAAATGTATCTACTAAAGTTGTAAAGATTATTCAAAGCTACACAGGTGTTGTTAATAAAATGGTATGGAGAAAATTTTAGTTTGTATTAAAAATGTATAATACAAAATAGGTGAGGAAATAGAAATGTATAATGGAATAAATTTGGAAAATAAAAAAATACTGATAACAGGAGCGGCTGGTTTTATTGGATCAAATCTTGTATTAGAACTTTTAAAAACTAAGTCATCAGTTAATATTATAGGAATTGATAATTTAAATAATTATTATGATGTATCTATTAAGGAATATCGTTTAAATGAAATTAAGAAATTAGCTGAAGAATATTCTGATTCTAGTTGGACATTTATTAAGGGAAGTATTTCTGATAAAGAATTGATTAATAAAATATTTGATGAATATAAACCTGAAGTAGTTGTTAATCTTGCCGCACAGGCGGGGGTACGTTATTCAATTTCAAATCCTGATGCATATATAGAATCAAATCTTATTGGATTTTATAATATACTTGAAGCTTGTCGTCATTCTTATGATAATGGAGAATCTGGAGTTGAGCATTTAGTATATGCATCTTCTTCATCTGTTTATGGATCAAATAAGAAAATTCCATATTCTACGGATGATAAGGTAGATAACCCAGTATCCCTTTATGCAGTAACAAAAAAGAGTAATGAACTTATGGCTCATGCATATTCAAAATTGTATAATATTCCTTCTACAGGACTTCGCTTCTTTACAGTTTATGGTCCGGCAGGACGTCCAGATATGGCGTATTTTGGATTCACTAATAAACTTAGAGAAGGAAAAATAATAGAAATTTTTAATTATGGAAATTGTAAGAGAGACTTTACTTACGTAGATGATATTGTTGAAGGAGTAAAACGTGTTATGGAGAAGCCACCTGTGAAGGTTAAAGGTGAAGACGGATTACCTGTTCCTCCATATGCAGTTTACAATATAGGGAATAATCAGCCTGAGAATCTACTTGATTTTGTAGACATTCTTCAGCAGGAATTGATTAGAGCTGAAGTGTTACCTTCGGATTATGATTTTGAAGCACATAAAAAACTTGTTCCTATGCAGCCAGGTGATGTACCTATTACTTATGCAGATACGAGTGCTTTAGAAAGAGATTTTGGTTTTAAACCAAGTACAAGCTTGAGAGATGGACTGCGAAAATTTGCAGAATGGTACAAAGAATTTTATAGAGTCTAGAAAAAATGAGATAAAGAAAGGAAAAGAATATGAGAGAGTTTAAAGATTTAAAAATTGCAGTAGCAGGAACAGGATATGTAGGATTATCTATAGCAGTGCTTTTATCACAGCATCATAAAGTAACAGCGGTAGATATTATTTCTGAAAAAGTAGATTTGATTAATAATAAAAAATCACCGATTCAAGATGATTATATTGAAAAATATTTAGCTGAAAAAGATTTAAATTTGATAGCTACTTTGGATGCAGAGGAAGCATATAAGGATGCAGATTTTGTTGTAATTGCAGCTCCTACTAATTATGATAGTAAGAGAAATTTCTTTGATACATCAGCAGTTGAGGCAGTTATACAGTTGGTTGTAAAACATAATCCTGATGCTATTATGGTAATTAAATCTACAATTCCAGTAGGATTTACAGCCTATGTTAGAGAAAAATATCATTGTGATAATATTATTTTTAGTCCGGAATTCCTTCGTGAATCAAAGGCTTTATATGATAACCTATATCCATCAAGAATTATAGTTGGAACAGATATTAAAAATGATCGTTTGGTAAAAGCTGCACATACTTTTGCAGAGCTACTTCAAGAAGGTGCAATTAAAGAAAATATTGATACTTTATTTATGGGATTTACAGAGGCTGAAGCTGTTAAACTGTTTGCCAATACATATTTAGCACTTCGTGTTTCTTACTTTAATGAGTTAGATACTTATGCAGAAATGAAAGGTCTAGATACACAACAAATTATTGATGGTGTTTGTTTAGATCCACGTATTGGCTCTCATTATAATAATCCTTCTTTTGGGTATGGTGGATATTGTTTACCAAAAGATACAAAGCAACTTCTTGCTAATTATGAAGATGTTCCTCAAAATATGATGTCAGCTATTGTGGATTCAAATAGAACACGTAAAGATTTTATTGCAGATCGTGTTCTTCAATTGACAGGAGCTTATGAAGCAAATGATAACTGGGATGCATTAAAAGAAAAAGAAATTATCGTTGGAGTTTATCGCTTAACAATGAAATCAAATTCAGATAATTTCCGTCAATCATCAATTCAGGGAGTTATGAAACGTATAAAGGCTAAGGGAGCTACAGTAATTGTATATGAGCCAACATTAGAAAATGGTTCTACTTTCTTTGGATCAAAAGTTGTAAATGATCTAAACGAGTTTAAAGAAATGAGTCAAGCAATAATTGCCAATAGATATGATTCTATATTGGATGATGTGAAAGAAAAAGTTTATACAAGAGATATTTTTAAAAGAGATTAAAATATTCAAAGATATATTGTTAGGATTATTTCTATTAATATATCATATATATAGACCTGTGATTGTTCACAGGTTTATTTTGTGTGACAGGTATGATGAACAATATAATCGTAAAAAATTAGTGTCTTATAAAAATGAACTGTTTCATATGTTATATTACTTGATTTTATAATGCATAAAAAGTAAAATATACTTATGTAAACATTTTACGAAGAATTAAAAGTGAAAGGGAGTTAACTATGAAGGGGACGTATAGCTGTAAAAAGTTAGCTGAAAATTTTAAATTTAGTGGGGAGCTTATAAATTCAGAAAGACATATATGTGGTCATATAAATGATACTCATATATTAAAATTTAAGCAATCTGATGGAACGCTAAAGAAATATATTCTTCAAAGAATTAATACAGATGTTTTTCCAGCTGTTGATGAACTAATGAATAATATAGATGGTGTTACTAAACATATTTCTAAAAAGGTTCAAGAAGAAGGTGGAGACGTAACAAGAGAAGGGTTACGTTTAGTACCAACAGTAGATGAAAAGTTATATTATAGAACAGAAGAAGGGGACTGTTTTAGAGCTTATCATTTTATAGAAGGTGCAACAACTTATATGATGGTAGAAAATCCAATGGATTTTTATAAATGTGGAAAAGCTTTAGGAAAGTTCCAAAAACAACTTTCAGACTTTCCAGCAGATACTGTATATGAAATAATACCAGATTTCCACAATACAAGAAAAAGATATAATGACTTTCTTGAAGCTGTAAAAAATGATCCATGTGATAGAGTTAAAGATGTACAAGCTGAAATTGATTTTATAATGACAAGAGAAAAAGAAACTGGAGTTTTAGTAGATTTATTAAATGAAGGTAAGCTACCTCTTAGAGTTACTCATAATGATACAAAGTATAATAATATAATGATAGATGATGAAACGGGGGATGCAATCTGTGTTATAGATTTAGATACAGTTATGCCAGGTTTATCATTATATGATTATGGTGATTCTATACGTTCAGGAGCAACTACTGCTTTAGAAGATGAAGCAGATTTGTCAAAAGTTCATTTTGATATTAACCTATTTGAGTTATTTACAAAAGGTTTCTTAGAATCCTGTGGTGAAGCCTTAACTGAAACAGAAATTGAATATTTGCCTTTTTCAGCTAAGCTTATAACTTTAGAGCTTTCTATGAGATTCCTTATGGACCATATAAATGGGGATGAGTATTTCCAAATTCATAGACCAAACCATAACCTTGAAAGAGCAAGAAATCAATTAAAACTAGTATCTGATATGGAAGAAGCTATGGAGAATATGAAGGAAATAGTTAATAAGTATATTTTAAAGGTTTAGATTAATAGTCTAAATCTTTTTGTTTTATTAATTAATAAGTAATAAACTAGTAAGTTATATATGGTATAATTTATTAATGAAAAATATTAAATTGGGGGAATGCATATGAAGAGAAAAAGAAATAAGATTTTAATAATAATTGGTATAATTATATTGTTAATTTTAGGAGGAGCTTTTGGAACTTATAAATATATAAATAGAGTAAAAAATGTTAAGTTACAAGGCTCTAACGAAGAATTAAAAATATCACAAGAAACAGAAGAAAAGAGTACTAAGGAAAATATTGAAAATATATTGTTACTTGGTGTAGATAAGGAAGAAAATGCCTCAGATACGATAATGATATTATCTTTAGACAAGGATGATAATACAGCCAAACTTACATCAATTATGAGAGATTTAAATGTGGATTTAGGTGAATCTAATAAGGTTCATAAAATAAATTATGCATATCATTATGGAGGAGTAGAAGGAAGTGTTTCTACTCTAAATAAATTATTTGACTTAGATATAAACAAGTATGTTAAAATTGATTTTGAAGGATTAAAAAATGTTATAGATTATATTGGAGGCATAGAATTAAGTGTTACTGGAGAAGAAAGTAGGATTATAGGGTTAAGTAAAAGTGGTAATGTAAAGTTGAATGGAAAACAAGCATTAGAGTATTCGAGAATAAGAAAAATAGATAATGATTATTATAGAACTAATAGACAAAGAAAAGTTATAATGGCGATTTTTAACAAAGCGAAGAGTATAGAAGTGACAAGTTATCCAAAGATTATATCAGATTTATCTTCTAATATAGAAACGAATTTGTCAACTTTTGAATTACTTGATTTAGGTAAGGGAATAATGTCGATGAATGCAGAACAATTAGAAGGTTTTAGAATACCTATAGATGGATCCACAGAAGACTTAATGGATAAAGGTATCTACTATCTTGGATGGGATGAAGAAGTTAATAAAAAAGCATTACATGATTTTATATATGACGAACACTAAAATTGTTATATAAATTAATAACTAAAGGGAGGAATTAACATGTCAATATTAGTAGCTGGAGGAACAGGGTATATAGGTTCTCATACTTGTATAGAACTTATTAATGCTGGTTATGAGGTTATCATAGTAGATAATTTTTGTAATAGTAAACCAGAAGTATTGAAAAGAATAGAAGAATTGAGTGGAGTAAAACCTAAGTTTTATGAAGTGGATGTTCTAGATAGAGAAGCTTTATCAAAGGTATTTGATGAAAATAATATAGAGGCTGTTATTAACTTTGCAGGATTAAAGGCGGTAGGAGAATCTGTAGAAAAACCAATAGAATATTATAATAATAATATAACAGGAACATTAGTATTATGTGATGTTATGAGAAAGTATAATGTTAAAAAATTAGTATTTAGTTCATCTGCAACTGTATATGGAATGGAAAATAATGTTCCATTTAATGAAGAAATGCCTACTGCAAATGCAACTAATCCTTACGGTAGCACTAAATTATTCATAGAGCAAATTCTTAAAGATATTTTTATATCAGATAATGAATGGAGTATAGCTTTACTTAGATATTTCAATCCTATAGGTGCTCATGAAAGTGGAAGAATAGGAGAAGATCCTAATGGAATTCCTAACAACTTAATGCCATATATAACTCAAGTTGCAGTAGGAAAGATGGAATTCTTGAGAGTTTTTGGTGATGATTATGATACGCCAGATGGTACTGGTGTACGTGATTATATTCATGTTGTTGATTTGGCAAAAGGGCATTTAAAGGCTGTAGAGAAGATAATGGATACTAAAGGTGTAGAAGCTTATAATTTAGGAACAGGAATTGGATATAGTGTTTTAGATGTAGTGAAGAACTTTGAGAAGGCGTCTGGTCAAAAGGTGCCTTACAAAATAATGGAAAGAAGACCTGGAGATATAGGAATATGTTATGCAAACGCATCTAAAGCGTTAAAAGAGTTAGGGTGGAAAGCTGAAAAAAGTCTAGAGGATATGTGTAAAGATTCTTGGAGATGGCAAAAAAATAATCCTAAAGGGTATGATAAATAAAGTCTAATAAGTTTTTATATATGACGAATTGTCAAGCTAAGTGCAACATTTAGCTTGACAATTCGTTAAATACTTCTAAGGGGGGGATATCCAAGACATTTTCTTAGTCTATTGTTAAGATGACCTTCAACAATATCAACTCTTTTTGGGTAATGGTAGAAAAATCAAATTTCTTAGGAAAAAACTCTCTAATTAATCTATAGGTATTTTCATTGGTTCCTCTTTTCCAAGAACTATAAGGGTCAGCGAAGTATAAATTTACTTTTAAATTGGATTCTAAATATACATAGTCTGCAAATTATTTGCCATGGTCTAATGTAAAAATTTTAAGGGATTTTGAATCAAATTCATTTAGTGTTATCTTGCAATGTTCATTAAAAGTGATAGATTTCCTATTAGGCATTACTCTAATTTTAGTTAATCGTGTCTTCCTTTTAATAAAAGTTGAAAGACAAGCTTTAGACTTACCTCTGCTAGAAACAACAGTGTCTAATTCCCAATAACCTACCGTTATTCTTTTTCTAACCTCTTTAGGGCGTTGCTTAATTGTCTTTCCTATATTAAACTTACCTCGTGTTTCTTTAGGATTTAAGGATTTTCCTTTCCTGCGTAGCAGCTCAACAGAGCATTTATTTAATACGCCATTATATAGCCAATTATAGATACTACTAAATGCAATTTTTTATCAGTTCTATCAATTATAACACGACCAGAAATTTGCTCTGATGACCAATGGTTATTTAACTTCTATTGAAATAGTAGATTTGTTTCTATTAATCTCCTTAGCTATTTTAGATACATTTCAGCCTGAATTTAAATATTCTACTATACAACAACGTTAATTTCTAGTAATATGTTTATAGCTCATTCAGTCACGTGCTTTAAAGTGGTTTTTTTAGTCAATTATTACTTTAAAACATGAACGTGCCCGGATGGGTTATTTTTATGCTTAATTAGTGTTGCACTTGATATTGTAATTTATCATATGATAAAATTGTTATGTAAAAAAATAGAATAATATGGAGGTATAGTTGTGTATAAAAGAAATAAAAAACTAGCGTGTACTATAGCTTTAACAATAATTATGTCAATTAATACTGTATATAATTCTGGAATTATTGTATATGCTAGTCAAAATAATAATTCGTCTTTAGAATTTGCTATTGAAAAAAACATAAAAAATATAAATATAATATCTGATACAGAGGTAACTGTACAAGATGCGAAAAAATGGGCGAAAAATAATGGGGCTACAGAAACTTTTGTGAATTTAGCTGATCTGTATTGGAAGTATTCAAAATCAAATGGCAATGTAAATCCAGCTTTAGCATATGTACAAGCTGCACATGAGACAGGATTTGGAAGATTTGGTGGGGTTTTAGATGAATCGTATTATAATCCTTGTGGTATGAAGAATACTAATGCTGGAATCAATGATGATACTATAAAAGAAGCTCATAAAAGATTTGATAGTTGGGAGCACGGAGTGCTAGCTCATTTAGATCATTTAGCGTTATATGCTGGTTCAAGTGGATATCCTAAGAAGAATATTGAGCAATCTTATGTAGAAGATGGATTAGATAATGAATCGACTTATGATCCAAGGCATTTTGCCTATTTGGCTGGGAGTGCAAAAACTGCTTTAGACCTTTCTGGAAGTTGGGCAGCTGGGAATTATGGTGAAAAATTAATCAGATTCTATAATGAGTTAATAAAGGTAAATGAACAAAGTAGGAGAGGCTGGTACCATGATGATAACTATAACTGGTACTACTATAATGAAAATGGAGAGCTGCATAAAGGATGGCTTATATTACCAGAAGGAAAATACTATTTAGGTTCAGAT
>NZ_JAHAIF010000100.1 GCF_018372875.1 Clostridium sp. | reverse complement strand
CTCAGATTGTAGACAAAAAGCATTTTCTCAAGTTTGAGAAAATGCTTTTTGTAATTAAATTTAAAATTAAAGAGTAAATTTTTATAATACAGTTATTAAATGTGCTATCGGAGCGATAGCTACCACGCCTTTTCCATAACTGGTTTGCCATTTTCTTCAAATTCATGCATGCATAAATAAGCGTGACCTCCATAGTAATTTTAGCCAAGCTTCTTAAATGTGTATAACGCATACCATGCTTTTCTTTCGCATCTGCAAAAACTCTCTCTATTGTTTCTTTACGAGCTTTATATACAGATTTCACATATTTATCATGTCTAAGATGATTTGCTTCATCAATAAACTCCTGCCAAATATGATGAGTAATGACCTTTTGGTGATTTTTACTATTAGTACATTTATTTAAATAAGGACATTTACTACATTCACATGGATTTGATTTGTATTCTCTGTATCCATCCCGGTTTGTAGTACTATATTTCAATATTTTAAAATTTGGACATATATAACAATCATTAGCTTCATCATAAACATACTCATACTTTTTAAAGAATCCATCTTTAGTCATAGGACGTTTATACGGAAGTGATGGTAAAATATTATCTTCAAGTAATTCTTTACAAATGTATGGTGTAATATATCCCGCATCCATAGCTATAGCTATGATTTCGTCAGTAGAAAATCTATCTTTTAACTTTTCATATAAATCAATGAAGCCAACACTATCATGCACATTTCCAGCAGTAATATCAAACTCTAATATGTAATTATTTTTATCGCATGCTGTATGTGCAGAATAAGCAAAGCATTTCTCTTTTTCATTCTTAAAAAACATACCACTATCTGGATCTGTATTGCTCTCTGTAACAACTTTCGTTTCGGTAGGTTTATTTTCTTTTGTTAAAGGTTTTTTACCATGATTTTTTCTATCTTCATTTATTTCTTTTTCTAATTCTTCCTGGTATCTCTTTGCCTCAACATCTATTTCTTTTTTAGTATACTTCTTCTTATTTGCACTTGCTTTTATATGCGTTGAATCTATGTATATTTCAGTTAAATCAATGAACCCATGCTTATTAGCCTGTTCTAAGATCTCAGTGAATATATTGTTAAATAAATCAGTATTTTTAAATCTTCTTTCATAGTTCTTATTAAAAGTGGAAAAGTGAGGTATTTTCTCAGTAAATGAATATCCAATAAACCACCTATAGGCTATATTTACTTCAATTTCTCTTATGGTTTGTCTCATTGAAGGTATTCCAAACAAATATTGAATCATAACAATTTTTATTAAAACTACTGGATCTATGCTTGGCGCGCCGAATGCAGAGTATAACTCTGCAACTTCATCATATATAAAATTAAAGTCTAATGCTGCATCAATTTTCCTAATCAAATGGTCTTTAGGAACTAATGCATCTATACTATTAAATTCAATTTGCAATCTATTATCTATATTTCTTCTTGTCATCATAAAATATCACCTGTGATATTTTATCAAAAAAACGAAAGGGTGTCGACTTTGTCGACACCCTGAG
>NZ_JAHAIF010000027.1 GCF_018372875.1 Clostridium sp. | reverse complement strand
GAATCCACAATAACGACATCCTTTCAGGTTATTTTTGTTTTGTAGGAGATTCAATTTTAACATGAAATTAGGGGGTCGTTGTTTTTTTTATGAAAAAAAACTTACGAAACCTTGATATATAAAGATTTAAAAAGAAAAGTAGTGTAAATAAACTTTACACTAACTTTTTATGTATAGAGGGGAATTTATAGTTTATAATTATAAAAGAATTATTATATATTGAAGGAGAAATAAATGATTAATTTAGATGAACTAAAGCTTATAACTTCTCAAGAACTATTAGAAAAATTATATGGTAAAAATTTAGAGACGAAAAAGGATGTTTTAGAATATATTGATAGAACAAAAATACTTAAGGGGGAAGGGGTACCTCAAGAGCTTATTGATGATACTTACAAATTAATTGATGAAAGTATAGATAATATGAAGTCAAAGGTTAAGCCTAATACCATAATGTTTTTAAAGAATAACTTAAAGTCTTCTCTAGGAAAATTGGTTAAAGAAAAGAAAGAAAATAAATCAGACAGTGGATTTATTAAATTCTTTAAAAAAGCATATCCAGAAGGGAAGAGAAATAGAAATTTTACTTATGTATTAATGGATAATAGTAAGATTTCTGCTGAACAAATTTGGACTACTTTAACTTATATAAATAGACAGTGTTTAAAAGATAATCTAACTATTTCTAGTGAAGAGAAAAAAGAAATTATACATATGATTCAAAGAATGTTAGATAAGAAGGATATTAAATATGTAAATAAAATAAAGAGTATGGATAAACTTCTAAAAATGCTTAATATTAAAATAAAAGAAGAAAAAGGAAGTTTTAAAGTAAAGTAGCAAAGGTCGTCAATAGTTATTGACGGCTTTTATAATATCACTAATCAGGAAAAGTATGGTATATTTATAAGAGATATATTGGAAGTTAGTGGCAGGGGGGATTATTATGTTAGACATGACAAAAGGGAATAGTAATAAGCTTATAATTAGGTTTGCATTACCTATGATTTTGGGTAATATATTTCAGCAATTATATAATCTTGTGGATACTATTGTAGTTGGAAGGTTTGTTGGCCCAGATGCATTAGCTGCAGTTGGTTCTTCTTTTGCAATAGTAACTTTTATAACATCAATAATAATTGGGCTAGCTATGGGGGTAGGAGTTATACTAGCTCAAAGCTATGGTTCTAAAGAAAATGATAAATTTAAAGAAATATCTATTACTTCTTTTATATTTATAGGGGGTATTACTTTAATATTGATGGTAATTTCTCTAATATCCATAAACTTATTGTTAGATTTATTTAATATGCCATCAGAATTATTAGGGCCAGCTAAAGAATATTTAATAATAATTTTATTAGGACTTGGATTTACTTTTATATATAATTTAGCAACTGCTATTTTAAGAGCAATAGGTGACTCTAAAAGACCTTTATATTTTTTAATTATTGCTTCATTAATTAATGTAGTTTTAGATTTAGTTTTTGTAATAAATTTCAATTTAGGTGTAAAAGGAGTTGCACTTGCAACAATAGTTGCTCAAGGGGTTTCAGCAATTTTGAGTATTATATATGTATTTAAGAATGTATCCTTTATAAAAATTGAGAGGAAAGATATTAGAATTAAAAAGGATACTTTGAAGCTAGTAGCTAATTATTCTATTCTAACTTCAGTTCAACAATCAATAATGAATTTTGGAATACTTATAGTTCAAGGACTAGTTAATACATTTGGAGTAACTGTAATGGCAGCTTTTGCAGCAGGGGTGAAAATAGATTCTATAGCTTATATGCCGGTTCAGGATTTTGGAAATGCTTTTTCAACTTATGTGGCACAAAATAAAGGAGCTGGAAAACCTGAAAGAATAAAAGAAGGAGTTAAAGGAGCAATTAAAATAATAATAGCTTTTTGCTTGTTTGTATCAACTTTAATTTTAATATTTTCTAAGAATATAATGCTTTTATTTGTAGATAAAGGTGAAGAAGAGGTTATAAGGCTTGGAGTTGAATATATATCAGTAGTTGCAATTTTTTATGTTCTTATAGGATTTTTATTTATGTTCTATGGTCTTTATAGAGGACTTGGTATGTTAAAAATGTCTATTATTTTAACTATAATTTCTTTAGGAAGTAGAGTTATACTTTCATATATTCTATCTTCAACTATTTTAGGTGCAAATGGGATATGGTGGTCAATACCTATTGGATGGGCATTAGCAGATGGAATTGGATTTTACATTTACAGAAAAACACGAATGATATGGAATAAAAATTAAAAAATATTTGTATATTTGATGTTGTATATGGTAAAATTGGGATGAGATTTAAAATAATGTGTTGAAATATAAAGAATATTATAATAAATAATTAGGGAGAGGTTATATGTTTAATAAATTTAATGTAAAACCATTATGGGAAGTAAGTAAGAAAATTGTTGCTGTATCTCAAGGGTATCAACCAGCAGATATGGTAATTACAAATGCAAAGCTGATAAATGTTTGCACTAGAGAAGTAATTGATAATACTGATGTTGCAATTAGTGAAGGAAGAATTGCTTTAGTTGGAGATGCAAAGCATTGTATAGGAGAAGGAACAGAAGTAATTGATGCAAAGGGACAATATATAGCTCCTGGATTCTTAGATGGTCATATCCATGTTGAATCATCAATGCTTAGTGTTAGTGAATATGCACGTTCAGTAGTACCTCATGGTACTGTAGGAATATATATGGATCCACATGAAATTTGTAATGTACTTGGGTTAAATGGTGTACGTTATATGATAGAGGATGGTAAAGGAACACCACTTAAGAATATGGTAACTACTCCATCATGTGTGCCAGCAGTTCCAGGATTTGAGGATACAGGGGCAGCAGTAGGACCTGAAGATGTTGCAGAAACTATGAAGTGGGATGAAGTTGTTGGTCTTGGAGAAATGATGAATTTTCCAGGAATATTATACTCTACAGATCATGCACATGGAGTAGTAGGAGAAACATTAAAGGCTAATAAGATAGTAACAGGACATTATTCTCTGCCTGAAACAGGGAAAGGATTAAATGGATATATAGCATCAGGAGTAAGGTGTTGTCATGAATCTACAAGAGCAGAAGATGCACTAGAAAAGATGAGACTTGGAATGTATGCAATGTTTAGAGAAGGTTCTGCATGGCATGATTTAAAGGAAGTTAGTAAATCAATTACTGCAAATGAGGTAGATAGCAGATTTGCAATATTAATATCTGATGATACACATCCACACACTTTACTTAAGGAGGGACACTTAGATCATATTATAAGAAGAGCTATTGAAGAAGGAATAGATCCACTAGTAGCAATACAAATGGTTACTATAAATTGTGCTCAATGCTTCCAAATGGATCATGAATTAGGGTCAATAACTCCAGGAAAATGTGCAGATATAGTGTTTATAGATGATTTAAATAAGATTAATATAACAAAGGTTATTATAGATGGTAACGTAGTTGCTGAAAATGGAGTTTTAACAACTGAAATAGCAGAGTACCATTATCCAGAAGATGCTATGAATTCAATGCATATAAAGGGAGAAATAACTCCAAAATCATTTGATATATTAGCTGAAGGTAAAGATAAGGTTAATGCAAGAGTTATAGAAATTATTCCAGCAAGAGTTGGAACATATGAGAGACATATTGAATTAGAAGTTAAAGATGGAAAAGTTCAATGTGATGTAAGTAAAGATGTTCTAAAAGCAGCTGTATTTGAAAGACATCATGAAACAGGTAAAGTTGGATACGGATTTGTAAAAGGCTTTGGAATTAAGGGGGGAGCAATGGCTGCTACAGTTGCTCACGATGCTCATAATTTATTGGTTGTAGGAACAAATGATGAGGATATGGCTTTAGCTGCTAACACATTAGTTGAATGTGGTGGTGGTATGGTAGCGGTTAAAGATGGTAAGGTATTAGGATTAGTTCCACTTCCAATAGCAGGACTTATGAGTGATAGACCATTAGCTGAGATGGCTGAAAAGGTTGAAGGTTTAGATAAGGCATGGAAAGAAATTGGATGTGATATTGTATCTCCATTTATGACAATGGCTTTGATTCCACTTGCTTGTTTACCAGAATTAAGACTAACTAATAGAGGATTAGTTGATTGTACAAAGTTTGAACTTGTTCCATTATTCGTAGAAGAATAATAAAAAGTAAGACCAAATAAGAGTTAATAATATTCTTATTTGGTCTTAAATTTTCATATAATTATAATTTTATAAAAAAAACAAAAAAAAGAAAGATGATGGTACTCATCTTTCAACTATGGTATAAAAGGGTATTGAGAATTTATGAGAGGTTATATGGTCAATAACCAATTACTATAATACGACATTTTGTCGAAAAAGCCAATACTTTTTTATTAAAAAATGTATAGAAATTTTATCCTTACTTGAGAAATAAAGCATCTTTGTATCTTCTATTATGAATATAGTACTCTTTTAGGTAAGAAATAAACACTTTTCTCAATTCCACAAGTTGAGTAATATCATCAACAATATATATTAATAATCCTTCCCAAACAGGACTTTTAATATAATTTTCATTTTCAATATAAAAATTAAATAACTTAAATAATATATTAGACAAATCCTTACTTATATGCTCTAAAGATTGAGGAGTATCAAGCTTATTTATTGAATTCTTTAAATTCTCTCTATCTTCCAAGGTAAAATATATTAAACATTCTATAACTGAATCAGGAATAATCATTCTGTGATCTATTAATCCAGTGTTCTTCTTTAAGTATTTAAAAGAAGTATTATAGTCTTGTATTTTAAAATATGACCAAGCAAGCATTGAATTAATATATTCAATATAATAGGAGTTTTTAATTTTTTCAGCCATTCTAAGAGACATTTTCAAGTAATTTATAGCATCTGCATGATTATCTAGCATGAAATATACTTCAGCCGTTTTTTCATAGCTCTCCATTATACTAATAAAGTTGCCTTCCTCTACATATAAAGCTAATGCTTTTTTAATTGAATCATATGCTTTAATTGGATTATTTTCTACTCTATAAACATAAGAAAGCCAGTAATAACAATGACCATTTTCTTTGTAATTTAGTGCTTTTTCAATATATTTTTTTCCTTCGGATATATCTCCTGTAATATTTAAAATATCAACACCAATATAGAAGTTATATAATGACTCTTGCTTTGGAGATAATAAATCAAAAGCTGAAAGTATGGATTCTTTAGCACCTTCAAATTTATCTCTCTCAGGAGTACTACAATATCTAGCTAGCTTGACCAAATAATAGTCAAGTATAAGGGGTGATGTAATAAAGTCATCTTCATACTTTTCTATATCACGGAATATTTTATTTGTATAATCAAATTCATTAAAATTAAGATCATTAAGAAATCTTTCAAATGATTTTAAGCCTTTTTCTATAAATTCGGCACTATCATTGAATTTTAGGCCAAGTCTTTCAAAAAGAATAGATATAACATCATCACTTGGAAGCAATTCACCATTCTCAATGCGGCTTAAGTAGGATGGTACACAGATTCCCTTTGCAAGAGCTTTTTGACTCATATTTTTCTTAATTCTATTTAATCTAACTATTGATCCAATAACTTTCTGATTATTTTTGTATAAAACATCATTCATTTATTAAACCTCTCATTTGTAAAATTTTGTTTATTTTCTTAAGGTTAACATAGTAAAAATATTTAAGTCAATGTTTACAGGCTATTTTTAACATAATAAACCTATAAATTGTATGAGAATTTCATAGTGAAATTATATGCTTAAAAAATGATTTTTATATCATATTTCACAAGGGACTATATTTCGTAAATCATTGAAATGAGTGAAGTTACTTTGTTACTATAAAACTAAAATATAGGTAGTTAATAGTTATAAATGATTGTAATTTAAGGAGGAGTTTATGAAGAGTTATATTGTAAATAAAAACGTAGTTAGATATGACTTTGGAAAGCCTATTGAAACATATTCTGTAATAGAAAAGGGAGTAAGTGAAAGTGACATAGAATTTAAATATTTTCAGTTGAATTTAGGGGAGGAAATTCAACTGAAATATAATATGGGAAAACAAGATATAGTATATGGATTAGGTGAAAATACAAGGGGAATAAACAAAAGAGGATGGATATATGAAAGCTTTTGTACTGATGATCCAAATCATGCCCCAGATAAAAAGTCCTTATATGGGGCGCATAATTTCTTTATTGTTGATGGAGAAAAGAAATTTGGAGTTTATATAGATTTTCCAAGTAAAATTATTTACGATGTAGGGTATGAAAAAAAGGATAAACTACAGGTAACAATTGAGGGCAAGGATGCTGATATTTATATAATTAATGGAGAAACAGTAAAAGATATAGCGCAAAATTTTTTAAAGATAATAGGAAAAGGATATGTACCTCCAAAGTGGGCTTTTGGTTATATGCAAAGTAGATGGAGTTATCCAACAGAAGATGCAGTAGAAAGTTTAGCTAATGAGTTTATAAAAAGAGATATTCCTTGTGATGGTATATGCCTAGATTTAGATTATATGGATAATTATAAGGATTTTTCTTTAAGTAATGAAAGATTCCCTAATTTTGAAGAAGTCACTAGAAAACTAAAGAGTAAGGGTGTTAAGATAATTCCAATAATAGATGCTGGTGTAAAGATAGAAGATGGATACGATATTTATGAAGAAGGTATAGAAAATGATTATTTCGTTATAGATAAGGATAGCAAACCTTTTGTAGCAGCAGTTTGGCCTGGAAAAGTACATTTTCCGGACTTTTTAAATAAAGATGCAAGAAAGTGGTTTGGCAAAAAGTATAAGTGCTTGATTGATAAGGGCATTGAAGGTTTTTGGAATGATATGAATGAACCGGCAATCTTTTATAGTGAAAATGGAATAAATGAGGCTTATAGAAATATTGACGAATTAAGAACTAAAGAACTTAATATAGATTCATTCTTCAAATTTAAAGATGTTGTATTAGGTTTAAGCAATAGTATGAATGATTATAAAAGCTTTTATCATAAGACAGAGGATGGAATAGTGAACCATTATGACGTTCATAATTTATATGGATTTAATATGACTAAAGCTGCTGCAGAAGGTTTTGAAGAAATAGATAGCAATAAGAGATTCTTGTTGTTTTCAAGGGCATCATTTATTGGAGCACATAGATATGGTGGTATTTGGACAGGAGATAATTGCTCATGGTGGGAGCATCTAATTTTAAACATGAAGATGTTGCCTTCTATAAATATGTGTGGATTTATATATAGTGGAGCAGATACTTGTGGATTTGGAAGTAATGTAGATCCGGAATTAGCTATAAGGTGGAACCAGTTAAGTATATTTGCCCCTTTATATAGAAATCATTCTTCTATGGGGACAAGAAATCAAGAGCCATTTGCCTTTGATGAATATACAGAAAAGACTATAAAAAATATTATTAAATTTAGATATGCAATGATTCCTTATCTTTATTCAGAATATATGAAGGCTATAGATTCAAGTGATATGTTAATAAAGCCTTTAAGTTTTGAATATGATGATGAATTTGTATCACAAATAGAAGATCAATTGCTAGTAGGAGATTCTATTATGATTGCTCCAGTTTATGAGCAAAATAAGAGGGGAAGATATGTGTATCTACCAGAGGATATGCTTTTATGGAAGGTTAAGAAATATACTAGCAAAGATTTTGATGTAATTAATAAAGGTCAGAATTATATTAATCTAGATTTAAATGAATTTGCACTATTTATAAGAAAAAATAAAATGTTCGTTTATGGTGAGCCTGCACAAAATACAGAACTATTAAATAATGAAACATTAAATGTATTAGCATTTGTAGCAGATAGAGCAGAGTATGATTTATATGATGATGATGGAATAAGTAAGGAATATCTATTAGGAGAGCATTCAAACTTAAATATAACAATTACATTAGAAGAGGATAAGCATACAATATTAGTAAAGAATAGTGGAAATAATAAGGTGAAAGAACTTTTAGTAACTATTATAACAGCAGAAGGAAAAATAATCACTGAAAAAGTAAATGTATAATTTCTTAAGAGAGGTGTTTATGAAAAAACTAGATATAAAAAAAATAGACAGTCTTTATTATTATGAAAATAATGATTTAGGCTATGAGATTAAAGGAAAACAACATGTTTTCAAGGTTTGGTCACCTATAGCTGATGAAATGTATCTATGTATATATGATGGGTATGATGATATAGAAGGAGAAGAATATCCTATGGAAAAAGGCCATAAAGGTGTATGGCAAATTACTTTAGATGGAAACTTAGATAATAAGTTTTATACTTTCATTGCTTTAATAGATGGAGTTAAAAGTGAGGGGGTAGACCCTTATGTAAAAGCCATATCTGTAAATGGAGAAAAAGGTGCAATTATAGATATGAATAAAAGTGATCCAGAAGGATGGAGTACTCATGTTATACCAAATAGATTATATGGTACAGATTCAATTATATATGAGGTAAGTGTAAGAGATTTATCATCTGATAATGAGTCTGGAATAAGGAATAAAGGGAAATTTCTAGGTTTAACAGAAAAAGGTACAAAAGGGCCTAAAGGAATTAAAACAGGGATATCACATATAAAAGATTTAGGAGTAACCCATGTACAACTTTTACCTATATTTGATTTTGCTACTATAAATGAAAGGGAGCCTTATAGTGCAGAAAAGTATAATTGGGGGTATGATCCTGCTAATTATAATGCACCAGAAGGAAGTTATTCTACAGATCCATATAATCCAGTTACAAGGATAAGAGAGTTGAAAGAGGCTATTAAGTCTATCCATGAAAGTGGTATGTTTGTAATAATGGATGTAGTTTATAATCATATGTATGATGTAGAAAGATCAGGTTTTAATAAATTAATGCCTGGATATTATTTTAGATATAACAGTGATGGAAGGCTATCTAATGAAAGTATGTGTGGAAATGGAATAGCATCTGAAAATGCTATGGTTAGAAAATTTATAGTAGATTCTATAGTTTACTGGGCAAATGAATATAAAATTGATGGATTTAGATTTGATCTTATGGGATTGCTTGATGTAGAAACTATGAATAAAATTAGGGAAGAGTTAGATAAGATAGATCCTAATATAATTATTTTAGGTGAAGGGTGGAATATGCCAAGTCTCTTAAGATATGAAGAAAAAGCTGTACAAGGAAATGCTTATAAGTTAAATAATATTGCTTTCTTTAATGATGGAATTAGAGATGGATTAAGAGGAAATCCATTTTCTCATGAAGTTAGAGGGTTTTTAAGTGGAGAATATAATAAGGAATATGATGTTAAGAGAGGAATAGTAGGAGGCATTAAATATTCGGATTATATTCAATCTTGGGGAGATGTATCCCCTAATCAAGTAATAAATTATATTGAATGTCACGATAATCATACTCTATATGATAAATTAAATCTTACAGTAAAAGATTATAATGATTTGAAATATATGAGCAGATTAGGTACTAGTATAATTTTATTATCTCAAGGAATTCCATTTTTACATGCAGGACAAGAATTTTTAAGAACTAAGAATGGGATTGAGAATTCATATAATGCCCCAGATTCAATTAATGAGATAAATTGGAGAAGAAAGTTAGAAAATATAGACACATTTAATTATGTTAAAGGATTAATAAGACTAAGAAAAGCTTATTCAATTTTTAGAATGAGAACTGTAGAAGAAATAAGAAATAGACTTAAATTTATAAATACTCCAATGAATTCAGTGGGGTATAAGTTGTTGGATGATATTAATGGGGATATAATAGTTATTCATAATGCAAATAAGAATAGTATACAAGTAGATTTAGATCATTATGATAGATTTAATATTATTGTTAACAAAGAAAAGTCTGGAGTAGAAGTAATAGAAGTAGTAGAAGATAATAAATTATTTGTTGATGGATTATCAACTTTAGTTGTAAAAGTATAAAAGAAATCGCAAAAGCGATTTCTTTTTTTGGGAATATGAAAAAACAATAATATAACAATATATAAATATAACAATATATAAATATACTGTGATATTTTGAAAATAAAAAATTTTAAGTTGTTAAATGATAAAAGACTCTTAGGATTTCTGATACGCTCCAAGCTTGTGCAAAGCATCCTCTAGATTCATTAGGATTTAATCCATCATATATTTCAGCAATTTGCCCAACGCATCCTTCTCTTAAGCAAGACTCAAAATATTCTAGTTGTTCACGTACCTTTTCCTTAGCCTTAACAGAATAATCATTTACTTTAAGATAAGATATGAAATATCCTCCAAGAGGAAATGGCCAAACTGTACCTTGATGATATGACATGTCACGTTTAAAGTGACTGCCACCATATTCTTTTACAAATTCTTTGTCGTATTTACTTAATGTTCTAAGGCCATAAGGAGTATATAGTTCTTGATATACTTTATCTACAACTAATTTTGCTTTCTCATTGCATAATGGAGAAAAGGGAACCATTACAGCCCAAATTTGATTGGATCTAACTTGATAGTCATAGTTATTTCCTGATACAACATCCTTAAGACATTTTTTTTCTTCATTCCAGAATTTTTCTTCAAATGATTTTTTTACTTTATGGCTTAAGGAGTCAAATTCTTTTACATCAAAATTGAGTTTAGTTGCAAAAAATGAAGCTACTTTTAATGCGTTATACCAAAATGCATTAACTTCAACGGGTTTGCCGTGTCTTGCAGTAGGTAAAATATCATTGAATCTTACATCCATCCAAGTTACTTGGTGGAAACCTTCACCAGCATTAATTAGATAATCATCATCCATATAAATGTTAAAATCAGTACCGTGCTTGTACCAATTTATAATATCTAATATAGGTTGAAAGCCTTCTTCCTTGATAAATTTTAAATCATTACTAGCTAAATAATATTCATAAAGTGCATAAATGTATAAAAGGGAGGCATCTACCGTATTATACATTGGTTTAATTCCGCCCTCTGGAAAAAGATTAGGCATTAGTCCTTTATTAAGATGTCTTATGAATGTTCTAAATATATCTTTAGCATCATTGAATCTTTTGGTACTTATGCAACTACCAAGTACAGCAAACATAGTGTCACGGCCCCAATCTTCAAACCATGGATATCCTGCTAATATAGTTTTTGCGTTAGTAGATTCTCTATGGCTAATGAATTGGTCACTAGCTCTTACTAAGGTTTTTGCTAAATCATCCTCAAAGCCAGCATTATTTATTAAATCTTTTTGCCTAGATATTTCATTATTTATTAAAGAGTCAATATCTTTAATATCTTCATTTTCTAGGGTGAAAATAAGTTGGTATTCAGATTTGCTTTTTCCATTACATTCAAAATAATAAGAAACTAGTGTTGTTCCTGAACCAACTGCATTTCTACCATCTACTGCATCATATGCAAAGTAATAATCATTAATAAAGGTTGGTATAGATAATTCTTTGCTAGAATAGTTTGAATGAATATTAAGCTCTATATCATTAGCAATAAATGTATCATTTTTAATTATATAATTATGAGGTGATGATAATATTTCCCCTCTTTTGGCAAATACGAAAACAGGAATAACTTCAAGTTTCACATATTTATCATTTCTATTATCTATAGAGTATTTTATACCTAAGGTATTTTTACCTTGCTCATATACAATGGTTTTTATAATTTCTACTCCATCATAGAAATATGTCCACTTAGGAAGATATTCTTGGGAAAAAGAATGTATATTATTAAAACCAGCTATATTTTTTGTATAGCATACATATTCCTGAGAACTTAAATAAACTTCTTTATTATCAATTCTAAGTATCTCCTCAACTTTACTTATTATATTTTTTCGATTATTTGGAGCTTTGGTACAAGCCATAAATAATGAATGATCATTTCTAGCTAGAGAGTTAATAAGAGTTGTACTAGAAAAACCTCCTAGTCCATTAGTTAGTAAATAGCAATGCTCATTACCAGACTTAAATGATTTAAAGTCGTTTTTACCATAGTTAAATTTCATTTGAATCCTCTCCCTTAAATAGATATTTATAGAAAATGTTTTAAAATACATTTCATATGGATAAATTTTAGTTGAGTTTAACAAAGAGGTATTCCAAAGTCAATATGATTATTACTAGAGATTGAAAAGTGTGAAACTTTTAGGAATTAAATCAAATTTAAGGAAATAAGCAATGGCAATACTTACAGCATATATAACAATAAAAAAACGACAAAACATATAAAAAAATGAAAAATTTCAAGCTGTAAATAGGTGCTAAAAGGAGATTTTATAGGGGGACTTTTACACACGTGAAATGGCTCTATTTCATTGACTGCGGGGGTTTTAGATTGCTATACTTTAGGTACAAGGAAGAAATCTTTTCGAAAAGAAATAGAATTGTATTTTACATTTCTAAAAACTAATGAGGTTGTAGTATGAGAAAGAGTGGAATAATATTACCAATATTTTCATTACCTTCAAACTATGGAATAGGAACCTTTGGAAAGGAAGCATATAGGTTTGTAGATTTTCTTGAGAAAGCTCAAGTAAGTTATTGGCAAATACTACCTGTTGGGCCTACTAGTTATGGAGATTCACCATATCAATCTTTTTCAACCTTTGCTGGAAATCCTTACTTTATTGATTTGGATATGTTAGTAGAAGATAAATTATTAAAACAAGAAGAAATCAAAGAGTATGATTTCGGTAATGATGAAAATGATATAGATTATGGAACAATGTACAAAAATAGATACAAGGTTTTAAAGTTATCTCATGAAAGAGCTAAAGTAGACCTTAAAAAAGAATTAGAAGATTTTAATAAGGTTAATAAAGATTGGATATATGATTATGCCTTATTTATGGCAATTAAAGATTATAAAGATGGAGCACCATGGAAAGAGTGGGACAAGGATATAAGATTTAGAAAGCCAGAAGCTATAGTAAAATATTCAAACTTATTAAAAGATGAAATTGATTTTTATATGTTTTTACAATATATGTTTAGTTCTCAATGGAAAGAGTTAAAGAAATATGCAAATGATAAAGGCATTAAGATAATAGGGGATATTCCCATATATGTAGCAGAAGATAGTGCAGATATATGGTCTAATCCAGAAATATTTATGCTAAATGAAGAGTTAATACCTAAAGAGGTTTCAGGATGTCCGCCAGATGCTTTTTCTGATACAGGGCAACTTTGGGGAAATCCAATTTACAATTGGAAGGAACTAAAGAACAAAAATTATAAATGGTGGGTTGAAAGAATAAAGTCTTCATTAGAAATATTTGATGTAATAAGAATAGATCATTTTAGGGGATTTGAAAGTTATTGGTCAATTCCTTATGAAGATGAAACTGCTATAAATGGCAAGTGGGAAAAAGGACCTGGAAAAGATCTTTTTGATGCCATAAAAAATGAACTTGGAGAGATAGATGTTATAGCAGAGGATTTAGGATATATAACTCCAGAGGTAAGAGAACTATTAGATTATTGTGGTTATCCAGGAATGAAGGTACTTCAATTTGCATTTGATCCCAAAGGAGATAGTGAATATCTACCACATAATTATGAAAAGAATGTTGTTGTTTATACTGGTACTCATGATAACGATACAATAAAAGGGTGGTTTAATTCCCTTAGTAAAGAGGAAAAAGAGTTTTGTAAAAGTTATACAGGAATGAAAGATGAGAATGATAACTGGAAATTTATAAAGCTTGCAATATCAAGTGTAGCCAATATAGCTATATTACAAATGCAAGACCTTTTAAATCTAGGGAAAGAAGCAAGAATAAATATTCCATCAACATTAGGTACTAACTGGAGATGGAGAATGAGCAAAAACGACCTTACTGATGAACTGGCAGAGAAGTTAAAAGAACTAAACAAGCTATATAGAAGAATTTAATAAAGGAGTAAGTTTAGATGCAAGTAAATACATTAGTAGATAAAATAAAGAATAATCTTATGAGAGATTATGGGAAAGAAGCTAAAGATGCTTCTATTCATGAAATGCATAACGTTGTAGCACAAGTGGTAATTTCTCAAATAGCAGATAGATGGAATGAAGCAAATAAAAACTTTTATAAAAACAGACATGCTTACTATTTATCAGCAGAATTTTTAATGGGGAGAGCAGTCCAAAATAACTTAATATGCATTGGAATTTTTGATGAAGTTAAAGATGCATTAAATGAAATTGGGTTTGATATAAATCAGTTTGAAGAGATTGAAGATATGGCATTAGGAAATGGTGGACTTGGAAGATTAGCAGCATGTTTCTTAGACAGTGCAGCAACTTGTGATATACCTTTAAATGGATATGGAATTAGGTATAAATTTGGTTTGTTTAAACAAGCTATAGAGGATGGTTTCCAAAAAGAATATGCAGACAATTGGACTGCTTTTGGTGACGAATGGAGTTTAAGAAGATTTGAGGACAGTGTTAAAGTTAAATTTGATGATATGGAAGTTGTAGCTGTGCCATATGATATGCCTATTATAGGATATGGAACAGAAAATATAGGTACATTAAGACTTTGGCAAAGTGAAGCTGTAAACGAATTCGATTTTGAACTATTTAATAATTGTGAATATGATGAGGCTATAAAAGAAAAGACAGAAGCTGAAAATATATCAGCAGGATTATATCCAAATGATAATACAGAAGCAGGAAAGGTATTACGTTATAGACAACAATATTTCTTTACTAGTGCATCAATTCAAGATTTATTAAAGAAGTATAAAGAAGAGTATGGCACTGATTTTTCAAAATTGGTAGAACTAAATTCTATTCAATTAAATGATACACATCCAGTAGTTGCTATACCTGAGTTTATAAGAGTTATGACTACTGAAAATAATGTTAGTTTTGATGAAGCTTTTAAAATGGCTAAGGAAATATTTAATTATACAAACCATACAGTAATGGCTGAAGCTTTAGAGAAATGGAATATTGAATTAGTACAAAAATATACACCAGAAGTTTTCACAGTAATTGAAGAAATCAATAAGAGGTTAGTAAAAGAGCTTAAAAAGCTAAAGGTTAAGAAAAAAGATATAGCAAAATATGAAATTATATCAGACGGACAAGTTCATATGGCTAGAATGGCTACTTATATAGGAAAGTATGTTAATGGAGTAGCAGAAATACACAGTGAAATATTAAAAAAGGATACTTTAAAAGAATGGTATGAACTATATCCAGATAAGTTCCAAAATAAAACTAATGGTATTACTCAAAGAAGATGGTTAGCATGTTGTAATCCAGAGTTAACTGAACTATTAACAAGACTTGTAGGAGACGATAGTTTTTTGAAAGACTTGGATAAGTTAAAAAATATAGAAAGATATGCTAATGATGATGGTGTAATTAAAGAATACATCGAAATAAAGAAGAAGAAAAAACGTCAACTTATTGAGTATATAGAGAAACATGAAGGTATTAGATTAGAAGAGCATTTCATATTTGATATTCAAATAAAGAGATTACATGAATATAAGAGACAGTTTATGAATGCACTATCAATTTTAGATATTTATTATAGGTTAAAGGCTGGAGAAATAAAAGATTTTACACCAACAGCATTTATATTTGGTGCAAAGGCAGCTCCAGGGTATGCAAGGGCAAAAGCTATTATTAAGCTAATAAATGAAATATCTAACCTTGTAAATAATGATCCGGAAACAAATGATAGATTAAAAGTTGTTTTTGTTCAAAACTATAATGTGTCTTATGCAGAAAAGTTAATACCAGGTGCAAATGTTTCAGAACAAATATCAACTGCAGGTACAGAAGCCTCAGGTACTGGTAACATGAAATTCATGTTAAATGGAGCTGTTACTTTAGGTACTTATGATGGAGCCAATATTGAAATTGTTAGAGAAGCAGGAGAGGAAAATAACTATATATTTGGTGCAAGAGAAGAAGAAATCTTGGCAATAAAAGATAGTTACGACCCAAAAGAAATCTATGAAAATGATGAACACATTAAGAAGGTTATTGATTCTTTAGTGGATGGAACTTTTGATGATGGAATGGAAGACGAAGAAGGAGCTATAGAGGGAAGCTTCTTTGAATTATACAATTCATTATTAGAAGGAACAAGCTGGCACAAGCCTGATCACTACTTCATACTTCAAGATTTTAATAGATATTTTGAGGCTAGAATGAAGTTGAATAAAGAGTTTAAAGATGAAATAAGCTTTGCTAGAAAATGTTTCATAAATACTGCCAATGCTGGATTTTTTAGTTCAGATAGAACTATAAGAGAATATGCAAAAGATATTTGGAGAATTTAAATTAAAGAGGTAAGTTATTAAAAGTTATATAACTTAAAAAAGGGATGGAGGAGATTAATTATGAAGAAAAAGAAACTTATATCAGCTTTATTACTAGGTTGTATGGCATTTAGCCTTACTGCATGTGGTGGATCTGGAGATGATTCTAAGAAAGATGAAGCAGCTACTATTTCAGTTCAAGTAGAAGAAGCATGGCTTCCTTATTATGAACAAGTTAAAGAAAGAGTAATGAAAGAACATCCAAATGCTACTATTAATTTTATTACAGTAGGTGCATTCGATCATTTAGATGTTATAGATAAGACTGATGTAACTAATAAAGATGTAGCTGATGTTTTTGCATTATCAGCTGATAGACTTTATGACCTAGCTAATAAAAACGTTTTAGCTCCAATGGATGCTAAGGCTATGGCTGAAGAAGTTGGAGGATTTAAAGATTATGACGCAGGTTTAGGTGGAAATCTTAAAATAGGTGATGAATATTTAGCTTTCCCTTATAATATAGAAACATTAGTGGCTTATGTAAATAAGGGAAATGCAGAAAAAGCAGGAATAGATTTAACTAAGAATATAGAATTTAATGATTTAGCATTTGGTAAGATGGTAGTTCCAGTT
Source organism: Clostridium sp. (assembly GCF_018372875.1). GTDB lineage: Bacteria > Bacillota > Clostridia > Clostridiales > Clostridiaceae > Clostridium. The sequence goes on along the minus strand of NZ_JAHAIF010000027.1, from coordinate 20,456 downwards.
CATGATGCTTGGTATGGAGTAGGATTTACAAATTCAGCATCATTTGAATTATTATCAAAGAATGGAGATAAATTAACTACAGATGCTACTAAGGAATGGAAGGACTTAACTGCAGACCAACAAAAGTTATTTGAATCTCTATACAATTACTGGAAGCCTAATTATGATAATAAAACAGACCTTTGGGATAAAGATGCAGCTTCTGGTTACTTAGATGCTCAATTCTCAGCTGATGGTGGAGCAGCTATCAGAATAGATGGTCCTTGGGCAACTACAGGATTATCTGATAAGGTTGGAGCAGATAATCTAGAAGTATTACCACTTTCTCAAATTACTGTAAATGGTAAGGCACTTAGCCACTGGAAAGGTGGATGGGGTCTTGGAATAAATGCTAGATGTGAAGAAAACGAAGCTCAAATGGCTCTAGCTGAAGACTTTATTAAAGAAATTGTTAACCCAGAATATGCTAAAGATTTATTTAACTCTACTGGTAAGATCTTAGAAAATGTTGAGCCATCAGCTTATGATGGAATTGGTGGAATGAATGAAAAGGTTATAGAAGCAACTTATGCTTCATATGAAGCATCTATCAATAGACCATTATTCTTAGAATATGGTAAGGTTTGGGACTCATGGCAAAATGCATTATTATCTTGGTCAGCTCAAAAGCCAGCTAATGCAGAAGAAGCTTACAAACAAGTTAAGGCTTCATTAGATGCTATGATGGGAACTATGAAATAAATAGTAACTAGTAAATAGAAAAGGAGACTGGTTCTCCTTTTCTAACAATTAAGGAGGGAGCAGATGAAAGCGACAGTTAAGATGAGTAAAAAGACATTTTATTTAATAGTAGGATTGTGTGCAGTGATTATTATGATGAATTCCATTGAGAGTTTTATTAAAGCAAAAGATACAGGTTTATTTGAAGCATGGCTGCAAAATCCAAAGCTAAATATAGATAGAAGTCAGACGACAAATGAAATGTATTCAATATATTTGACATCATGTTTATCTGTTTTCTTTATAAGAATAATAACCCCCATAGCACTAAGTTTAAATAGTTATTTCTCTCTTGTAAAAACAGGAGTTAATAAGCTGTTCGTAGCTATATGGATGGTATTAACTATAGGATTATTTTTCTTTACAACTCTTGGAGAAACATACTTTTCAATATTTTTTATAATAAGTGTAATTTGCCATATAGGATTACTATGTGTACTAATTTATTTATGGAAAGATATAAACAAAAGATTATACATACTACACAAAAACGCAGTAAGCATAAAGGGGGAAGAGAAATTTGAATAGGTTCAACAAATTTGTATATGATAATTTAGATTATGAATATAAAAGAAAGAATCTTTATTTATATGAAGTAGCTGATCTTCAAGAAAAGATTAAAAATGCAAATGAATCAGAAAAGGTAGAATTAAAAAATAAATTAAAAGAATTAAAAAAAAATAAAAAAGATCATCAATATAATAAAGCACTTGCTGAATTTAAAAATAGGGAAAAGTTATTTTTAAAGGAGCTTGATGAAAAAGTAAAATCCTATCAATTAACTAATGGTACAAGCAATAAAAAAGTAAATGGACTTGAAATAAGACATTTCAAAGCAAAAGAAAAGTTGGGATTTTATGAAAAATACATTAATCTAACATACGATGCTGAGCTGATTTATGAACAAAGCAAGGTGGAAATAATACAAATACCACCAGTAATTGAATTTGCTAAAGATAGCAAAAAAGAACTAGATAAGGCACAAAAGGCTTTATCAGAACTATCAGATGATGATAATAAGAAGTTCCAAGAGGAATTTAATAAATTTAAAGAAAAAGAAAATAGAATTTTAAAAGAAGATATTAAAATAGTTAAATCTAGACATAGTGAAGGCCTAATTTCAGAAAAAGCTGAAGGTGAGGCTATTAGAAGATTAAAGAGAAGTAAAAAAGATAGAATTTTAGTTAAATCTTTTGAGTCTAAAAAAACTTACTACAATGAAATTGTTAAAAATAAGAAGCATGAGTTAAGTAAGACTCTTAAGCAAAAAATTAATACTGTAAATATAAATGTTGCAGATATTAGAAGAACAGTTCCTGTAGAAGTTGATAAAACTATACCAATAGTTTCTTATCTTACTGTTTTAATACCAGGACTTGGACAATTAATTAATAAACAATATATAAAATCGATAATAATGTTCTTAGCAACAATATATATATATTTAATTGCAATTCCTTACTCACTTGGATTTGGTAATTATAAGGGTGAGGGTATAGCAGGACTGATAACACTTGCTAAAGGTGCAGGAAAACTTGATAGATCCATTATCTTTATGGTGGAGGGGATAGTTGCAATTGCATTCTTAGTTATTGCTTTGGTTCTGTTAGTTCTTTCCTTCAAGGATGTAAATAAGGTTGAAAAGGAAGAAATTAAAGGTGCTAGAGTAAGATCATGGTGTGAAACTAGACAAAGTCTTTCAGAAGATGGACTACCTTATCTAGTATCAATGCCTGCATTAGTTATAATTATTTTCATAGTATTTATACCAATAGTAACAACAATTTTGCTTTCAATAACCGGTATGGATCCAGAACATCAAGCAAAATTTAGTTGGGATATAATTAGTAATTACAAGATGATTGCTCTTGGTGAAGGAATGGCAGGATCAATATTCTGGAAGATTCTTGGATGGACAATTATATGGACATTAGGCGCAACTACTCTTGCTATATTTATTGGTTTTGCATTAGCATTACTTTTAAATAATGAAAGAATAAAAGGTAAGACCTTCTTTAGGTCAGTATATTTATTACCATGGGCTGTGCCAGCATTTATTACTATATTATTCTTTAGTATATTATCTTCTCCAAATGGAGTTTTAACTGAAATGTTAAGAGGTGTCTTTGGAGAGGGGTTACAAATTAAGAATGATCCATTTGTATCAAAGGTAGTTCTTATTTGTATACAAGGTTGGCTTGGAAGTTCATATATTTTCTTACTTGCAACTGGAGTGCTTCAATCTATAAATAAAGATTTATATGAAGCAGCTGATATCGATGGAGCCTCTGCATTTAAGAAATTAATAAAGATAACAATTCCATTAGTTTTATTCCAAACAGCTCCACTTTTAGTTGGACAATATACATTTAATTTTAATAACTTCTCTAATATATACCTATTTAATAGTGGTGGACCGTTTAATCCAGTAGTTTACGGAAACTTGGCTGGTGAAACAGATATCTTAATATCTTAATATCTTATATATATAAGCTTACTATAGAAAACCAATATCAAGCATTAGGTGCAGCAATTACTGTAATAATTTCAATTGCATTGATGGTTATAGCTTATATAGGATATAGAAACACCGATGCATTTAGAAAGGAGAAGTAATTATGAAGATATTTAAAAAGAAAAAGAATGATTTATATTTGTCAGATAGACCGCCTCTTACTCCTTTAGGGAAATTAGGATTAGGAATAACTTATGCAATATTAATTACATGGGCATGTATAGTTCTATGGCCAATAGCACAAATAATTATTTCATCCTTTAATGGCAAACAAGGAAAATATTTAATACTAAATGATGGATTTGAATTTAGCTTAAAGCACTTTGATTATTTATTTAATAATACTTTATATTTAAAGTGGATGGGGAATACACTTTTTATAGGAATAGCCACTGCAATATTAACAGTTGTAGTAATTTCATTTACAGGATATGCATATTCAAGATATAGATTTAAAGGTAAAAAAGTTTCTCTTATGGTAATAATGCTTGTTCAAACAATACCAACATTTGTAGGTATAACAGCATATTTTACAATGTACTCTATAATTTCTGATATTACTCCTGTATTTACGCGTCAAATGATGTTAGTTTTAATATATACAGGTGGTGGAATTGCAAGTAATACCTTTATTTTAAAAGGATATTTGGATTCTATTTCAACAGAGCTTGATGATGCGGCAAAGATTGATGGATGTTCAGGAATGCAAATATATAGACTTATAATTATGCCAATAGCAAAACCTATGCTTGCAATAACAGCTTTATGGTCATTTATTGGACCATTCATGGACTTCTTATTACCTAAGGTATTATTAACAACACCAGCAGATTATACATTAGCAGCAGGGTTATTTACTCTAGTTAATGATGTTAGAAATATGAATGAACCAGCATTTGCAGCTGGAGGGTTACTTACAGCAATTCCAATTGTAATATTATTCTTAGTACTTCAAAAACAATTGGTAGCAGGTCTTTCAAATGGTGCAACAAAAGGATAGGAGAGGTGAACAATGAAGGTAACATTAAATAATATTGGGAAAAAGTATGAAAGTAGAGAAGATTTTACATTAAGAAATATAAATTTAGAAATTGAAGATAAAGATTTTTGTGTAATACTTGGACCGTCAGGTTGTGGTAAAACTACATTACTACGTATGATAGCTGGATTAAACTCTGTTACAGAGGGAGATCTAGTATTTGATGATAAAAGAGTAAATAAGGTAGCTTCGAAGGATAGAGATATTGCAATGGTATTCCAAAGTTATGCCCTTTACCCACATATGACTGTTTATGATAATATGGCATTCTCTTTAAGTATGAGAAAAGAAAGAAAAAATATTATAAATGATCGTGTAACAGAAGCAGCAAGATTACTACAAATTGAAGAGTATTTACACTGCAAGCCATCTGATATATCTGGTGGACAAAGACAGCGTGTTGCTTTAGGTAGAGCTATTGTTAGAAAGCCAAAGGTATTCTTAATGGATGAACCACTTTCTAACCTAGATGCAAAGCTAAGAGAACATATGAGAGTAGAGCTTGTTAGAATTCATAAGCAAATGGAAACAACAACTATCTATGTTACTCATGATCAAGTAGAAGCTATGACAATGGCAACAAAAATAGTTCTTATGAATGATGGTAAAATACAACAAGTAGGTAAGCCAACTGAATTCTATGAAAAACCTCAAAATATGTTTGTTGCAAAATTTATAGGATCACCTACTATCAACATGGTAAAAGGAAAAATGGTAAAAGGACAATTTGTTTCTGAAGACAATATAATAAAAATTACACCAAATGAAGTAGATGGAAAAGCCTTAAAAGCTTATGAAGGAAAAGAGGTATTCCTTGGAATTCGTTCTGAAAGATTCTTAAGTGGAGAATGTGATGAACAGTTTGAAGGTATAATAGATGTTATCGAAGTCCTTGGTAAAGAAAAAACTTTATTTGTAAAACTTAATAGCGGAAAAGATTTAGTGATAACAGTACCAGGCCATTATAAATATGAAGTTGGAGAAAAGCATGTATTTGGGTTAGATTCAGAAGCCATTCATTTCTTTGATGCTGAAACTCAAAATAGAATTAATTAAATTCTAGTAATTGACAAAAAGTTCAATGAGGAATACAATATCTTTAACTTAATATTTGCATAACGAAGATTTACATTTTATATGTATTTCGGAGTATAAGATATGAAAAGCTAAGATAAGAAGAAGTAGTAATTAGGAAATCTAACAGAAAGTAACCGGATGATGAGAGGTGCAAGAAAAACTAATTATGAATACATCTTTGAGCTTCACACCGAATGATATTTAATTTAGTAGGCTGTTGACGGATCCCTGCACACGTTATAGTGCTAGAGTATTACCAATTATATGGAGTACTTGAAGAGGTAGGCAATGTAAGTTGTCTATAAACTTAAGGTGGTAACGCGAAGATTTAATCTCTCGTCCTTTTGATATAAAGGACGAGGGATTTTTTATTTTCATTTAATTTATTATCTTATTTGAAAATTATCTTTAAAGAGCATTTCAAAGTCTTATAGATTTTGCTTATATTAAAATTTTAATATAAGGAGAGTTTAAAATGGTTAAAACAGTTGAGGAGCAAATGAAGATTATAAAGAAGGGAGTAGACAAGATAGTTAATGAGGAAGAGCTTATGAATAAATTAGTTAGAGCTAGTAAGAATAATGAATCATTAACTATAAAATTAGGATTAGATCCTAGTGCACCAGATATACACTTAGGTCATGCAGTTGTTCTTAGAAAGATAAAACAAATGCAAGATTTAGGGCATAAGGCTGTAATTGTAATTGGTGACTTTACTGGAAAGATTGGAGATCCAACAGGAAAAGCTAAGGGAAGAAAAGCTTTATCAGAAGAGGAAGTTCAAAGAAATGCACAAACTTATAAGGAACAGATTTTTAAGGTTTTAGATGTAGATAAAACCGAAGTGAGATTTAATAGTAAATGGTTAGGTAAAATAACTTTTGATAAAGTTATTGAACTAGCATCTACAATAACAGTTGCACGTATGTTAGAGAGAGATGATTTTCAAAATAGATACAAAAATAATATTCCTATAGGTGTTCATGAGTTTTTTTACCCTTTAATGCAAGCATATGATTCAGTAGAATTAAAAGCTGATATAGAGTTAGGAGGAACTGATCAAACATTTAATATTTTAATGGGAAGAACATTACAAAAATATATGGGTCAAGAGTCACAGATTGCTATGTTTATGCCTATATTAGAAGGATTAGATGGAATTGAAAAAATGAGTAAAAGTTTGGGAAATTACATTGGAGTGAATGAACCTGCTAATATAATGTTTAAAAAAGTTATGGAAATTCCAGATGGATTAATTATAAAGTACTTTGAGCTAGCAACTGATGTTCATCCAGATGAAATAGATAGAATAAAGAAAGATTTAGATAGAGGTAAAAATCCAAGAGATATAAAATTTGAATTAGCTAAGATAATAACAGGCTTATATCATTCAGAGTTAGAGGTTAAAGAGGCTATTGAGTTTTATGATTTAGCATTTAGCAAAAAGGATATACCAGATAATATACCTGAGATAGAATCAGAAAGTAATATATTAACGAATTTGATTCCTATATTAGTGCAGAATAATATTATATCTAGCAAAAGTGAATTTAAACGACTTATTGCACAAGGTGGAGTAAGAGTGAATCAAGAGAAATTAAATGATATAGATTTTAAGTTAATTAATAACGATGTAATTAAAATAGGAAAGAAAAAATTCATTAGGGTGAAGATAAAATAGAGGATATGCCTAAATGGCATATCCCTTATTTGTATGATTTAATTACTCCACATGCTAACTTTTTGCCAGAATTACCTGCAGGTTGACTTTTTAGGTCATCTGGATTTTCATGTAATATAAAAGATTTTCCAAGGACATCATTAACTGAAAAATAAGTTGTATAAACAGATAAGATACCTACTCCATTAGATGATAATATAGGGGGAAGATCTCCTGCATGGAAAGGATGAGGAGAGTTAGTTGGGTTATCATGGCTACCTGTGCAAGGGAAAGGATTATCAGCTGTACCAAGGCAACAATCACCCTTTTCATGAATATGAAATCCATGAAATCTTACTTCCTTTCCTTCAGAATTTTTCATAGGTATACCTGTAATATAAGCTTGAATATAGACTCCATTTTCTACTTGAAATAAGAAAATCTTACCTCGTATATTTGGAGCTAAAACACCTCCTTCTAAATTAGCAAAAGCATTAGGTTTAGTAGGATTATAAGATTTAAAAATTGAATTTATAGACAAATTTAAATTGTCCAATATTAATACTCCTTAAAAAATTAATATATAAATAACTTATGATAATAAAGAAATTTAAGTGATATAATATCATTATTAAAAGCTAAGGAGAAAATTATGAAGATATATAAGTTTAATGCTGAAATAAAAAAACATGAAGGAAAAGATGCAACATATATAGAAGTTCCAATAGATGTAGAAAAAGAGTTTGGTTGTAAAAGAGTGAAGGTTAAAGCAAAATTTAATGGTGAAGAATATAGTGGCTCAATAGTGAAGATGGGGCTACCGTGTTATATCATTGGTATAACCAAAGAAATAAGGAATAAGATAGAAAAAACTTATGGTGATATCATAGAGGTGGAAATTAAGAAGGATGAAGAAGAGAGAGTAGTGGAAGTTCCTAAGGAGTTTTCTAATTTATTAGATAATAATATAGAGGCAAAAGAATTTTATGAAAGTTTATCTTACTCTAATAAGAGGAAATACATTCAGTGGATAACATCTGCAAAGAAAGAAGAAACAAAAATAAAAAGAATGGATGAGGCAATAATAAAACTTAAAGATAAAATTAAAATTAAATAGGGGTGTTTACTTTGGATAAATTTAATTCAGCAGATGAGATAAAAAAGTCAATTAATTCTAATAGAATGATGGTTATTTATTTTTCTGGAGATTCATGTGGAGCTTGCAAAGTAATAAAAGTTAAAATAGAACATATATTAAAAAAATATCCTAATATAAAATCTTGTGAAATAAATGGAGAAGAACATTTAGATATAGCTGCATTCTATGGGATATTTTCTATACCTGTATTCTTATTGTTTATAGATGGAAAAGAATATATAAGAGTTGGTAGAAATTTAGATTTATTAAAATTAGAGAGAGATATGAATCGTTATTACAATATGATTTTTTAATTTTAGGAAACAAAAAAATAGGTAGGAATAATGGGGAGCCTACCTATTTTGGGGGTACTTATAACTGCATATAAACCTATATTTAGTTATAAACTATTTCGGCACAAATATTAAGTATGTAGAGTTGATAATATAATAGGGTGTAATCAACTCTTAACTGTATTTAAATTATATAATGAATACATGATTTGTTAAAGTGCTCAAAATTATACAAAAAGGTATTCATTTTTAATGAAGAATATATGATATTACCTAAAAGTAAGGTATAATAAGAAGTAAAATCAATATTTAGTAATTGATGGTTTGTACTTAAGATAGAGGGGATAAAAATGTATAGAGTACTTATAGTAGATGAACGCTTTAAAAGACAAGAGGATAACTATATACATTTAGATTGGGAAAAGTATGATCTAAGTGTATGTGATAAAGTAGTGACTAAAGATGCATATGAAGCTATAAAATTTCATAATCCTGACATTATTATATTAAATAATAATGCTTATGAAGAAATTTTAGGAGTATTAAATAAAACAGGTGATGGTTCTATAAATTCAGAATTTATCATTGTAAGCTCATATGAAAATATTCAGCTTATAAACCAAAGATATAATGGCAAGAAATTATATTTTTTATTTAATCCATGTAATAGTCTTAATATTATTAAAGAAGTATTAATAGTGAAAAAAGATTTAGAGGATAAAAATAATGAAGATAATATAAGTGTATTTAGAAAGAATATACCTATAGTTAAGGAAAGTATTTTAAGAGAAATGCTTCATGGAAACATTGATGATTTCAATGGAATAATGGAGATTATAAAATTGTATACAATTAATATTATAAAATCCCCAATAGTAACTACCATTATAGATATTGATGATGAGTTTGAAAAGAATAAACTAAATGAAACATTAGATACCTTAAAGGATTATATATATAGACAGTTTTCAAGCTATAAGCATTATGAAGTAGTAAAAGATAAGAATGTTCTTTTGTTAGTTGTGTGTATTGAAGATGGAATAACCTATGATGAAATACTAAATGATTGTAAATTGATAAAAGATAAGATTAAGATATACTTTGATACTTCAGTAACTATGGCTGTAGGAAAAATATTTAATTCATTAAGCGAACTATCCAAATCATATAAATCAGCAAAATCAGTTTTGGAATTTAAAATGATTTATGGAGATGGACAAATAATAAGTACAAAAAACGTAAGAACTTATTTGGCTGAATTAGATTTCTATCCTGTAGATGAAACTAAGGATATAATAGATTCATTTAAAGCAAATGATGAGGAAGGAATTTATAAGAATGTAGATAGATTTTATTCCTCTCTTATAAATAATGGAGCTTTAAGTAAAATTCATATACAAGAGGCTACAAATAGATTATTAGGAACTATATGTAAGAAGTGTCTTGGAAATAGTAGTATAAAGTCAAAATACTATAATAAGATAATAGTATATGAGAGAATATTGAAGTGTAATACTATAGATAAAATAAAGTGTGAAGTTAATGGATTTTTAAAAGAAATCAAAAGGCAGACAAGTTTCCATACTGATAATGAATTAATTAAATCAGTAATTTTATATATAGATAAAAATTATAGTGATACTGAATTATCTTTAGCTAAGGTGGCAGATGAAATCTTTATAACACCCGTTTATTTAAGTAAGTTATTTAAACAAGAAACTGGGGTTAACTTTTTGGATTTCGTACATAAAGTTAGAATTGATAAGGCTAAGAACTATTTATTAGACAGCAATATAAAAGTTTATGAAGTAAGTTTATTAGTTGGATACTCTAATGAAAAACATTTTTCAAAGAAATTTAAAAAGTATGTTGGGAAAAGCCCTTCTGAATATAGACAAGATAATGTATAAGTTCTTTATTGAAGTCTATAGAAGAAAAGAAAATTTTGAACAATTAAGACTTATGGGATATTTTTATAAAGAAATAAGTAAAATAATAAGGTTGGAAAAAAATGAGCTGTATCAAAAACTGATACAGCTCATTTTAAAAATGTACTCTAATTAGCCAAAATTTCATTTTTTTATCACTCCACCCTAAGTCCCAAGGAACATCACATCTATCTGTATTGTGACATGTTACTAAAGCATAACCTTTAGAATCTGCACCGCTTACAACAGAAATATGTGTAATATCTCCTTTCTTTTCATAAGCTACAAAATCACCAGGAAGAAGTTTATAGGAGTCTTTATAGACTTTTTCATAGCTTCCTTTAGAAATCAAAGAAGCCCTTCCGCTATAAAGCCAATAAGAGGTGAACTTATCTGCATTAACCCAAGAAGCACTAGGACTTCCTTTATCATAATTCCAAGCGCCATTTTTCTTGAATTTTCCACCCTCATAAAGTATTTGGGAAGCAAAGTTAGCACAGTCCCCGCCTTCAGGATTAAAGTCTCTATAATTTTTATTATATTTAAATTTTGTATCTTCTGTAGAAGCTGCGCCACAGTATTTTTTTGCATATTCTACCGCTGATACTCTTCTCTGATCTAAATTAGAAAAGTCTCTAGCTGGCTGAGAATTTATATATTCCTTGATTGAATCAACTTTTATATTTTCTAATTGTAGCGAATCTGCAAAGGGGTCTGTATACCATTCCTTTGTAATTATCCATTCACCATCCTTTTTAGTAAGTTGGAAGGAATGATATGTTCCAATTTTACAGCTATTTACCTTAAGAGGTTCATCAGGATATATATAATTATATTCAGTATTACATAGTATATAGAAGGAGCATACCTTTTCTCCAACATTTGCTTTTCTAAATACTATTTTAGGTGTAATACTCGTTAATTTTATGCCTTGTTTTTGAGCCCAATTATTAATATATTTTACTTTTCTTTCTTCATATTCATATGCCCATTGTCCATTTTTAGTATTGGTATCATAAAGTGAATGTATAGAATCTAAATCTTCAGTTAATACAGATTTACTTTTTATTAAAAATATATTTTCTACATATTTTTTCATTTCATCTTTTGTTAATTCTGTATCTGCACAAATAGTTTTTGGAAAGTATGTGACTATTGTTGAGCATAGTAATATAAAAGTAATAAGTTTTGCTACAAAATGTTTCATGAATATTCCTCCTCTTTAAGTGTACTATCTATTAGTTCAATACATTTCTTTATATGTTCATCATCAGAAGGAACACCATGAAACCATGGCTTCTCTAAATCATTATTACTAAAATATTTAGCTTTTATTATTATTTCAGGTCTATATTCAAAATGTAAGATGTCAAAGTGGCCCCATTTACCTCCCCACACAAAATTATTATTTTCAAATGCTTCAATAAGCTCCTTTGGATACTCTAATAATCTGGATCTACCTTTTTCAGGTGTGGACCATTTCCAGTAATCCCTAGGATCGCTTTTTAAATCTATTGCTATTCCATAAGAGTGAGCGCTTAATCTACCAGTTCCAGATATTATTCTATAATTATAAGTACCACTAGCAGGATATAATATTGCTCCAATATCATTTCTACTTTGTGCTAATGGCATAACTTCTTTCAAAGCCTGTTCTAAAGAAAAATTTGCATTATTCTTAGAATTGAATTGATAGTTGGTATACCCATATTTTAAGGGCTTTAAGTTCTTTTCTATAGCACTTTTTGAAGAGCCATATACTTCATTCAATAATTCATAATTTCTTATTCTTCCGGGTTCAAAGTTTTTCTCCATAATATTGTCTATTATGTTTAAGGGATAGACTTGTTCTAAGGTATCTTGCAAATCAGCATTTGCTAACTTTTCATCATGTGTTTTTTCTCTTTTGTCATCATATAAGATTTTTTTCCCAGAAGCCATAACGCAATATACCTTATCATTCTCTTTAACAACTCCTTGTACAGACTCTGGGTATGCAATCATAAGCGTTAGTATATCTTGTTTCATAGTTCTTTCATAGTTATTAGATTCATTAGCTTTAGGAATTACATATACATTAGAAAATATTAATAAAAAGCTTAAAATACCTACTAATATCTTTTTCATACGCATAACCACCTTATTAATTTATATAGATATAGGTTATCCAAAGAATTATACCAATATGTACTTAGTTTAATATGAAAAAATAAGCAAAAATGTTTTAAATGTTAATAATAAAACATAGTATAAAGTAGCATAAAATAAATGTTTTTATAGGATATTTATATAATAATTTAAGGAGTCTTGTACATGGAGGGGCATGGTAAGAAAAATAGGAAGAATAAAAGTAAGTTGGTTGTATTTACAATAATAGGTGTTGCTGTAATAGTATACTTAGCTTTTGCAATCTATTTTAAAGATAGATTTTATTTTGGAGCTTCTATTAATAGTATTAGTATCTCTGGAAAAACTGTAAATGAAGTAAAAGGAGAACTTTCATTAGATGGTGAAAATTATTTATTAACAATTAAGGAAAGAGGCGGAATTGAGGAAACAATAAGTGGGAAAGATATTGGTCTATATTTTGATATAAATGAAGAAAAAATTGAAGATATAAAAGGTAAACAAAATCCATTAGGGTGGATAAGGTCTTTATTTTCTAAAGAGGAATATAAAGTAGAAAAATTATTGAAATATGATGAAGAATTATTAGAAAAAAAGATAAATGAATTAAAATGCCTTAACGAAGAAAATATGATAAAACCTAAAAATCCTAATTTAGTATATAGTAATTATAAGTATGATATTATTCCAGAAGATAACGGGAAGTATATAAATAAAGAAGTCCTTTTAAAAAGTATAAGTGATACTATAAATAATCATAAAAAAGAAATAGATTTAGAGAAAGCAGGTTGCTATACAAATCCTAATTACAATTCTAAGTCTAAAGAGGTAACAAATGCTAAAAATACAATGGATAAGTATGTATCTTCAAAAATAACATTAAAGATTTTAGATAAAAGCAAATATATAGACGGAGAAATAATAAGCCAGTGGATAACATTAGATGAAAATTATAATGTTGGCTTAGACAAGACTAAAATAGCATCCTATATAAATAATTTAACTTCTAGTTATAATACAGTAGGTAAAACTAGAAGCTTTAAGGCATCTTCGGGAAATATAGTTAATGTTTCTGGGGGAGATTATGGTAGGAAAATTAATAATACGAGATACGTAGATGAAGTAGTTACTGCAATAAAAAATGGACAAACTGTTACAAAGGAATACAATATTGCTCAAAGTACAATAAATGGAACAAGTTCCGATATTGGAAATACTTATGTAGAGATTAATTTAACAAAACAGCATATATGGTGTTATAATGAGGGAGTTTTAGTGACTGAAGGGGATATTGTAACAGGGAATGTGAGTAAGGGATGGGCAACTCCTCAAGGAGTATATAAGTTAAAGTCTAAAGAAAGAGATAGAGTTTTAAGAGGGCCAGGCTATGCATCACCAGTAACATACTGGATGCCATTTAATGGTGGTATAGGTCTTCATGATGCAACCTGGAGAAATAGTTTTGGAGGAAGTATATATAAAAATAATGGATCTCATGGATGCATAAACCTACCTTATAATGTGGCAAGTGAAATATATAATAGTATAAAGGTTGGGGATCCAATAGTATGTTATTTTGAATAATTTTTCAAGAAAGCTCTTACCTTATTAAGAGTTTTCTTTTTTTGTTTAATAATGATATATTTTTATTGTTAGGGGGGACGGAGATGAATTGTATAAATCATTTTAAAACAATAACATCACATAAGTTATTGGTAATGAAATATTGCTTTAAACTAGGTTTGTATAAACAAGGGGTATTGCATGATTTGTCAAAATATTCTTGGATAGAGTTTTCAGCAGGTATAAAATATTATAAGGGATATGTAAGTCCTAATGGTATTCAAAAGGTAAAAGAAGGATGTTCACCGGCATGGCTTCATCATAAAGGAAGAAATAAACATCATTTCGAATATTGGATAGACTATGGAATAAGAGAAGAAGATGGATTAATGGGAATGAGGATGCCCACAAAGTATGTAGTGGAAATGTTTGTAGATAGAATGTGTGCATCTAAAAATTACTTAAAGGAAAAATATAATGATAGTAGTTCATTAGAATATTATGAAGAAAGAAAAGATAATTATATAATTCATCCTGAAAGCAGAAGGTTATTAGAAGAGCTATTAAAAATGTTAGCTGAAGATGGAGAAGATAAAACCCTTCAGCATATAAAGAAAAAAATACTAGTATAATTAATTTTATATTGATAAAAAATAATAATTTTGATAAGGTCATATATAGCGATATTAGATGTAAGGTGGTAAACATGATTATGAAATATAAAAAAACTGAACTACTTGCACCAGCAGGAAGTTTAGAAAAGTTAAAGATAGCATTTCAATATGGAGCAGATGCTGTTTACTTTGGAGGTAAGGCATTTTCTTTAAGAGCAGCAGCACAAAATTTTTCTTTTGATGATATGAGAGAAGGAGTTAAAATAGCTCATGAATTAGGGAAAAAGATGTATTGTACAATTAATGTAATGCCTAGAAATGAAGAAATAAAAGAGATGATTCCTTATTTAAAAACCCTTGAAGAAATAGGAATTGATGCAGTTTTAGTATCTGATTTAGGTGTTTTATCAGTAGTTAAAAAGCATACAAATCTTCCTATACATATAAGTACACAAGCTAATACAATAAATTATGAAGCTTGTAACATGTGGGAAACACTTGGAGCAGAACGTGTTGTACTAGCAAGAGAATGTTCCTTAAAGGAAATAGAGGATATAAGAGAAAATATATCTGAAGAATTAGAATTAGAAGTGTTTGTTCACGGAGCTATGTGTATATCTTATTCTGGAAGATGTCTACTTTCAAGTTATATGACTGGAAGAGATTCTAATAGAGGATCTTGTGCACAATCTTGTAGATGGAAATATTCATTAGTAGAAGAAAAGAGACCTAATGAGTACTTTCCTATAGAAGAAGATTCTAAGGGAACATATATAATGAACTCAAAGGATTTGTGTATGATAGATCATATTCCTAAATTAATGAATGCTGGAATTTCATCTCTTAAAATAGAAGGAAGAAATAAAAGTGAGTATTATGTGGCTTTAGTTGTAAATGCATATAGAAAGGCTATAGATTTATATTATGAAAATCCAGAAGAATATAAGCTTCCAAAAGAAATTAAAGAAGAGTTATACAAAGTAAGTCATAGAGAATATTATACAGGATTCTTCTTTAATGAACCAAAGAGTGAGGGGTTAATATATAATACAAATTTCCATGTTAGAGATTATGATGTGGTAGCAATTGTTTTAGATTATGATGAAGAAACAGGAATAGCTACATGTAGGCAAAGAAATAAATTCGTACTAGGTGATAAGGTTGAAGTTTTATCCCCTACAGAAATGGGAAAAGAATTTATTGTAAGTGAATTATATAATGAAGATGGAGAAAAAGTAGAAGGATGTCCGCATCCAGGAATGATATGCAAGGTAAAAGTTCCATTTAAGGTAGAAAAAAATACATTTATTAGAAAAGAATTATAGACTAAATTTCGCAGAAAGACAATTATATACAATATAGTTGTCTTTTTTATTAGAATAAAATTATAAATAGTAAATATTGCAAGGTATTAAGAATTTTATATATACAATTGTAGAAAAAAAAACATAAAGTGATAAAATGTAAAGGATAAAATAGAAATTTAAGTTAAATGTACATTGGAAAGTAGGAGAAGAATGTTAGAAACTATCTTGCTAGCTTTTTTAGTTGCGAGAATTAAAAAGCTTAGTATAAAGCCTATTTTTAAAACATGGCATATATATCCCATAGTTATTTTAGAAATTATAAGTGTAGTTGGACAAGTTATGATTTTTAATGAGAACTATCAAATGTTAAGAATAGTATCCTTTTTAAAAACTATATATCTTACATCATATTTATTTCTAGTATTTAAATATGAGATATACAATATAGCACTAATAGGATCTGCTTGCGTATTTGGTGGAGGAATTTTAAATGATGTAGCAATTAAAGCAAATGGTGGGGTTATGCCAGTATTTCCTTCCTTTTCATATATAACTGGATATGTGAAGCCAGAAAGTTTTAATGTTGTAAAGGATATACATGTTTTAGGTAACAGTGCTTCTAAATTTAAAATTTTAACTGACTATATAGACTTAGGATATAGCATTTTAAGTGTAGGAGATATACTTATAAGAGTATTCGTTTTTTTAGTGATTTTCTATTCTATAAAAAAGGCTAATGATAAATATTTGGAGGTGGATATATAATGTTAAGAATAACTTTATTTGAATTCATTTTTAGAGGGATTCCAGAGTTAATACTATTTATTCTAGCAGCATATATTTTTTCAAGAACAAAAATACAAAAAAAAGATTTTATAATAGCGATTTTAGTATCCAATGTAGGGGTATTTTTAATAAGAAACCTTCCTATTGGTTATGGAGTACATACGATTTTAAATATAATTTTTCAAAGTTTAGTAGTAATAAGAGTTTGCAAAATTGACCCTATTAAAACTATAAAAGCGTCAATTTTATCAACTATAATATTATTAGGATCAGAGTTTTTGAATGTAGGTTTACTTAATATTATTTTTAAAGATGATATTACAGTTATGTTTGAGAATATTAAAATAAAGACTATATGTGGATTACCTTCCTTGTTAATTTTTGCTATATGTATACTTTTATATAACTTATATATCAAAAAGAGGGAAAGTAAATGTTTAGCGTAGAGAAATTATGCAAGAGGTTATCAGGTTTTATTTCAAAAGAATTAGATTTTGATAAAGATAAGGAAGCTGTAATTAATTATGGGTTTTTTTCGTTAATCCAGATTTTTATGTCAATAGGGTTGATAGTGGTATTTGGATTAATTTTTGGAGTAATAATAGAAGCTCTTATAGCTTCATTTACAGGGAGTATACTAAGGAAAAGTTCTGGTGGAGTACATTCAGATTCACCTGGAAAGTGTATGGCAATAGGAACAGTGCTATGTATAGGAATAGGGATAATAAGTAAAAAAATAGATGTATCTATAAGCCTTATGATACTTATATGCATATGTATATTTATTTGGTCTTACATAATTATATTTAAATATGCACCTATAGATAGTTCGGCCAAGCCTATAAAGAAAGAAGAAAAGAGAATTAGATTAAAAAGAGCTTCAATAGTGATATTAACTATCTATTTAATAATTATCACTTTAAATATTATATTATTCCACTTAAGTGGGGGGGAGAAATACATAGTATACAGTTTATGTATGTGTTTTTCTATAGTTTGGCAAGTATTCTCGCTAACTAAAAGTGCTCATTATTTATTTGGTAGAAATTAGCTATTGTAAATAAAATTAAAGGTAGGTGAGAAGATGAAAAAGAAAATTTTAATGTCTCTAGCAGCAATATCAACTTTCATAGCTTCAATAGTTGCTACTTCTGCTTGTACATGGTATTTCTATCAACCAGAAGAACCAGAATGTTTAAGAGACAAATAAGTAATACTAAGCGTAATGAGACCTTAATTGGTCTCATTACAACTTTAGAGGTATAAGTGTATGAATAAAGTTAAAAATACAAAAGAAACTCAATTGAGAAATATAATAGATATGATAAAGATAATATCGTTATTATCTTTAGGTATTATACTATGTAAATATTTATATTATAGAAATACAATTTCGCAAGAAAATCCATACGACGTATTTAGTTTAAAAATAGTTTTTTTACCATTACTATTTTTAGTTATTATTTATGTAATATGGATTAGTTCAATCTCTAAAGAGTCTAACAAGTGGTACATCAATATATTAAAGAAATATGAAATGGAGATATATATAATTTTATTTTCAGTTATAATTATATTTTTTGGAGGATATGAGAGTGAATATAAGTTCCTATATTTATTTCTGATTATATCCGCAACTATACAAGAGGGTATGAAAAAAGGTATAAGCGTAGCTGGAATTTCATCATGTATAATCTTGATTATAGATTTAATTATTGGATTTTGCGATAAGGTTAATAATAACTTTGAAAAAGATTTAATTTTGTCAGCTATTTTTATTGTAACTGCTTGGATATTAGGTATATATGTAAGGATAGAACATGAGTATATAGAACATCTAGAAGAGGTAGTAAATAAAGATGGATTAACAGAAGTCTATAATCATAGATTTTTTTATGAGAGTTTAAAGAAAATGATAAGTGAATGTAAAGAAGAAAAGATATCTTTAATATTTTTAGATATTGATTATTTTAAACATTATAATGATTTGTATGGACATCAAAGGGGAGATGAAATATTAAGAGTTATAGCTAATCTTATATCTAATAATGTAAGAGATGGTGATATAGTAGCAAGGTATGGAGGAGAAGAGTTTGCAGTTATATTACCAAATACTACAGAAGAAGAAGGTTTAAAAGTTGCAGAGAAATTGCGTAAAGAAATTGAGTTTACTTATTTTTATGGAGAAGAGAATCAACCAAGTGGCAGAATAACAGTGTCTATAGGGGTATCAGTATATCCTGATAAAGCTAAAGATGATTTAGAATTAATAAAATGTGCAGATGATGCATTGTACAGAGCAAAGTTCTTTTCTAAGAATAGGGTTGAATCATATTCTTCAGTTTTAGATGAAATAACTAAAAATATTGAGGGAAAAGATATAGAACTTGTAACATCAATAAAGACTTTTATTAGTATTATAAATGCTAAAGATAGATATACATATGGACATGTTGAAAGAGTAGTTATATACTGTAGGGCTATTGCAGAAGAATTAAATTTATCTAAAAGTGATAGAGATACTTTAATATATGGTGCTTATATGCATGATATAGGAAAGATTAATATAGATGAAGATATACTTTGTAAGAAAATGAAGCTTTCAGATGATGAATGGATGCAACTTAAAAAGCATCCTGAAAGTGGTGTAAAGATAATAAAGCAAGTTAAAGCGCTTAGGAATGTTATACCATTAATTTTATATCATCATGAAAGGTATGATGGAAAAGGGTATCCTAGTAATTTAAAAGGAGAAGAAATTCCATATCTAGCAAGAATACTTACTATAGCTGATAGTTTTGATGCTATGACAACCAATAGACCATATAATGTACGTAAGAGTTTTAAAGAGGCAGTAGAAGAGTTAAGAAAGTGTAGTGGTACTCAATTTGATAAAGAAATAGTAGAGGTATTTATAAAAGCATTAGGAAAAAGTAATACGTTAATAAAATAAAAAGAACTTTGAATTTTCAAAGTAAAATTCCGTCAGATTTAGGTGTTCAAAAAAATTTACTTATTCACTAAATTGCTTGTGGGGTCATACTATGCAATATAGAAATGCTTAAAGAGGATAGTAATGGAAAAAAATAATAATGACCAAAACCAGAAAAATAATGAGTCCTCAGTTTCTGAGGAAGAACTTTTTAAGCAATTAAATATTTTAAATATTTCGTATGATTCACTATTACTTATTTTAGTTGCAATTATTTTAAATATAGAGTTTGTTAGCGGAGAGCGTGCTAAATTACTAGATCAATTAAACAATACTAACATAAGTGATTCTTTACCAGACTTAAGTAGGATACCTATAATATCAAATGAAATATTCCTTTTAGTTACATCGATTTTTTTATTTATAAATTATGATGCTTATGAAACTTCAATAGAGGATGAGGTTTCTCAAAGAGACCAGATTAAAGCATTTAGAGCGTTTATATCAAGTTTTCTTGTATTAGTTGCAACATCAATTAGTAGAGGAAATCTAGAAGTATAAGAAGGTATTACAAAACTTATTTGTTTTATAATCCCTTCTTTTTTACTGTCTAGGAATTTATAAAATTTTTAAGAAGTGAAAGCTAGATTATATCTAGCTTTCATCTTCGTTATATGGTAAATTAGTTAATCATATA
>NZ_JAHAIF010000026.1 GCF_018372875.1 Clostridium sp. | reverse complement strand
AATATTTTATCATAAATCCTAAACTCGTAGAGTTTGGGATTTATTTTTTTTACAAAAAAAGAGCTACGCACTAATTATTTAGTGCGACAGCCCCTTTTTCTTTATCCAATTACTTCATTAAGTAATTCTTTATACTTATTACATATGTCTTTGTCCATTGCAGGAGTACCTTCTAGTCTATACTTCATGCCTAAATTCTCATATTTATTTACTCCAAGTAAGTGATAAGGTAATAACTCCACCTTTTCTACATTCTTAATATTTTTAATATATTCACCTAATGCCTTTATATGTTCCTCTCCATCTGTTAATCCAGGAACAACAACATGTCTTATCCACATCTTTGTGTTATTTCTTTGCATAGCTTCTAAGAAATTAAGTGATTCATCTATTTCTAAAGCAGTAACCTTCTTATAGCCTTCCCTAGTAAAATGTTTAACATCATATAATACTAAATCAGTATACTTAAGTATTTCATCATATTCCCCTAAACCATAACCTGCTGTATCAACACAAGTATGTATTCCTTTTTCTTTACATAGCTTAAGTACTTCTATAAGGAATTCTGGCTGTCTTAATGGATCACCACCTGAAATGGTTACTCCTCCTCCACTTTGCTTAAAGTAAGGTTTAAATCTTTCTATCTTCTTTACTAATTCTTCAGGAGTATACTCATCTCCACCATTACAATTCCAAGTATCTGGGTTATGGCAAAACTTACATCTTAGGGAACACCCTTGAAAAAATACAACTACTCTTATTCCTGGACCATCTACTAGTCCCATTGATTCTATTGAATGAATTCTTCCTTTTATCATTTTATCCTCCGTATTATAAAAATCCCATACCTATATATTACACTACAAATAGGTATGAGAGCAAAATATTAATTATAAACTTTCATGAAAAGTTCTACTTATTACTTCAAGTTGTTGTTCTCTAGTTAACCTATTAAAGTTTACAGCATAGCCTGACACTCTTATTGTAAGTGTTGGATATTTATCTGGATTTTCCATAGCATCCTCAAGCATTGCTCTATTTAATACATTAACGTTTAAGTGATGAGCCCCTTGAATAAAATACCCATCTAATATAGACACTAAATTATTCTCCCTTGTATATTCCTCTTTTCCTAATGCATCAGGTACAATAGAAAATGTATTTGACACACCATCTTGGCATACCCCTCTATATGGTATTTTAGCCACTGAGTTTAAGGATGCCAAAGCACCATTTTTATCTCTACCATGCATTGGATTTGCTCCTGGTGCTAAAGGCTCTCCCCTCTTTCTTCCATCAGGAGTTGTACCTGTCTTCTTACCATACATTACATTTGATGTTATAGTTAAGGCAGATAATGTATGAATTGCCCCTCTATATAAAGGATGTTTCTTAAGCTCTGATATAAACTTATTTACTAGTTCAACACCTAAATCATCTGCTCTATCATCGTCATTCCCATACATAGGAAAGTCTCCAACAGTTACGAAATCAATTGCTATTCCCTCTTCATTTCTTATTGGTCTAACCTTTGCATACTTTATTGCAGAAAGAGAGTCTATGGCAACAGAAAGGCCTGCAATACCAAAAGCCATTAATCTCTCTACATCTGTATCATGAAGAGCCATTTGTCCTGATTCATAGGCATATTTATCATGCATATTATGAATTATATTCATTGTATCTACATAAAGCTTTGCTACATACTCTAATACTTTATAGTAGTTTTTCTTAACCTTATCAAAATCTAATATTTCATCTTCTATTTTTTCTATGCCTGGAACTACTTTCGTTCCTTTTATCTCATCTATACCACCATTTATAGCATATAATAATGATTTTGCCACATTACACCTAGCTCCAAAAAACTGCATTTGTTTACCAACCTTCATTGCTGAAACACAACAAGCTATGGCATAATCATCTCCATATACTGGTCTCATTACATCATCATTCTCATATTGAATAGCATCTGTGGCAATTGAAATTTTAGCACAATACTTTTTAAAATTTTCTGGTAGGTTTTGAGACCATAAAACAGTTAAATTTGGTTCTGGTGCTGGTCCTAAATTAATTAAGGTATTAAGATATCTAAAAGAATTTTTAGTAACTAATGCTTTACCATTAACACTAATACCTCCAATTGATTCTGTAACCCATGTAGGGTCTCCAGCAAATAATTCGTTATACTCAGGAGTTCTTAAGTGTCTAACCAACCTTAGTTTTATAATAAATTGATCAATTAACTCTTGAGCTTCTTTTTCTGTTAATAGCCCTCTCTCTAAATCTCTTTCTATAAATATATCTAAAAATGTTGATGTTCTACCAAGAGATGTAGCAGCTCCATTATTTTCTTTAATTCCTGCTAAATATCCAAAATATACGGCTTGTACTGCTTCTTTAGCATTAGATGCAGGCTTAGATATATCACATCCGTATTTTGATGCCATACTTTTAATTTTATTTAAAGCTCTTATTTGTTCTGAAACTTCTTCTCTCTTTCTTACAAGTTCATCAAGCATATCTCCCTGAAGCTCTTTTAAATCTTTTTTCTTTTCTTCAATTAAATAATCAATACCATAAAGCGCAATTCTTCTATAATCGCCTATTATTCTTCCTCGTCCATAAGCATCTGGTAATCCTGTTAAAAGTCCTGCATGTCTTGCAGCTCTTATTTCATCTGTATAACAATCAAATACTCCCTCATTATGTGTTTTTCTATATAGTGAAAAATGTTTATCTATTTCTGGATTAAGTTCATATCCATATTCCTTAAGACTTTGATGCACCATTCTTATTCCACCAAAAGGATTTACAATTCTCCTTAAAGGAGCATCTGTCTGAAGTCCTACTATAACTTCATTAGTCTTGTCTATGTATCCTGGTTCATAATTGTCTATTCCTGATACTCTATCAGTTGCAACATCAATTATTCCCTCTTTCATTTCTTTAATTATAAGCTCTTCACATTCATTCCATACTTTCTTAGTCTTTTCAGTTACTCCCACTAAAAAACTCTCATCACCTTCATAAAACTTATAATTCTTTTGAATAAAATTTCTTACGTCTATTCCTTGTTGCCATGTACCTGTTTTAAATCCATCCCATTCTTTAAACATATTAAACCTCCTAAAACATATATAAGCTCATTTTGCCTTAGTAAAGTATTTATTTTTTCGCCCATCTGCATTTCCGAAGCTTGCCTGAGGAAAATCTTGCAGGGGCATATATTTTATTTTTTATTCTTTAGGAAGAAATGAACTAATGTATTGTTAAATTGTTGAAGTTATCCACAATTTAATTGAAGCTATAATTTCCTAAAGAATAAAAAAAGCCGACAATCTGAGCTTATTGCCCAGACGGTCGGCATATTATCTTAGTCATACTTCATGTGGTATACTCCACTTCCGTCAGTCATATGACTTTATATATATGATATACTTATTCAGCATAAAATGTCAATATAATCCTTTTGAGTTTTACTTCTTATTTAGCTCCATATTGCTCATAATAAGCATCTATTCTAGCTTTTATCTCATCATTAATAATTACTTTTCCGTTTACTTCTCTATTATATAGGTATTCAATAACTTCTTCCATAGTAACTATAGCACAAGCCTTAAATCCATACTTTTCTTGTAATTCAACTAATGCAGATTTTTCTCCTTGTCCTTTTTCCATTCTATTTACAGAAATCATAAGTCCAACTGCATTTACATCAGCTTGTTCTTTTAGTATTGGCATTGTCTCATAAATTGATTTACCTGATGTAGTAACATCTTCAACTATTAAAACTTTATCTCCGTCATTTAACTTACTTCCTAAAAGAATTCCAGTATCTCCATGATCCTTAACTTCTTTTCTGTTTGAACAATAACTTACATCTATTCCATATAAATCACTTAATGCCATAGTAACTGTTACACTTAGTGGAATTCCCTTATACGCAGGTCCAAATACTATGTTATAATCATCTCCAAAGTTTTCTTTTATAGCCTTTGCATAATATTCACCAAGTCTCTTAAGTTGGCTTCCTGTCTTATAGTTTCCTGTATTAACAAAGAAAGGTGTCTTTCTTCCACTCTTAGTTACAAAATCACCAAAAGTTAAAACTCCACATTCTATCATAAATTCAATAAACTCTTTTTTATAAGCTTGCATATTGATCCTCCAAATTTCAAATTAATATTTTAAGTGAATTATCTAAGTAAAAATCTTGTAGTAATTTAAACCATACTACTTTTATTTCCCTACAATATTCCCACAATCTCATTAATATCTTTTATTCCTTGTTCTCTACAGAATCCTTCTATCTCTTCAATTATTTCTTTACCTGCCATTGGATTCATAAAGTTAACTGTACCTATTTGTACTGCACTAGCACCAGCCATCATAAACTCAATAGCATCCTTACCTGTTGCAATTCCACCTAAGCCTATTACTGGTATGCTTACTGCCTTTGATACTTCATGTACCATTCTTAATGCTACTGGCTTAACAGCTGGTCCTGAAACCCCTGCATAAACATTATCAAAGACTGGCTTTCTTTTATATATATCAACGGCAAGTCCCTTTAATGTATTTATTAAACTTAAAGAATCTGCCCCTGCTTCTTCACATTTTAATGCCATTTCAACTATATTTTCTGCATTTGGTGATAATTTAACCATAAGAGGCTTTTTACATAGCTTCTTTATTTCTTTTACAAAATCATGAGCTACATCAGCTTTAATTCCATAAGCCATTCCTCCACATTTAACATTTGGACATGAAATGTTAAGTTCTATCATTTGAACTGATGTGTTGTTTAACTTCTCTATAGCCTCTGCATAGTCTTCAAAGCATCCTCCACCAACATTAGCAATAATATTAGTACCTAGCTTCTCCATCTCTGGAAGTTCCTTATTTATAAACCCTTCTATTCCAGGATTTTGTAACCCTACTGAATTCATCATTCCTGATGGAGTTTCATAAACTCTTATTCCAGTGTTACCCTCCTTAGGATTTATTGTAAGACCTTTAGATGATACTCCTCCTAAAATCCCTACATTGTAAAAGTTGTTATATTCTGCACCAAAACCAAAGGTTCCTGAAGCTGCTATAACAGGATTTTTAAATTCTACTCCATTTATATTAACCTTTAACATACTTCATCCCCCTTATAGCTCTACATAATATCCATCAAATACTGGACCATCTTTACAAGTTCTCTTGTGCCCATCTTTTGTCTTACATGTACAAACTAAACATGCCCCTACACCACAAGCCATATGCTTTTCCATAGAAACATATACTTTAACCCCTTTTTCTTTACACATATTAACTACAGCCTTCATCATAACTTCTGGACCGCAGCATAACACTGTATCATAATCTTCAACCTTTAAAATCTCAGTTACAAATCCCTTATGTCCATGTTTCCCTGTATTAGTAGAAACCTCAACCTTATTACCATACTTTGAAAGATTCTCTATTAAATAAACTTCGTCTCTAAACCCTGCATATATATCTATAATTCCCTTAGGATTCTTTTCTCTTAACTTCTTTGAAACTTCAACCATAGGAGCAGTTCCTATTCCACCTGCTACTATTGCCACTTTTCCTAACCCTTCATCTAAGTTAAAGCCATTTCCTAAAGGTCCTGTAAGACTTATCTCTTCACCAGATCTTAATTTAGAAAACTCTTCTGTCCCCTTACCTACTATTGCATAAAGAAATGTAATTTCATCTCCATTTTTCTCACAAATACTAATAGGTCTTGGTAAAAGTGTTTGTCCATCTAATTTTAACATATAAAATTGTCCTGGCTTTATCTCATTCTTATCTTCACAAACCATCTTATAAATTCCATCAACTATCTTTTCATTTGAAAGAACCTTGGCTTTCTTATAAGTCATGCTCATTTCTTCTCCCCCTAATTTATATTTTATAAATTATTAACTGCTGCTCTTATTTCATCTCTCATTCTTATAGCTTCTTCTCTAGCACTTAATGCAAAATCAGTTTCTGGTCTGTTATCCTTCTTATAAGCTAAAAGTATTCCCCTTGATGAATTTACAACTCCACCATTTCCATTGTTTAAATACATAGCAACATCTTCTGCTTTACCACCTTGAGCACCATATCCTGGTATTAAGAAGAACATTGAGTTAAATCTCTTTCTTAACTCTTTTCCTTCTTCTACATGAGTACAACCTATTACTCCTCCTAGTGGGTGATATCCACATTCAGCTTCAAGTTCTTTTCCCATTTTCATTAACTTATCTCCAACTACATGATAAACCTTGTCTCCTGATGCAGTATCTAAGAATTCAATATCTGCAGCTCCTGGGTTTGAAGTCCTTACTAAACAGAATATCCCTTTCTTTCCTGTTTCAATATATGGCATATATGGTTCAATACTATCTAATCCCATGTATGGACTTAACGTAACAAAATCAGCTTCGAAATCTCCTTCAAAGTGTCCTTTAGCATACATCTTTGCAGTTGCAGCTATATCCCCTCTCTTAATGTCAGAAATTATTATTGCATCCTTTTCTCTTAAGTACTCTAAAGTTCTTCTATATGCTCTCATTCCTGATAATCCTAAAGCTTCATAATAAGCTATTTGAACTTTATAACAAGCAACAACATCTAAAGTTTCATCTATAATTCTCTTATTAAATTCAACTATAGCATCCTCATTATTCATACCTTCTTTTAAGAACTCTGGAATATAATCTAATGCTGTATCTAATCCTAAACAGACAACTCCTCTTTCTTCAACTCTTTTATAAATTTTGTCCATAATATTCATAATAGTATCCTCCTATTTTTTATAAACTATTTTTCCGCCCTTAATTGTCATCTGAACTTCTCCATAATATTCCATCCCATTAAATGGAGTATTATGCCCCTTTGATACAAATGACCCACTATCTATTTTAACTTTCTTATCTAAATCTACAAGTACTAAATCTCCATCTCTTCCAATTCCTAGTGTCCCTTTATTCATTCCTAATATTTCCGACGGATTCTTAGACATTATTTCACTAAGTTTATTTAGTGATAACCCATTTTCTTTTACTAAAGTAGTGTAGCATATAGAAAATGCTGTTTCTAATCCTACCATTCCTGGTGAACCCTTCTTCTTCTCTTCTTCTGTATGAGGTGCATGATCTGTTCCTATGCAGTCAACCATACCAGTCTTTATTGCATTTATTAAATAAGCTACATCCTCTTTTTCTCTTATAGGAGGATTTACTCTATAATCATTAACATCTCTAGTTAAAGCTATATGATGGGGTGTAACTTCACAAGTTACATTAGCACCTAAAAGTTTTGCATTTATTATATATTCCATAGCTTCCTTAGTAGAAACATGACACATATGAAGTCTTCCACCTGTCAGCTTACATAACTCTACATCTCTCCAAGTCATCATATTTTCAGCAACTCTCATATCCATACTAGAAAATTCAGATGTTTCTGCATGAGACATAACGACCCAACCATATTCCTTAGCTTTTAATAAAGCATCATGCATTACTTTCCCGTTTCCTACTCCTACTCCATCATCAGAGATTGCTTTTATTTCCTTATCATTCTTTAACTCATCTAAGTGTTCTAGAGTTTTTCCATCAAAATTCTTTGTTATAGATAAACATTGATGTAAATCAGCAAGTCCAACTTCTTTTCCCCTTCTTCTTACCTCTTCAAGAACCTCCTTTGAAGAGCATATAGGTTTTGTATTTGCCATCAAGCAGACTCCTGTAAAACCACCCTTAACTGCTGCTTTTGAACCTGTTTCTATATCTTCTTTCCAAGTTAAACCTGGCTCCCTAAAATGTGCATGAGTATCAATAAAAGTAGGCATTAAAGTTAATCCTTTTGCATCAACTACTTCTACACCTTCTTTATTGATTGATTTTGCTACTTCTTTTATTCTGCCACCTTCAACTAAAACATCTCCAATAAAATTTTGTACACAATCAATAATCTTAGCATTCTTTATTAAAATATTCATCTATAACACCTCTCTTCCTATACATTAAACTTCTGATAACTTAGTTATATGATCACAATATTCACATCTATATGTACCTTTTTCTCTATCCATTAATATGAAAGAATGTGTCACATATTTTTCATCAACAGTTATGCATCTTGGATTATTACAGATTAAAATATTTTCAACCTTCTCTGGAAGTTCAGGCCTTACCTTTCTTACAATTCTTTCATTCTTAACTTCATTTATTGTAATACTTGGTGATAAAAGTCCTAGTACTGTATAATCTATATCTTCACAATTATCCTTTTCTATTTTTATTATATCTTTTTCTCCTAAGTTTTTGCTTTCTGCATTTATGATTAAAGCTACTCTGTAATCTGTCTTATCTAAATGTAGGTAGTTAAATATTTTAACTCCCATTCCAGCTTCAATATGATCTATAACCAATCCATTTTTAATGCTTGTTATTTCCAACATCTACGCCACCCCCAAAAGCTTGCACATAAGTGCCATTCTTACATACATTCCATACTCAGCTTGTTTAAAGTATGCAGCTCTTTCATCTTCGTCTACTTCCATAGCTATTTCATTAACTCTTGGTAATGGATGCATTACTATCATATCTTTTTTTGCAGACTTCATTTTTTCAACATCTAGAATATAACTATCCTTAAGCCTTAAATACTCTTCTTCATTGAAAAACCTTTCTCTTTGAATTCTTGTCATATAAAGTATATCAAGTTCACCTATTACATCATCTAATCTCTCTACTTCTTTAAACTCAATATTTTTCTTCTTTATAAATTCATCTCTTATGTAATCAGGAATCTTAAGTTCCTTTGGTGAGATTAATATGAACTTTGTTCCTTCATATCTAGACATAGCCTTTATTAATGAATGAACTGTTCTTCCATACTTTAAATCTCCACATATACCTACTGTATGCCCTTTTAAGCCATGTTTTAAGAATTCAATTGTTAAAAGGTCTGTAAGAGTTTGAGTTGGATGTTGATGCCCTCCATCACCTGCATTTATAACTGGAACACTTGAGAATTTGCTTGCAACTCTTGCTGCTCCTTCCTTTGGATGTCTCATAGCAATTATGTCTGTATATATTGATACCATCTTTATTGTATCTGCAAGAGTTTCTCCTTTAGATGCTGAAGTAGAATTTGGTTCTGAAAAACCTAAGATTTTACCACCTAGCCTCATCATAGCTGCTTCAAAACTAAATCTTGTTCTTGTACTAGGCTCATAAAATAGAGTTGCTAAGATTTTCCCATCGCAAACCTTTGAGAATTTCTTAGGATCTTGGATAATTTGATGTGCTAATTCAAAAATTTCGTCTAATTCCTCTAGGGATAAATCCATAGGGTCAATTAAGTGTTTGTTTATCATGTCTATCACTCCTTCTTAACTTCTCTGAGTTAAAATTAAAGGTTTATTTGTATAATAAAAAGCCTTCCTTAATGATAAGGAAGGCATAATAATCCTAATTAATCTTGGCAATTATAATACTTCCTTATTGATCTCGCTGGACCAAATTAAAGGTTTTTCTTTTCGTTAAGAATAACACCAAAAGTAATAAATGTCAATGTAAATAATAGTATATATTTTACTTATTATTGTTATTTTATAGCTACCGCCCTTACCATACTTCCCTCCCCCTTTATCTTCAATGGGAATGCAATTACTTTAAAATCCTCTCCCCCAACTAACCTTTCTAAATTACATAAGTTTTCAAGAATAAAGATTCTATTATTAAGTAATTTTTTATGGATATTAAATGGATATTTATCTGGAGATGGCATATCAAATCCCACCATCCTTATTTTCTTTTCTATAAATAAATCCACTAATTCTTCACTTATAATAGGATGATTCTCATAATAATCATTAGTTCCATAATATTTCTCATATCCAGTAAATAGGATTACAATTTCCTTTTCATTTAATAAATCTTCATACTCTTTTTCTAATGTTATTAATTCTTTTCCTCTAACATCTATAATAACCCCTTCTCCTATAAAATTCTCTAAGGGATATTCACTTATATATTTACTACTATCTGTTAGATGCATTGGAGAATCTATATGGGTTCCTACATGCATACCAGATTTTAAAACAGAATATGTATACCCATCATTATCATATTTTTTAGTAAATTCAATAGATACCTCTTCATCTCCCGGATATACCGCCATATTGTTTTCTATTTCATAGGATAAATCAATATACTCCATTATTAAACCACTCCACATAATCAAAATCATCGTAATACTTTAAATATGCATTTTCTCCCTTATATTCAAAAATGAATCCAAGAGAATGTCTACTTTCAAAACCTTTTATATAATATGTAGATTTAATTTCATCATATAACTTATGTGTTAACATCACCTTATTCTTATAGGGTAATTTATCAAATCTTTTTATAAGTTCATATGTACACCCATCTTTTTCTGTCGCTAATATGTATAAATTATTTTTATCAATTCTCTTTTTTCTTTCATCCCACTTTTCTTTTGCTAACTTGAAATTCTCATAGTGCATAAAATTTATCTTTATATCTCCTAATTTTCCTATTGGATACTTGGTCCATTCTGCTTCCTCTAACTCTAATGCAAGATAATAATCTAACCTTTCTAAAAACTTAATAAAATCCTCCATACCAAAATAAAGATTTACAGTTGGAGTATTAAATTTAACTCCTAAATCATGAAGTATAAAACATCCGTTGCAATTATTTGATATTAAAGTAAAGGACTTATTTTTTAATACTTCTCTTCTTCCCTTTAGATAAACCTCTCTCATCTCTTCTCTATTATTTAAATTCTCATTCTCCACTCTCAATCCCCCCATAATTGCTCATTTATTTTAGGATATCAGAAATCATATATGATATGCTAGTATCTGTTACTCCAGACATTCAAAAAAGAGTATTAACGAATTTAAAACGCTAATACCCTCTTTATTAATATTTTAGTACACAATCACAAAGTAGATTATTATGCATAATTACTAATTTTTCATTAAAAGGATTTAGATTTTTTGTAAGCTCTATAATATTATAGGATATACTCTCCAAATACTTTTTTAAGTATTCTCTGCTATTTGTATATCCAATCTTATTAGGATCTTCAACATTTATTTTTATCTCTTTAATCTCCTCATTTATTCCTTCTAACTCCTTCACTGTCTTAGCTATAAAGTTATCATCGAATATACTCATATTTCCCATTAAGCCATATCTAACTTTATTGGTAATATCACTAAGGTTATAAATTTGATCCTCAAGCCTAATTGAGTCAGCTTTACCCAATACTTTAATTAGCAATCCTTTTTCCATAATACCTACCTCTCTTCCTATTTGTTGAAGTTTTCAATAACTTCTATTAGTTTCTTCTTTAATTTATCATGGTCTATCTCTTTATAAACAGATTTTTCTCTAAATTTACTAAGAGAATCTGCAACTTGAAGAATTAAGATTAAATCTAATATGTTTTTATCTTGTATGTGTTCTATCTTTTTTACTGATGATTTATGATACCTTACTAATAAGGCTACTTTTTCTATGTCATCATCTGATATTTCAAAAAAGTCACCTATATTATTTCTTATCCAATCAGCACCTGCTTGACTATGTTTTTTATCTATTTTCTTTATATCATGAGTAAGAGCTGATAAGTATAATATTCTTTCATCCCTATGGTCTTTATTAATAATATACTTCCTATATAACTTTAAAGCAATATCTCCAGTTAGCTTAGAATGATAGTATCTATACTTCATTGCATCTTTATAGGTTACATTATTGCACTCATTCATAGTTTTCTTATATTCTTCCATACTTCTATCCCAAATGTCATAACTAATATTTAAAATACATTCTATAGATACTTCTTCAAACTTTTTCTTTGTACTCATCTCTTTCATCCTTTTTTATAGAAATTCCTCAAAATATAATATGCAGAAATATTCTAAATGACTTAATAAAGAAAAAAGAAACTGCCTAAGCAGCTCCCAAATAAACTATTCATCATTAATTATAGAATTAACAAGGTCCATATCTATATTCTCTTCCAAAATATCACACAATTTATCATACTCATTCATCTTGTATTCTTTATAACTAACTTTTTCATTGCATTCAAGTTGGCTAACATATTTATTTATAAAGGTATAGGCAAAGTCCTCTTCTTCAAATATTCCATGAAGATATGTTCCATATACATTTCCACTCTTCATACCTAAAACTTCCCCATCGTCTCCCTCTATCCATATAGACTTATTGTCTAAACACTCACTTACTCCATTATGGATTTCATAACCACTAACAACTAATCCTTCATTATTCTTTGCTTTAACCTGTCTAGTCTTCTTCTTCTCATTAAAAGTAGTAACTAAATCTAATAATCCTAATCCTTTTACCTCTTTAGGATTTCCCTCTACCCCTAGAGGATCTTTAATCTCTTTTCCTAATATCTGATATCCACCACATATTCCAAATATTATAGTATCACTTTTAGCTTTTTCTAGGATAATTTCATGGAATCCAGTTTCTTTTATAAAATTTAAATCTTCAATTGTATTTTTACTTCCGGGAATTATAATCATTTTAGCATTTTCAATCTCTTTTGGAGAATTTATATATCTTATGTTAATACCATTCATTGCCCTTAAAACATTAAAATCAGTAAAGTTAGACATATGAGGTAATCTTATAACCACCACATCAATACCTTTTCCTTTTTTATTAGATATTTTCTCTGTAACACCATCTTCATCCTCAATATTCAATTCAAAATAAGGCATTACTCCTAATACAGGAATATTTATAAGTTCTTCAATTTGTTTCATTGCAGGTTTAAAGAATTCTTTTTTTCCTCTAAACTTATTAATTATTACACCTTTAATTAAAGCTCTCTCTTCTGGAGGTAAAAGCATTATGGTTCCAACTATTGAAGCAAATACCCCGCCTCTATCAATATCCGCAACCAATATTACAGGCGAATTAGAAACTTTAGCCATTTCTATATTTGCTATATCAGTTTCTCTTAAATTTATTTCTGCGCAGCTTCCAGACCCCTCTAAAACTATAAAATCATAATCCTTAGATATATCATCAAAGGCTTCCTTTGCAACACCTTTTAAATACTTATTTAAGTCCTTATACTTATAGGCATCCATTGTACAGTAAACTTTGCCTCTAACAATAACTTGTGTTTTATTGTTTGCACTTGGCTTCATTAAAATTGGATTCATATATTCCTTAGGCTCTATTTCACAAGCTTCTGCCTGAACAACCTGCGCCCTTCCTATTTCATCTCCCTCTTTAGTAACAAAAGAATTTAAAGAAATATTTAAAGCCTTAAAAGGAGCAACATTATATCCTTTTCTTTTATAATATCTACAAAAAGCTGCTGCTAATGTACTCTTACCTACAGAAGATGCTGTTCCTAAAAACATTAATCTTTTAGCTTCCATACTATCACCCTATCTAATATCTAAAAATCCATGAGTTTCTGTAAGAATATTCTCCCCTGTTTCAAATTGAATTTTATTCTTAAATAATGGTCCATCAAATACGAAAGTATGATATTCTCCATTTTCTCCACAAGCATCTGAACCAGTTGCCTTTATTCTTTCAACAACTTCTTTTGTTAAAACTTCACCTAAAAACTCTGGTCCCATATCCTTTAGCCTTACATTCTTAATAACAGTTTTAAATCCACTATCTATAAACTCATAAGTTAAGGCTTCTCTATCTTCAAGCCATAATGGAAATATAGCTTCCATCCCTACAGCTTCACATCTTTCAGTACACCAAGTTCTATGCGCTTCTAAATCTATATCTCCAAATACACAAGCATCTGCACCTTTTTCCTTCCACTTCCTTAAAGTTTTTTCAAATGCAGCCTTGTATTCTTCTCCCTGACACTTTATCATATCTAATTCTATTTCTAATGAAGCTGAAACTTCATTTAATAAATGCTCTGGTATTCCATGAAACCAACTTCTACATACTTTTTTATCAACAGTTACTAATAACGCTAATGGTGTATTTCCTCTCTTTATCATTCTATAAAGAGAAAGTGTACTATCTTTACCACAACTATATGACATAACAAACTTTTTCATTATAATCTACCTCCACTTTTCTAAGGCATTTATCATAAACTTCCTTATATTCAATCCATAAACTTCTTTAAGCTTATCTTCTGATAATACATCCTTTGTCTTGCCTTTAGAAACTATATGTCCTTCACTTAACATAATCACATCATCACTAAACATTTGAACAAGGTTTAAATCATGTAATACTCCAATAACAGTTTTTTGATTTTCCTTTGTCCATTTGTTTATATGTTCTAGTATTTCTATCTGACACTTTAAATCCAAATGATTTGTAGGTTCATCAAGTAAAATAATATCAGGTTCCTGTGCAAAAACCCTTGCAAGATAAACTCTTTGAAGTTGTCCTCCAGATAGTTCATTTATAAGTTTATCTTTTAAATCTAAAATCCCTACATTATTAAGACAGTTTAATATTATCTCCTCATCCCTCTTGGAAAGTCTTGCAAATACTCCATCTATATGAGCATATCTCCCTAAAGCAACTGTATCATAAACAGTATATGGAAAATATATTTGAGAACTTTGACTCATAAGAGCCACCCTTTTTGCAAGCTCTTTTCTCTTTATACTTTTAACTTCTTTTCCATCTAAAAATATGTTTCCTTTATAATCTATTAAACTAACTATTGCCTTAAGTAAGGTACTTTTTCCACACCCATTTGGACCAACTATAGAAATATTTTGTCCCCTAGCTATATCTATATTAAAATCTTTTATAACATCTTTACCATCATATCCACAATATAAATTTCTAACCTTTAGCATAATATCACCTACTTCTTTTACTAAAATATAAGTAGCCAAAGAATGGTGCTCCTATAATTGCAGTTATTGCACCAACTGGTAATTCAGATGGACTTATTATAGTTCTAGCCACTAAATCTGTAAGCACCATAAAAGATCCTCCTAATAAAATACACATAGGTATAACTACTTTATGATTTGATCCAAATATCTTTCTCACCAAATGGGGTACAATTAAATCTATAAATCCTATAGTTCCACTTAAAGCTACAGCACTTCCTGTAAGCACTGCTGTTGAAAATAACAAATGTTTTTTAACTTTTTCAGTTTCAACTCCTATTGCTTTTGCTCCCTCTTCTCCAAATGTTAAAATATCCATTTCCCTAGAATATCTTAATACAATAGATACTCCTACAATAAAGAATGGAACTCCTACTAGCAAGTAAGACCATCCTCTCATATTAAATGAACCCATTTGCCACATAGTTATAGCCTCAATCTTATGAGTATTTAATGCTGAAATGGTAGTAAGCATAGCACTGGCAAAAAGTGAAAAAACCATACCTGATAAAATAATAGTATTATTAGACATACCTTTATCTACTCTATTAGCAAACAAAATAACCATAATAACTGTTAAAAGCCCTGATAAAAATCCTATAAAAGGTAATGCCAAATTCCCTATAAAAGGAATTGATACCCCTAAAACTATATATATTCCTACACCTAAAGATGCTCCTGAAGACACCCCTAACGTATATGGTGAAGCTAAAGGATTCTTAAGTACTGACTGCATAACTGCTCCACTTACTGATAGTGCTGCTCCTACCATAAAAGCAAGCAAAACTCTAGGAAATCTTACAACCCAGATAATCGCCACATCATTACTTCCAACACCTTCAATTAAAGGAAGAGAAAATAACTTGTTCCCAATAACTGAAATAATGTTGAATATATTAATATTGGAACTCCCAATGGAAGTTCCAATACATATCACCAAAAATGCTAGTGGTAGTGATAACCACACTAACATCTTTCTCTTTTTATTCATACTTGTCTGGATATACAGCCTTTGCCATTTCTTTTAATGCAGCTATAACATTTTGACTTGGACGTGATGTAGTGTTCTTATCTAAAAGGAATATTTGATTATTCTTAATAGCAGTAACACCTTCCCATCCTTTTCTTGTAGCAATTGAACCTATTGGATCATCTAAAAATGCTTGGTTTGTTAAGATTACATCTGGATTAGCAGCTATAACTGACTCTTCACTTGGTGAAATCCAACTCTTTTCAGATTCAAATATATTCTTAGCTCCAATTATTGAAATAGCTTCATTTAAGAATGTATCTGAACCAAATGAACTAAGCTTTGAACCTGAACCTATTTCAAAGTAAACTGTTTTCTTATCAGTTATTGTATCCCCAATTGCTTTTATATCAGCAACTTCCTTTTTCATATCTTCAACTAACTTAGAAGCTTCCTTCTTTTTATCAACTAAGTCACCTATAAATTCAATATCTCCATATATTCCATCAAAACTTACACTACTTGGAATATATACTACAGGTATGCCTGCATCTTTAACAGCTTGGAATGGATCCTCATCTCCAGCTTTATTATGTCCTGATGCAATTATTATATCTGGTTCTAATCCTATAATAGTTTCAGCATCTGGATTTCTAAAATTTATCTTTGGAATATCTTTACTTATTCCTTCTACATCTTCTGAATACTTATCTACAGCAACTAATTTGTCAGCCATTCCCAAAGCAACTAAAACTTCTGTATTAGATGGAGCTGTTGATATTATTCTTTCCACCTTGTTAGGCTTAGTAAAATCATTGCCTTCTCTATCTTGCATTGTTACAGTCTTATCTGAGCAACCTACTAATACTGCTAGTAACATCATAATAGATAAAATAAGACCTGTTAGTTTTTTTGTTAGTTTCATTTTTTAATCCCTCCATTTACATTATGGGGTTTTGAATTGAAGACGTATCATAAAAAAATGCATACCCTAAGGTATGCATATACATTCTACTTTTTTGTACAATAAGTAAAATGACCTACGTACCCTATAATTCCACCCTCAGAGAATAATAGTACCATCGCTATTAGGCAGGTCTCCCGACTTAACTTCATCCGCAATCTAACCTTCCCACATAAATATTTATGCAGTGGCTTAACTAGATTTTGTCCATTTCACGGTTACTGGGGTAGTTGAAGATTTACACTCCATTCCCTATTAAGTAAAACACCTAAAACAAGTCAATTCCTAACCATTATATTTAAACGCTTATATTTTGTCAATTAAATATACTTAAATATGGCACACAACCTTTTTCATGACTACCTGTAAATGAATCTGTCCTATGGTCACAAGTTATTCTTATATTTACCCCCTTAAGATTTAATAAAGGAAACAGAAGTTCATTTTTAACTTTTTCTAAAAACTGCATTTTCCCTTTAAAATCTTTCCTGTGAGAAAGCTCATCAAATCCATTTACATGTAAAATAATATTATTAACTTTTGAAATCCACTCTAATACACCTCCTAGTTTATTATGTAATGCACTGTCCCATTCACCTGTAGCTCCTTTAGGCTGAACAACTCTCATTCCTAAAGCCTTTCCCATACCACAAATTAAATCTATTCCTCCAATTAACACTGAATCCTTATTATACTTCTTCAATTTAACCTCACCTGAAGCCCCCCAAGGCCAAAGCATTAATCCTTCTAAACCTCTATCTTTAAAAAATTCATAAGAATAATTAATTATATTCCTTAATCTTTTATTTTTAGGCATAATTTCTTCTATTTTTTTCCCTACATTAAAATGCGGTGGGCTAAGCTTTTCCTGTACAATCTCATCTAAAAAAAGTAAATTCTTATATTGGTAACCTGGATAAAAATATCCATTTTCTATTTTAAATTCTTTTAAAACTTCTCCTATATTTTTATCTAAAGCTCCACCAGTAAAGTCTTCTAGTATTCCATTATTAACCTTAATTATATTGCACCTATAAATCCCCTCTTCATCTTTTATTTCTATCCCCCTATTTAGAGCTTCGTAAAAGGCCCTTTCTCCTATATCTACCTTAGAACTATCGTAACCTAGCATATTAAAAATACAATTTAAACTATCTAAATCCTTTCCTTCCACTGAAAAGTCTTCTTTCATCTCAGTATAATTTAACTTCATATCTCCAAAAAGAAGTTTTTTAAAGGAATGTCCCTCAAGACACTCCTCCATAAATCCATCTAGTATAATCAAAATCTCTTTCATTTATTAAATACCTTTCTTAGAGCATATATAAGTTTCTCATTCTGCTCTCTAGTTCTTACAGCAACCCTATAATAATCAGTCCCTAACCCTATATAATTGCTACAGCTTCTTATAATTATTCCATACTTAACAAGTTCTTCTTTTAAATTAATATCTATTCTAGTTTTAAAAAATATAAAGTTAACTGATCCTTCAAAAACCTCTAATTCATTAAATCTACACAACTCATTATATAAAAATACCTTTTCATTTTTTATAAAATCTATTGAGTTTTTCTGGTATTCTCTTTCTTTAAGCGCAACTATTGCTCCAGTTGAAGCAACTGTATTTATAGACCATGGCACAGAAACCTTGTTAATCTTTCTAATAAATTCAGCATTTCCTGTAATTCCATAACCTACTCTTATGCCAGGAAAACTAAAAAACTTTGTAAGAGACTTAACTACAATAAGATTTTCATACTCTTTGCACATGTCTATTAAAGAGTATCTACTTTTATCTTCTATAAAATCTAAGAATGACTCATCTATAACAACCTTAGTATTAGAAGATTTATCTAACACTTTAATTAAAAACTCCCTAGATACTAACTGCCCTGTTGGATTATTAGGATTACAGATGAAAAGCATATGGATACTTTTATCTATAGCTTCTAAAAATCCATCATCTAACTTAAAATTTTCCCTATTTAATTTATAATAAACTATTTCTCCATTAATAGCCCTTATACCATCTTCATATTCAGAAAAGG
Source organism: Clostridium sp. (assembly GCF_018372875.1). Classification (GTDB taxonomy): domain Bacteria; phylum Bacillota; class Clostridia; order Clostridiales; family Clostridiaceae; genus Clostridium. The sequence goes on along the minus strand of NZ_JAHAIF010000026.1, from coordinate 40,078 downwards.
TTGGAGCTGGAAGAAGAACCTTTTTAGGCTTTAGCCCTCTAATTACATTAAATATAACCTCAGCTGCTCCATTCCCTAAAAATATATTATTATAATCAATACCTTCATATTCAGAAATACCCATTTTCAAATCATGATAAGTTATATCTGGATATCTTTCTATTTTGTCTAAAGCTTTAATCATTTCTTCCTTAACTTTTTTAGAAATTCCTAAAGGATTTATATTAGCAGAAAAATCTATAATATCTTTTTCACAAAGATTATATTTTCTACATATCTCTTCTACATTTCCACCGTGTCCTAAGTTCATTATAGTAACCCTCCAAGAACTATTATAATAAGTCCAATACTAAACCCTAATAAAGTAACTACTAATAAAATCTTATTTGTCTTATATAAATCAGAAATTTCTATTACCTTATTCTTATCACCTATTGTTGGCTTTTCTACAATCTTACCAAAGTAATAATTTGCTCCTCCAAGTCTTATTCCTAAAGCTCCTGCAACAGCTGATTCTGGATGAGCACTATTAGGACTAGTATGATTATATCTATCTCTCTTATAAATTCTATAGCTATTTTTATAATCTAGTCCTAATATAAATGCAGCAAAAATCACTAAATATCCTGTAATTCTTGCTGGAATATAATTAAATAAATCATCCATCTTTGCAGGTACAAACCCAAAATCTATGTATTTATCATTCTTATATCCAAACATTGAATCACAAGTATTAACTGCTTTATATGTCATAGCAAGAGGTGCACCACCTAAAGCTCCAAATAATAGTGGCGCTATTATTCCATCTGATGTATTTTCTGCTACTGTTTCAATTACAGCTCTAATAATTCCTTCTTCATCTAGAACTTTAGTATCTCTTCCTACTATGTAGGATAGTTGCTTCCTTGCCCCTTCAATATTACCTGATTCTAAAACTTTAATTACCTTTAATCCTTCTACCTTTAATCCCTTAGAAGATATACAAAAATATAATAATATCCCTTCAATAATAATTCCAAATATATTGCTTATACTAAAAGCAATCCTAACTATTAATGAATTAACTAAAAAAGTTATTAATATAACTCCTAACCATGTTATAAATCCAGATATTTTTAGGTTTTTAAATACTCTTCTTGTTATATTTTCAAACTTACTACCTAAAGCTCCTATTATTCTTACTGGATGAAAAGGATTATTAGGATCTCCTATTATAAAATCTAATACTAAACCTATGGTATATGATAACATTTCTCAAATCTCTCCTAGTATTTTTATTTCTATATCTTTATCAACCTTAACCTCTAACTTATATCCCCTACCACAACTAGGTTGCATTGTATAAAAATCCTTTGAGGATTTACAGAATAATTCAAGTAAGGTACCTATTACACCACCATGGCAAATAAGCAAAGCTTCCTCTTCACCTTTTTCTATAACTTCCCTTAAAAGGCTCCTTAAAGCCTTACTAATTCTTCTATAGAACTCTTCTTTACACTCACCATTTGGACATTTTACATTCTTACTTTCATCCATAATCCAAGCTATATAATCACTATTATCCTTTAGCATCTCATAGGACTTCATCTCAAAATCTCCAAAATCATATTCAAAAAAATCATTTTTCTTTGCGTATTTTGAATCTGGAAAAAGAATTTCAAAAGTTTCATTTGCCCTTTTAGCACCACTTGTATAATTTAACCTGCACTTGGGATAATCTACATTAGATTTTAATTCAAGAATCTCCTTATATCCTAATTCACTCAATGAAACATCTGATTTGCCACAATACAATCTTCTTTCATTACATAGGGTTTTTCCATGTCTTATTAAATACAAAACTACTCTATTCATCCTTCAAAACCATAGGAAGGCCACAAAATACTCTTGTAACCTTATTACTTTTACTAGTTAAAAATTGTAACACTTTTCCTGTTTCCTCTCTCCACTTTCTATCCTCTTTTTTTAAAGGTACTATACCAGATGATAAATCATCTGAAATAATTATTTTATCCTTAAATCTTTCTATATTTCTCTTAAAAAACTCCACTGCATCTCTATCATTAATTACTTCATTATAAATAAACACATGAATTCCACATATAACCTTCTTTGAGAAGTCTATTTCACATTCATCACAAAAGAATATATTATCCTCATCTATATTAAACTTTTCCTTTATAAGCCTAAGCTTACCGTTATAAGCTCCACCAAAATATAGTTCCATATCCTTCTCCTTATATAACAGCTAAAGCTAAAATTCCAAATAACTCAGTTAATACAAGAATGTATCCAGCTACATCTCCATTAATTCCACCAAGTTCTTTTTTACAATTTTTCAAAAGAATTACCCCTACAACTCCCATAACTAGCGGCATTATTATATATTTATTTCCTAAGAAATAACTCAAAATTAATGTAATTATAAAAGTTATCCCTAGAGTTATCTTGTCTATTTTACCTGTCCCATTTTTAAAGAGATTTCCATAATAGCTTTCACCTAAAGGCTCATTAGATATAATAAAGTATGCTGCTATAGTCCTAGATATTATAGGTATTAATATAAGAGCAATTAAATTAAAATCCTTTTCTAATGCAGTGTGAATTCCTGCAAAATCCATAATAAACAAAAGACCTAAAGATATAACAGCAAAGGCCCCAACCCTAGAATCCTTTAAAATTTTCAGCTTATCCTCTTTAGATTTTCTAGAAAGGAGTGCATCACAAACATCCATAAATCCATCTAGATGTATAAAACCTGTAGCTATAAAAGGAAGAGTTAACAAAATACCTGTGGACATCATTAAACTTATATCAAAATACTTAAGAAGTACTCCTCCCCCATACCATATAAGCCCTACTATAAATCCTACAAAGGGATATATTCTCATCATATATTTTGCAGATATCTCTTCCCATATATATTTAGGCAATGGTATTACTGTAAACATACTAATTGCCATATTAAATGCATTCAATAAGTTCTTCATTATTAATCCTTTCCTTACCTTTATGTACTATAATATTTCCAAAGGAGCTCTCTATTACAACCTGTGACATTTTAGCTATTTCACAATTTATAATACCAAGTTCTTTTCTAAAACTCTCTGTAAAATCATCATACTTAATTCCATCGCTAAATACATAATCTGATACAATAACTAATTTAGAAACCTTCTTAGAAATTGCATTCACTTCTGTTATAATTTTATCTTTAACATTTTTCACAACCTGTTTATTATTAAACATCTCATTAGTAACAAGAGATGTAATACTATCAAGTAATACCGTATCATCCTTGCTTAACATTGGTAAAACACTAATAATATCCCTTGGAACCTCTAGTGTTATATAGCCATGTCCACTTCTATTTTTTATATGTTCCTCTATTCTTTTTAAATCCTCCTCATCATAAGGCTTCATAGTAGCTAGATAATATAAATTTCCCTTATTAAATAGCTTTTCTGCAATAAGCTCTCCATAATTTGATTTTTGGCTTTTAGACCCGCCAACAACAAATATTATCATACTATATAATTTTCTTCTCCTTTAATTTTTTCAAGATAAGAATTATCAATTTCTCCTTCTTCAAAGGTTGCCATGTTATTCATCATAGACAATGCAAACTCCACTACAGAAAATGCTATTGGACAGCCGCTCCCCTCTCCAAGTCTCATTCCTAAATTAAGCATTGGCTCAATGCCTAACTCCTCTATAGCTAAATTATATCCTATTTCCTTAGACTTATGAGAAGGGATAAGATATTCCTTTACAACAGGATTAAACCTTGATGCTAAAAGGGCTGATACCACTGAAATAAAGCCATCAATAACAACAGGTATTCTATAAAATGCAGCTCCTAAAAATACTCCTGTCATTCCAGCTATATCGTACCCTCCAACCTTTGAGATTATATCTATAGGATCCATTCTATTTATATCTTTACTTTCAACAGCCGTTTTAACCACTAGCTTTTTCTTATTAAAGGCCTCCTCAGTAACTCCAGCACCTTTACCAACTACTTTATCAACTTCACAGTCAATCAAACACATCAAAACTGCTGCAGATGTTGTAGTGTTGCCTATTCCCATTTCACCAACACCAATTATATCAAAGCCTTCATCTTTAGCTTTTTTAGCCATCTCAATTCCTACTTCAATTCCCCTTTTAGCTTCTTCATAGCTCATAGCATTTTCTTTATATATATTTCTAGTACCTTTAGATATTTTTTTATCCACAACCCCATTTATTTTTTCATCAGAATTTATTCCTATATCTACAACAATTAACTTTGTATCATTTGTTTTACCTATTGCACAAACTCCAGTTTTACATCGAATAAAATTCTTTGTTTGGGCCAAAGTTACATATTGTGGAGATGAGGCTACCCCTTCTTCAACCACTCCATTATCAGAACTCATAATGATAATTCCTTTATTATTTATAGAATTCTTTATATTTCCTGTTATGCCTGAAATCTGTATTGCTAAATCCTCAAGTCTTCCTAAACTTCCTAAAGGTTTTGCTAATGAATCAACTCTTATTTTCGCCTCTTCAATTTTATCTTTATATAATGGTTTAATTCCATTTATAACTTCATTTATCATACTACGCCCCCATATTATTAAAATGTCATTCCTATTATATCAGCAAATAAAAAACAAAACAAAAAGGCACTAAAAATTTAGTACCCATTCAAATTCATTTATCACATTAATAGCAAAGTCCGGAATATTAGAATTAAGAACTTTTTTGGAAAACCCACTATTTTCTCCTAAGATTTTAAATTCAATTCTATCTAAAATATTAACTATGTCCGTAATAGAATTATTTCTTTTTACATTCTCTATATATCCCCTAACTTCTTTTATACTTCCTTTCATCAAAATGATAAAGATAAGTCACTTATAAAACTTTTCCCATCGATTAAATTTATAACTTCTGTGCAGTCTTTTTCAATGACTAATAATTCTTCCCTAGACAAACTTAAGCTTTTCATGTAACTAATAATATTATTACTATAGTTTTGGTTAATACCTATTATTCTTATCTGCTTTTCTACATCATTAATATCCTTAAAAAACTAAATATAATTATAAAAAGAGAATGTACCAAATTTACTTTGATACATTCTCTTTTACCCTAATCTTCTCATTTACCATAGTTGATACTCTACTTTACCCATTAATAGAGTTTATATTTATATTAATGCCAATTATTCATGACATTGTCCCACATCATTTTGCCACACTTAGCTAAAGTTACTGTTCCATATACACTATTAGGAACGGAAGTTGATAATACAGTAAACACAAAATTTCCTTTAGGTAATTGTATTAATGCTGTATCATTTTCAACACCTTTCTTATCACCAGTTTTACTTGAAATTTCATACTTCAAATCATCTGGTATATATAAAGCAAGTTTATTCTTAATTTGTTGCCTTCTTAATATATCTATTAACATAGTGCTATTATCTCTATTTAGATAAGTTGCATTATGTAGATGCTTCCATATCTTGGAAAGGTCATATGCGCTTGTTATATTTTCTATACCATCTTTAGGTTGTCTTTCATCACTAGTCTTTCTATTAAGAATAGTATTTTTTAATCCCATTTCTTTTATGTCAGAATTAATATTATCCATTCCAATTATATCAATTATCTTATTTGCTGCAGTATTATCACTTTGTATAAGCATCGCTACTAATAATTCAAATATTGTATACTCTCTCTCATTAAACTCATGGATTATACCAGTTCCATAAACTTTATCCTCTTTTTCTATACTGATCTTATCCATAAAATCTACCTTTTTATCTTCAACAGCTTTTATAAGAGAAACTGCTATCGGAAGTTTCATACAACCTGCCGCAACCATTTGAACGTTTTCATTGTACCCATAAATGAATCCGCTCGATAGATCTTCAAAGAAAAATCCGTAAGTTCCTATTCTTGATTCTAAATATCTCTTTATCTCTTTCATAATACCCTCCAGCTTCTAAAAATTAACTGTCCCTAGGAAAAGTATATCATATTTTCAGAAAATTTTGAAGATATAAATTAAATATAATATCATTAATATTAGATATTGCAGAAACTCCCCATTAGAGGAGTTTCATAAAAATCTTTCATATCACTTTTATATTAAACTAATCTCCAAAAGAAATTCCTATTTTTTTTGCAACTTGAACTAATTCTCCATCTGGTGATACTTGCTTAGTTTTTTGTCCAATAACATTTTCTAAACTATCAGAAGATATTGTATCTCCCTTTAAACATACCATATCACCAAACTTACCTTCATTTATCAACTCAACAGCAGCTACTCCATACCTAGTTGAAAGAATTCTATCATAAGTTGAAGTAGTTCCTCCTCTTTGGATATGACCAAGCACTGTACATCTTACTTCATGGTCTGGAATTATCCTCTCTAAATCATCAGCTAACTTATTACCAATTCCACCAAGTCTAATTGGATCTGGACTATCTGCTACAATCTTAGAAACTACCACTTCACCATCTTTAGGCTTAGCCCCTTCTGCTACTACTATAATAGTAAATAGCTTGCCCTCTTTTCTTCTCTCTTCAACTTTTTCTTTAATTTTATTTATATCGTAAGGTATTTCTGGTAGTAAAATAACATCTGCAGAACCTGCTATTCCAGACTCTAATGCTATCCAACCAGCACCCCTTCCCATAACCTCACAAATCATAATTCTATGATGTGATTCAGCAGTTGTATGAAGCCTATCTAAAGCTCCAGTAGCAACATCTATAGCTGTATTAAATCCAAATGTAACATCGGTAGATGCCAAATCATTATCAATTGTTTTGGGAACACCTATTACTTTAACTCCTTTTCTAGCAAAATCTCTAGCTGATGTTAAGGTTCCATCTCCACCTATTACAACTAGAACATCTACACCCTCTTTTTTCATATTTTCTACAGCTACATCTGAAACATCTTTTTTTACCATTTCGCCATTTTCTTCTACTTGATAATCAAATAGGTTGTCCTTGTTTGAACTGTATAGAATAGTACCTCCTCTATGTAGTATTCCTGATACTGATTCTAATGTTAGAGGAATGAAGTCATTGTTATATAGGCCTCTATATCCAAATTTATAGCCTATAACCTCCATACCATAATTTAATATTGCAGTTCTTGTTACAGCTCTAATTACTGCATTTAATCCAGGACAATCTCCACCACCTGTTAGTAAGGCAATTTTTTTAATTTGTTGTTCCATTCTCATATCCCCCTCTACCACACACGTTATACCGTAATTGTTTTTATATTCATTATTTTCAAACAATTTTGAATAAAAAAATATAAAAACTATTACTTTACGACACTTTTTGATATTGTTTACATACGATGCATTACAAGAAAATGTCATTTACTTATTTTATGATAACATAAATTTAAATGGGTGAAAAGTAAAATTGAATGTAAATTTTATAATTTTTATAAATTTTACAAAAAATAATAAGGACATAAAAAAGATAGAGTTAATATTTATTTTTCTCGTTCTATCGCAAGCTCCAAGTTACACCAAAACAAATCCCTCCAATCATACTAAAGGTAAGGAAAATGTAATACTATCTTTAATTTATATCAAATTAAAATTATAATTTTCTAGACGTAAAAAGGAGAAACCTCTAATTGAAGTTTCTCTCCTATGATTTATATTTACGATAGTGTTATTATCTTTGTAAATACTAATACTGCTAATAATATTCCTGCTGCTACTCTGTATATAGCAAATACTCTCATTGGTTTTTTCTTTAAATAATCAATAAATTTCTTCATTACTATTATAGAAACAACAAATGCCACTATAAATCCTAATACTAGAGCAATCCATAATGTAGTATTCATAATTGAATAATCAAACTCAAATAAATCCTTTGCTGATGAACCAATCATTGCTGGCACTGCTAAGAAAAATGAAAATTCTGCTGCTATAGGAGTAGATAATCCTGCAATCCATCCACCCATAATAGTTGATGCACTTCTTGACATACCTGGCCACATTGAAAGTACTTGGAAACAACCTACTATTAATGACTTTCCAGGAGTAATTTCATCTATATCTTTTATAGCATGCTTTTTATTTCTAAATAGACCTTCAATTACTAGTAACAATATACCACCAACTATAAATCCTACAATTACAGCTTCTGGTCTAAATAATGCCTTAATGTTATCATAAAATAACATTCCTATTATACCTGCTGGTATTGATGCTACTATAACATTAATTCCAAATCTAAATCCTACTTTTCCTTTTCTACCACCTGTAAAAATATATTGGAAAAATTCTATTACACTATCCTTAATTTTTATCCAGTAAAGCACAACTACAGCTAAAATAGCTCCAAGTTGAATAACTACTTCGAACATCTCTGCAAATTGTGGAGACACACTACGGAAATTTATAGCACTTCCTACTAAAATCATATGTCCTGTAGATGATACTGGAATAAATTCTGTTAGCCCCTCAACAATTGCAATAATTATTGATTTTAAAATAAATATTAAGTCTAACCCCACTCATATCACACTCACTTTCTTTTTAATTCCGATTTTTATTATACTTAACCAAAAAGTCCTTGTCTATTACTTAATAAATTATTAAGATTATTTATCCCTCTCTACTACTATCTTTTTAATTATATTTACTCCATCCTTAGATAATTCTATTTTATTTGTTCCTTTTACTAATTCAACTTCTTCATATCTATCTATCTTTTTCATTTCACCATCATTAATTCTTAAATAGTAATCTTTTATTGTACTTCCATTCTCAAATGCACCAATAACATAAACATAACTATTTGAAGATTCCATAGGCTTTCTCATTATTATTATATATGTACTACTATCTTTACCATTTGCCTTGGTATTAGGTGACAATGTAAATAGTATCTTTTCTGTTGTAAAAATTGTTGATGGTAAATAATCTTTTCCAACCTTCATATCAATATCTTTTTCTGAACTACAGTATGTTAAATAGCTATTACTTTTCTTCATTGAAATAGTATTATCTATTGCAACTGTATATGAAGATAAGTATTTAGACATCTTCTTTCTGTAATCATTTTGAGCACTGTTTCCTATATAAGTTAAGTCCTTAAGCTTTTCTCCTAAAACCTCAATAGAAGATAGTTTTACCCCATCTTTTTCTAAATACCCTTTATCCTTAAAATCCAACATTATCCACTTATTATTCTCTTTGCTCCAGTACTCAACAACATAATATGAAGGATTCTTTTCAAACTGAGGTGTTTCTTTTCTAAACTCACCAACTCTAGCCACAAATCCAGCTGCTAATAAAATATCTCGTTCTATTATTGCCATATCTCTATCTGATACCTTTTTGTTCCCACCTTTTTCCTCTAAGATACCATATCCATCTTTAGCAACAGAACTATCTACATCATCATATTCAATTATGCTCTTTAATATATCTACAGTTTGTAAGGCCTTTTCTAATTCACTTTTATTGTTCTTAACTATTTTACTTACACTATAAACATTATCCAATTTTTTTATAGAATTAGGCTTCTCCTCAATATCTTGATAAAATAAAGTAATGTTATTATCATTATAAACATTATCCCATTCTATAACTCTTAATCCCTTGTTATTACTAAAGTTTTCGAAATAAAGAGTAGCACAAACAATAATTATTAAGGCAACAAGTATAACCTGTGTTAATTTAAACTTATTTTTATTTGCCATTATATTCCCACCTTTTAAAAAAGAAACTAAGAGCAATTACACTCCTAGTTTCTTATCGTCCATTTTACTTAATTACATTACTTAATATTTTTGATTTTTCTGCTTCTAAATCAGGAACATAACTCTTCAATAAAGTAAAGTTTCCCTCTAAAGTATACTCCCCAAGGCTTGCAGGTATTAAAATACTATCTCCAAGCTTTATTTCTAATTCATTTCCTGAGGACACTATCTTACCATTACCTTCCACGCAAGTGAACAAGAAAAATCTATCTAAGTCACTATTTTCTATAACCTTACTTTTAACTTCATACTTTTCAATTGCAAAGAATTCACTTAAGCATAAAATAGTTTTATCAAAGCCTTCTCCATGAATTGTAATACCTTTACTATTTTCACACTTTAAATCAAAATTAATTACATCTAGAGCTTTTTCAACATGTATTTCTCTTCCTCTATTATAGTCATATACTCTGTATGTTGTATCACTACTTTGTTGGATTTCTGCTATGGTTACTCCTTCACATATGGCATGTACTAAACCACTTTGAACATAAAACATATCACCTTTTTTAACTGGTATCTTATTTAAATATGGTTCTAAATACCCATCTTCTATAGCCTTCTTAAATATTTCTTTATCACAATCCTTAGTTCCTACAATAAGTGATGCTCCTTCTTCTGCGTCTACAACATACCATGCTTCAGTTTTCCCTAAGTCATTCTCTACTTCTTTAGCATACTTATCATCTGGATGTACTTGAACAGATAGTTTATCCTTTGAGTTAATAAGCTTAATTAATAATGGGAAATTATCCTTGCTAATTTTTCTTCCTACAACTTCTTCTCCGTATTTATCTATAAGTTCTTTAAATGATAACCCCTTAAGTGTTCCATTTTCTACAATTCCTGTTCCATTTCTATGGCAAGCTATATCCCAGCTTTCTCCTATACATCCTTCTGGTACATTATCCCTAAATTTTTCCAGGTCTCTACCTCCCCATATTCTCTCATAATACAAATTTTCAAACTTAATCGGATACATACTACCCCTCCTATAATTTTCTTTAGTTAATCCACTATTATTATATTATTTTTTCTATAATTAGGCAAAGATTCTAATTAACTAATTAAGAGTAAAAAAGAAAAAACTTTCATCATAGGAATTTGCCACTACAAAAAAAGAGAAATTGCAAAGCAACTTCTCTTACTCATCTATAATTATTTCTATTCTCCCTACCTTTTCTTAATAGAATAATGTAAAGTCTGGTACTGTTAATTTTGATCCATCTTCCTTATTATAAGCATCATATAGGGTCTTTGCCTTTTGGTAATTCTCAGATATAACATTTCTTGTTTCAGTATCTACTGAATTAGTTAACCCATCATATGCTGCTTTTATATTAACCATTCCTCTTTCAACTTCACCTTCCACTGCAATATAAAAGACTCCTGCATTATTTAATGTCTTAACATCACTCTTATCTACTGAATAAGCAGCTCTAATTGCAGTTATAGCTTCATCTGTTTTTCCTTCATTTAAATATACAGTTCCTAAGGTTCTAAAATATTTTGTAGATTGTTCATCTAATTTAGTACATTGCTTTAATAACTCTATAGCTTCACTATTCTTTCCATCTTCTATTTTTATGTTGGCCATGTTATATAAAATTTCAGCATCATTTGGCTTAACTAATGAAGCTAAATTGTAGTACTCATAAGCTTTAGCCTTATTATTAGTAGTATATGAATAATAATCCGCTATTTTTAATAATATATTATAGTTAAAAGGTTCCTTTTCAATAGCCATTCTTAAATAAGGTTCTGCTATTTCGCTTTGTTCTTTCTTTATCATAATTTCTGGTATTAAGAATCCGTAGTTATCAGGGTAATCTTTATTGGCTAAAATACTTTGTTTACATAATTCAAAAGCCTTATCATAATCCCCTAAATCAAAGTAATACCAAGCTGCTGTGTGATAACCAAAATATGAATTCTCATCATTTTCTATTACTGCATTTAATATTTTTTCAGCCTCTTCATTATTTCCTAAGTGTTGATCAATCTTTGCGATAATAGTCTTAAAAACTACATTACCAACATCTTCCCCTTGTATCTCTTGTACTAAAGTGTTTGCTTCATTAGTAGTTTCTTCAAGCATTGAATAACACTTTGCAAGCCAAACTTTGTAACACACTTCATCTGGATTTGCTTCTGACAACTCAGATAACTTCATAATTACAGAATCTCTATCGTAAGATGAAATCTGAGCTATAACATCATATACTTTTATTTCATCTTTATTTTTATACCAAGCATCCTTTAATATCTCATAGCCTTTATCCCAATCATCTACTAACATATTCATTCTTGCATATAATGCTAAGTCATAAGAAGATTCTTCATCAACATCATACTCTTTAATTATATTGTTAGCCTTTTCTCTTTGTCCATTTACCATATATATTGTAAACATTGTTCTTTGAATAGTCTTATCTAATACATTTTCTGCCATGAATATTTCACCATATTCTAAGGCTTTTTCCTTTTCTCCATTCATAAGAAAAGTAACTGCTATAAGATTTCCAAGTTCACCATCTACATCATTATATTTACTCTTACCATTCTCATTGATAAGTTCATTTCTTTTTTGATATGATTGTTCTAATAAAGAGTTTGATTTTTCATAATCTCCCTTTACTGAATAAATCTCTGCAATCTTAGTTGTATAAATAGGCCACTCATCATCTTCTTGTAGTTTTTCATATTCTGCAATTGCTGCATCATAATCCCCTTCAAAAAAGCTAGCTTCAGCTTTATTAGTAGCTATGCTAACTGCATTAGCACCCATTATTTTTTGACAAGTAAACATAACTAAAAAGGCAAATAACATTACCCCTGATATAGTTATTATAGTATCTATTCTCTCATCTTTTTCTGAAAACTTCTTATAGGCTGTCCCTATTTTTCCAAAACTATTTTTTATTGTTTTTAAAACTTTTTCCATACTGCACCCACCTTTTCACTTATACACAAGGTTTACATATGTATTATTCTAACATTTACAATATAAAAAATCTACTACAAATAACTGTAAATACCACACAAAATATCTCTTTTATCTTATAATCTTCTACAAAATATTATAAGTTTATGCTATACTTATTCTCAAAGTTTACAATTAAGCTTTTAAGGACATACTAAATAGTAAGCATTTAAGGTGGTGAGCAATATTAATATTAAGTCTATTTTAAGTATTTTAGCTGGTAAGATCACATTATTTATATCTAAAAACCTTCTAAAAGGTGGAAGCACCTTTCCAGGTACTGTGGCATTAAAATTTGATAAAGAAATATTAAAAAAGGTTGCTAAAGGATATAAGGTTATACTTGTAACCGGAACTAATGGTAAAACTACTACTACAAGTATGATTACTAATATATTCAAGGCAAATGGACATACAGTAATTACAAATAATACAGGAGCTAATCTATTTAGAGGAATAGTTGCTTGCTTTATAGATAATTATAGTTTTTTCAAGAAAAATCATGATAGCTATGCCATTATTGAAGTAGATGAGGCTAATCTAAAATTTGTAACAGAATATATAACCCCTGAAATTATAACTATTACTAATTTATTTAGAGACCAATTAGATAGATATGGTGAAGTTTATACTACTCTTTCAAAAATTTTAGAGGGTGTTGAAAAAGTTCCATTATCTAAATTAGTTTTAAATGGTGACGATTCTTTATTTGGTAAATTACCTGTACCAAACGAAACTACATATTATGGTTTTAACATAGGAATAAAAAAAGATAATATTATTGATGTTAATGCTGATGCAAAATTCTGTAAGGTTTGTAAGGCTCCATATCAATATAACTTTATAACATATAATCATCTAGGAGATTTCTACTGCCCGGAATGTGGCTATAAAAGAGCTGATCTTAAATATTCCGTAAATGAAATTTTAGAATTAAATCCTAATTCATCCAAAGTACTTATTAATAATGATGAAATTAATATTAGTCAATCAGGAATTTACAATATTTATAATGGTCTTTGTGCATATTCAATAGCCAAAGAAATGGGGATTGATGAAAAATCAATAAAATCTTCCCTTGGAAAACAAGATTCTAGCTTTGGTAGACAAGAAGAAATACATATAGATAATAAACAAGTAAAAATAATACTTGTTAAAAATCCTGCTGGATATACCCAAGCTATAGATACACTTTGTTTAAATAAAGAAGACTTCTCTACTTTATTTATGCTTAATGATAATTATGCTGATGGTACTGATGTTTCTTGGATTTGGGATGTTGATTTTGAAAGATTAAAAGAACTTCCTATAAAAGATATATTTGTTTCAGGAATAAGATTATATGATATGGCTGTCAGATTAAAAACAGCTGGACTTAACTCAGAAAAATTTATTCTAGAAGAAAATTATGAAGCATTAACAGAAAAAATTAAAAATAGTAGCACTAATAGAATTTATATATTAGCTACTTATACAGCCATGATTAATTACAGAAAATATCTACACTCAAAAGGCTATATTAAAAAGCTTTGGTAGTAAAAAGGAGTGGAATTATGGAATTAAATATTTGTCACCTTTATCCTGATCTTTTAAATGTTTATGGGGATGTTGGTAACATTCTTGTGTTGAAACATAGAGCTGAAGAAAGAGGTATAAAGGTTAATATAGTTAATGTTTCTTTAAATGATAAATTTAATAAAGATGAAATAGATATAGTTTTCTTTGGAGGAGGTCAAGACTATGAACAATCAATTGTTTCTGAAGACCTTAAAACCAATAAAGAAGAAGTTCTAAGGCAATATATAGAAGAGGAAAAAGTTCTTCTTGCTATATGTGGCGGATATCAACTTCTAGGAAAGCACTATATCTCTCCTAATGGGGAAAAACTTCAGGGATTAGGTATATTGGATATCTATACTGAAGGTGGAGAAAAAAGACTTATTGGAAACACTGTAATATACAATGAAGATTTTGATGAAACCTATGTTGGTTTTGAAAACCACTCAGGAAGAACATTTATAAATGGATTAAAACCACTTGGGAAGTGTATTCACGGATACGGCAACAATGGTGAAGATGGTTATGAAGGATGTATCTATAAAAATACTTTCTGCACTTATTTCCATGGATCATTACTTTCAAAAAATCCTGAACTTGCAGATAGATTTTTAAAGATTGCTTTAGAAAAGAAATATGGTTCTGTTGAACTAAATAAACTTGATGATACATTTGAATTAAAAGCTAAGGAACATATAATAAATAGATTTAAAGAATAGAAAGGACTCTGCTAACTTGGCAGAGTTCTTTTTATTCTATCTATTCTTTATAAATCTATTAACTCTTTTACTCTCTATTTTATAGTTGAACTTTTTCACCTATTTATATATTTATGTATTTATATATTTTTATAAATATATATTGTTATTTCCCTACCTTCTATTAATAACTCTTATATTCTCTAAGTATTGTTTTTCCCATGGCTCCATCTCACTTAAAGTTTTAAATTTATATCCCATTACTTTGTACTCATTAATTATAGTTTCTAAAGCTTCAGTTGTAGTATCCTTATTATCTAAGTCGTGCATTAAAAGAACTTCAACTTGATATTTGCAGCCACCAGAATTAACATTATCCTCTATTATATTTTTTGCTACTCTTATAGCTGTAGCATCACCAGAATCAACGTTCCAATCTACATAATCAACTCCCTTTTTTATAAGATTCTCTCTTATACTAGCTAGAACCTCCCTATCTCCAACTAAGTTATCTGATCCTCCTGGCATCCGTACAAATGTGCACCCAACATTTTTGCCAGTCACTTTGTTGATAGATTCCTGACATTTGCTTAAGTCATTAAAATAAAAATCTCTGGAACTATATAGTTCTTTATAAGTATGATTGTTGCAATGTGGATATATATCCATATTATTCTTGTCCATATTTTTTACAACCTCCGGAAACATTTCAACATTCTTTCCAACAACAAAGAAAGATGCTTTCACATCATTTTTCTTTAAAACATTTAATATTCTATTTGTATTATTAGGTGAAGGTCCGTCATCAAAAGTTAAATAAACTAACTTCTCTCCCTCCACTGCATCCACCTTATAATTGAAAAATGGTACACACAAAAAACTTAATATAATTAATATAAATCCTTTTAGTTTCCTCATTTTTTCACCTCCTACTTCATTTATCCTTAGTGTTTGCATTTTTAAGATTTTATATTTAAGTAATTAATAGGAAATTAAGAATATTGTCATTTTACATATTGTTATTAAAATACATAAATGATATACTAAAACTGTTTTCAGACACATTATTTTTTAAGAGATGGGGAGATGAACCGTGACGAAAAGAAAGACGTTAAAAACATTGGCATTAGCTCTTTCCATATCTTTATTAGCACCTTTTGCTAGTAAGGTCCATGCCACAGAAAAAGTTAATACGCCAGAAATTATTTCAAAAGCTGGAATCGTTGTTGATTATGATACCGGAGAAGTAATTTACGAAAAAAGTGGTAATGAAAAAATGTATTTAGCTAGTACAACTAAGCTAATGACAGCATTACTTTTTGCAGAAAACGCAAAAAAAACAGACCAAATAGTATATACAGAAACTGCTTTAGCACAACCACCATATACTATGCAAAGTGAACAAATGCTTCCTTATGGTAAATCATTTAAAGTAGGAGATACCATTGATGCTGATACAGTTATGAAGGAACTTTTATTATTCTCTGGTAATGATGCTGCATATATGATTGCAGATCATGTTGGTGGAACCTCAGAAAAATTTATTCAAATGATGAATGACAAAGCAAAAGAGCTTGGATTAGTAAATACTCACTTCAAAAACCCTAATGGTTTACCAGATTCCGTAACAGGAAAAGATGTAAACTATTCTACAGCCTATGAGTTATCTATTTTAACTAAGAAAGTTTATGAAAATGAATGGATAAGAGAAACTATGGCACTTTCAAATGCTACAGTTACCTTACCTGGAGACAATATAATACACTTAGAAAATAGAAATACGGAACTAGGTAAAAATGGGAATATAGGTGGTAAAACAGGTGTTACTAATGATGCTGGAACATGCTTTGCTGGTCTATATGAAAGAAATGGACGTAAACTTATTGGTGTAGTATTAAAGTCTGATAGAAACGATAATGATGCTAGATTTAGAGACTTAAATTCTATGATGGATTATAGTTATTCTGCTGAAAAACAAGTTGTTAAGAAGGCTGGAGATGATGTTGGTTCTCTTGAACTTGAATACAAATTATTTGGATTCTTTGGACCAACAAAAACAATAACAGCTAATGTAACTTTAAGTGAAGACTTGAAATTATATAACAATTCCCTTAATGTAAACAACTTAGAAATAACACTAAAACCAGAAAGTAACAATGCTTGGAAACTTGCTTCTAAAAATGATATTCCTTTAAGCGCAACAGTTTTAGATTCAGCTTTCGAAG
Source organism: Clostridium sp. (assembly GCF_018372875.1). Lineage (GTDB taxonomy): Bacteria > Bacillota > Clostridia > Clostridiales > Clostridiaceae > Clostridium. The sequence goes on along the minus strand of NZ_JAHAIF010000026.1, from coordinate 22,805 downwards.
TAAAAGGCAGCAGTGATTTAACAGTATTTAAGCTTATAAAGGCTAATATGTTTGTATATCTTGCTATTATCCTTGCGATTGTTATAATAGTAATTTTAATAGTTCTTATAATTAAGATTATCAATAATAGAAAGAGATATAGTCGTTCAAGACGTAGAAGAAGATATTAAAAGGAAGGGTTAATCCCTTCCTTTTTTTAGCTTAAATACCTTCACTTCATTTTTAGCTTCCCCCCCAAAATCAATTTATTTACATAAATTCATACATTTATGATAAAATTTATATTAACAATTCGTCTTAAGGTGGTGTTCTACAATGGTTTGTTCACATTTAATAAAAATTACAGGAATAGTTCAAGGAGTAGGCTTTAGGCCATATATATATAATCTTGCAAAAAAGTTTAGTTTACGCGGATGGGTTTTAAATGATAGTAATGGTGTAGAAGTACATATTGAAGGGACCCAAAAAAGTATCTCATCTTTCATAAATGAACTAAAAACATCCCCTCCAGAATTATCTAGAATTGAATCCTTTTCTATTAAAAATGATAAAAACTATAACTTAACTTCATTTGAAATTAAAGAAAGCCTCCAGGCTTGTGAAACTCAAATTTTTATATCACCTGATATATGTACTTGCGAAAATTGTACAACTGATATTTTAGATCCACATAATAAAAGATATTTATATCCATTTACTAATTGCACTAATTGTGGTCCTAGGTTTTCAATCATAAAAAAAGTTCCTTATGATAGAAAAGTAACCACCATGTCTAATTTCACTCAATGTAAAGATTGTTTTAAAGAATATACAACTATGAGTAATAGACGCTTTCATGCACAACCTAATTGTTGTCCAAGTTGTGGCCCTAAAATATTTATAACTGATAATTCAGGAAATGATATTACCCAAGAAATATTATTGGAAGAAAAAATAAATTCATGGGAATACAATAAAAAACTTATAAATTTCTTTGGTAAAAAAATAAAAGAAGGCTCTATTTTCGCAATAAAAAGTTTATCTGGCTTTCATCTTTGTTGTAATCCTTATTCTGAAAATACAGTACTAGAGCTTAGAAAAAGAAAAATAAGAAAGTCAAAGCCCTTTGCACTTATGATGAGAGATATACAAACAATAGAAAATTTTTGTTATGTAAACGAACCTGAAAAGCAACTTTTATTAAGTAAAGAACGTCCTATTGTTCTTTTAAAGAAAAAACAGAATAACTACTTACCTAATATAGTTGCTCCAAATAATAACTATTTAGGAGTGATGCTACCATCTACTCCCCTTCAAATTTTAATATTTCAGACCACTGATATAGACTCTCTTATTATGACATCAGGAAATCTATCTGGACTTCCTTTAGAATTTGAAAACAAAAAAGCTATAGATAACCTTAAACAATTTTGTGACTTTTTTCTAATGAATGATAGAGATATATTTTTACCTTTAGATGACTCCATAATTAAATATACCACTTATGATAATATGATTATTAGAAGGAGTCGTGGATATGCCCCTCTCCCTCTTCTTTATAATGATTCAAAAGAGATTCTTGCTGTAGGAGGTGACATGAAAAACACCTTTTCTATCTCTAAGGGAAATTATATATACCAAGGACCTCATAATGGAGAGCTAATTAACTATGAATCCCTAGAAAGATTTAAAAGCAATATAGAACATTATAAGAAATTATTTGAAATAGATCCCAAATTAATTGTTCACGATTTGCATCCTGATTATGAAAGTAGTAAATATGCAGGTTCTTTAAACATACCTACTTTAGGAGTACAACATCATCATGCTCATATAGTAAGCTGCATGGTAGACAACAAATATAGCGAAAAAGTAATTGGTGTGGCTTTTGACGGAACAGGATATGGGGAGGACAACTCTATTTGGGGAAGTGAATTTTTCATTTGTAATTTAAAAGAATATAAAAGGGTTGGACATTTAGACTATATTAGATTCTTAGGTGGAGATGCAAGTCTTAGGGAAGGCTATAAAATCGCCCTATCATATCTATATAACATAGATTTAGATAGGATTAAAGGAATTTTAGATACTAATTATAAAAAAACTTATGATATTATATATAAATTACTTTCTGACACTAAAAAATCTTATCCATCTTCTAGTATGGGAAGATTATTTGATGGAGTTGCATCACTTCTTAACCTTTGTCACACTTCATCTTTTGAGGGAGAAGCTGCAATAATGCTAGAATCAATTTTAGAAACAGAAACCTTAGATATTGGATATGATTTTAATATTAAAGATAACAATGGAATATATATTGTCTCCCCACTCCAAATTGTAAACTCTATCCTTATAGATATAGAAAATAAAATTCCTATTGAAAGAATATCCTTAAGATTTCATTCAACCATAGTAAACTATATTGTAAAGATGTGTGAATTCCTCAGATTAGATTTTAATATTAATGTAGTTGCTCTAAGTGGCGGGGTATTTCAAAATAACTTTATACTTAATAATACCTATAATGAACTTAAAAAGAAAAACTTTAAAGTTCTTACCCATAAAAATATACCCACAAATGATGGTGGAATATCAATAGGACAACTTGTAATAGCTAAAAATAATTTTTAATGCTATAATTTACGGGATAACAAAAGAGTATTAATACAGAGGAGTTTTTATATGAGCAAGATGGATTTCAAAGGAAGTGTAGTTTTAAATCCAGTTCCAGTGGTTTTAATCACTTCTAAAAATAAAGAAGGAAAAGAAAATGTATTTACAGTAGCTTGGGCTGGTACAGTATGTACTAAACCACCAATGCTTTCTATATCTGTAAGACCTCATAGATTATCCTATGAATATATAAAAGAGTCTATGGAATTTGTGGTTAATATGCCTCACTCAAATATGACTAAAGCTGTAGATTATTGTGGTGTTAAAAGTGGTAGAACAAATGATAAAATTAAAGAAATGGGCTTTACAATGAAGGAATGTAGTCAAATTAACGCCTCATATATAGATGAATGTCCCGTTGCAATAGAATGCAAGGTTAAACAAATTATTCCCTTAGGAACTCATGATTTAATTATTGCAGATGTTTTATGTTCACATATTGACGAAAGCTTAATGGACGAAAAAGGGAAAATTCATTTTGAAGAAGCAAACTTAATTAATTATTGCCATGGAGAATACTATCCAATGACAAAAAAGAGCTTAGGTAGCTTTGGTTATTCTGTTAGAAAGAAAAAAAAGAAGAAATAATTATATAGAAACTCAAGGTTAAAACTTTGAGTTTCTACTATTATGGAGGTTACAATGGACTGGATTAAAGAAATCGAAAACTATCTTCCCTTTAACGCACAAGAAGAATCAGATAAAAAAATAATTTTAGATGCAATAAGAAATCATAGTAATATTCTAACTAGAGAAAATGAAATAATGCATATAACAAGTTCTGGCTATATTTTAAACAAAACTAGGGATAAAGTTCTTATGATTTATCATAGAATATATAACTCTTGGTCTTGGACTGGCGGACATGCTGATGGTGATGATAACTTGCTACATGTTGCTATAAAAGAGACAAAAGAAGAAACCGGAATTCAAAACCTAAACCTAATTGTTCCCAATATCTTTTCCCTAGATATTCTTACTGTAGATGGTCATTATAAAAAAGGGAGATTTGTTTCACCTCACCTTCATCTTTCAGTAGCCTATCTATTTGAGGGAGATGAAAATACTAAACTTATTCTAAATGAAGAAGAAACTAAGGGTGTTAAATGGATTCCTATTTCAGAAATTCATAACGCTTGTACTGAAGATAAAATGATAAAACTTTATGATAAATTTCATAAAAAAATTAATTATTTAACCAAAAGTAACCTCTAGCAACTTTATTGCTAGAGGTTATCCCCTACTTTTAACCTATTCACTATCTATCCATTCTTGCCATATTTCAGGTTTGTAACCAACTGTAGCTTTTTTCCCATTTCTAACTACTGGTGTAACTATAAGACTTCCATCCTTTAATAATATTTCTTCTTTAACCTCTGCACTTCTTATATTACCTAAGTTTGATTTAGAATAATTCTTAGATTTTGTATTAATTAATTCATTAATACCTACAGATGCTTTTACAGAAGAAAGCTCACCTTTACTCATACCTTTTTCTTTCATATCTATTAATTGATACTTTATTCTTCTTTCTTTAAAGAATCTTTCCGCCTTCTTAGTATCAAAACACTTCTTGGTTCCAAATATCTGTACGTTCATATACCCTCCTATACAAGTTCCAAAATATCAGTAGGTTTTTTAACCATATATGTTGGCTTTACATCTAATAAATCTTTAATATCTAAAGCAGTATACTCAACTCCACAAGTTAAACATCCTGCATTTTTACCACATAACAAATCATAGCTACTATCCCCAACCATTATTGCTTCTTTAGGCTCTATCCCTAATATTTCACAAGCTTTCATAGCTGGCTCTCCTTCTGGCTTATGCTTTATAGTAGATTCTGGTGATATTATAACATCCATATATTCAAGTATGCCTCCAAGCATCATTCCTCTTTCAGCTACTTCCTTTCTTTTAGAAGTTACTATTCCTAACTTAATTTCTTTACTCTTAAGAGTTTGAAGTAATTCCATAACTCCTTCAAATGGTGCACACATTTCATCATGATACTCTGCATTATAAGATCTATATTCATTAATCATTCTTTCCAACTCTTCTCTGTTACTTGAATATTTTTCCAAAGATCTCTCTAAAGGCTTTCCATACAATCTAGTTACTTCAGTCTTAGGCAATTCTATATCTAATACCTCTTTAAACATATGGCAAAATGACTTATAAATTAATTCATTAGTATCTAATAGTGTTCCATCTAAATCAAATAATACTGCTTTAATCATTGCTACTCCTCTAACTCTTTACTACTATTTATTTTTCTTTTATAAATTATAATATTTTTTTACTCTTAATTCAATTCACACAACTTATTTACCAATTAAAGAATAAAAAAGGTGTAGCGGATATTTATTTTGCTTGTTAAAGGTAAGGAAATTATAAAATTACTATCCTTTATTTTATATTTTTTAATATGAAAATGTAATAATACCTTTGATTTATAGCTAATTGAAATTTTATATTTTCCTAGACAGTAAAAAGAAGAGATTCATAAAAATCTCCTCTTAAAATTCCTCTATTAATTTAACCCCAGCTTGTGACATATCCATAAAAGAGTATTTGTTCATTTCTTCTGCACTATGACCAGGTGCATCAAAAGTATCTACACAATTTTTAATTACTATAACATCCATATCTAAATTTTCTTTATTAAAGTATGTTTTTAATGTTAAAGTAAATTGTTTTACACAAATATCAGTTACACATCCAGTAACATACCACTTCTTAACTCCTTTACTAATCAAGTCATTTACTTCTATTTGTGTCTCTTCTTCCAAAAATCCATTTGTTGAATTTTTCTTTATAACCTTCATACATTCTTCATATGCTTTAATCTCATCTACCAATTCACATTCTGCTGTACCTTCTACACAATGAGGTGGAAAACTCTTAAATTCAGCTGCATCCTTTTTGTGACTATCTGTAAATGCCACAATTCTATCCCCATTATCTTTAAATTTTTCTATCACCTTTACTATATTGGGTATTATTTTCTCTACTCGTTCACTTGATAATGCCCCTTCTCTTGCAAAACCATTGTTCATATCAACTATAAATAAAGCTGAATCCATCAATATTCCTCCTTTATAACGAAACAAAACTTATTACTTCTTTATTATCAATTATTGATCCTTTATTATATTCAACTTGGAACTTATATTTTCCTTCTTCAATTATATCCTTTTCTCTATACTCGTAACAACTTGACACCATATTTAAACATACTTCATATACAAAAATATATAAAATATAATAATCTAATTTAGAATTAAGTATTTCAATATTCTTTAATCCTAGCTTATCCATTCCTACAGTATAAATATCTTGTTTAAAGTTTCCATTCATCCGCATTCTTATATCTACCCATAATTCAATGGGAAGATTTTCTTCATCTAAACTTACAATTTTATTTTCAAATTCCTCAGGGGACCTTATTGTTTGTATATTATACCAATATACTCCTAATACATTAGTAGAATTAATTATAGCTACTATCATCTTGCTTAATAAGATAGAATTCCTAATTTGTTCATCTAACCTTCCATTAATAGATATAACTAAATGTGCAGTATGCTTACTTAGTTTACTTCTTGCTTGTTTAAAGTACCATGCTCTTTCACAAGATTGATTAATCTCATCCCAATTAATTGGATATGGCATTAACGTTATTATTACTTGTTTATCTTCTATATCTATAGTTCCTACATCCTCTTTCCACTTATTAAAAAATACTCTTAAGTTAAATTTATCCTCTAAGTACTGTCTAAGATTATTTTTGTTAGGAAGCTCTCTATTTTCTAAGGCAACAAATGCAACAGTAGTTATATTTTTATTTTCTTGTTTAATAGTATCACTTTTTTTTCTCTTAAATAAGTTCTTAAACCACATATCCACCACCCTCTATTAATATTATTTTACTAACTTATGTAATATTACTGCTTCTATTTATATTGACTAATATAATTCAAGTAATATAATTGACATTGTTTTGTAACGTTTATGTAATATTTTATATACAAGAGGAGGGGATTATTATAAAAACTAGGGATTATTATTTTGACAATCTTAAAGCCTTTTTAATTATTTTTGTAATTATAGGGAACTCTTTAGAGCATGCACAACCGTCTTGTTTAAACACACATTACTTCTTACTGGTACTATACATGTTCCATATGCCCCTATTTACATTTGTTTCAGGATATTTTTGCACAAAAAGCAAAAGAACAACTCAAGAAAAAGTAATAAAAATATTCAAGATATATTTAGGTGTACAAATATTCTACTATCTTTTAAATAAATTTATATTTAAAGCTTCATTAACCCTAGAGTTTTTTACACCTCAATGGACCATGTGGTATTTATTATCTTTAATATTCTGGTATATTTTATCAGATTATATAAAAGATAAGAAAAAGTGGCTTATACTATCATTAATTGCTTCCTTAGCTATAGGTTTTGATAATAGTGTTGGTAGCTATGCTAGTGTCTCAAGAACTTTTTTCTTTTTACCTTATTTTGTAGCTGGAATGATGTTCAAAAAAGAATACTTAGAAAAGTTAAAAAAATATAGAATTCACTTATTACTTTCTTCAATAGTAGTTTTATTTGTCCTTTACTTATTAAAGGACGAAACTATGCTGGAACTTCTATTTGAATATACTAAATATGAATTCTACTATGATAACCGTCTTTTCCCATTCTTTATTAGGATATTTCATTACATGGGCTCATTTATATTAGGTGGATTAATACTAAGTTATATTCCATCAAAAGCAACTAAGCTTCATACTATAGGACAAAATTCATTAATTATGTATATATTCCATGGAGCAGTAATAAAACTTTTATATATAACACCACTTGTAAATTATTCAACACCTTTTAGGGTTGTATTATCTGAAATAACAATATTATTAGTTCTATTTATTATTACATTAGGTTATGTAAAAGCTAAATCTATATATAAATTTAGAAAAATCATAGATACTAATACATTTACTTAATCTTCTTAGATAGAATAATATAGATAGTTAAAGAACTAAAAGCTGACTCCTATATTCAATAGAAGTCAGCCTTTTATTAAAAACAATATATTTATATTATATTAATTTATAAACTTAAAAATAGTTTTTGCTTTATATTCTTCTCCCTTTCTAAGTATTGATCCATCTAAAAAGGCTTCATTTTTTCCTATAGGCACACCCTGTGTCTCAAAACATATTCCATAATTTTTCTTTAGAAAACCACCACTATATAACTCCTTATTATCTTCTGGATAATTTGTGGTATATACAACAACAGCTTCTCTATCAGTATATACTTCCATAGTTCTACCAGATTCCTTATCTTCTAATCTTACCTTAACATTAACATTTTTATCTAAAATCCAAGGATGATCATATCCATTTCCCAATTTCAATTGATTATGTTCCCCATTTATATCTTTTCCTATTTCTTTAGGATTATTAAAGTCAAATTCAGTTCCATCAACATCTATCAATTTTCCTGATAAAGCTCCATCTTCTGTTATAGCAGCAAATTTATTAGATTTTATAGTTAGGACCTCATCTAAAACACTTCTCTTTAAGTCTCCAGATAAATTAAAATAAGAATGGTTGGTCATATTAAGCAGAGTATCTTTATCACTTGTCCCATAATACTCTATTGATAATTCATTATTATTATTTAAAGAATACTTTACCTTTAGAATAACATTTCCTGGATACCCTTCTTCTCCATCTTTACTTGCACATTCTAATATTAATCCAACTTCATCCTCATCATTATATTTAGTAACATTCCATAGCTTTTTATTAAATCCTATACTACCACCATGTAATGTGTTATTTCCCGAATTTCTTGATAACTCAAAGGTTTCTTTATTTATAGTAACCTTACCATCTGCAATTCTTCCTGCTGTTCTCCCCACCAAAGCTCCAGTATAAGCACTATCCCATGTATAGTCTTTATAATTTTTCCACCCTACAACTATATTTTCTAAAACTCCATTCCTATCTGGAACATATATCCCTGTTATAATCCCTCCTAAATTCAATATTTTAACTTCAATATTTTTATCATTTCCTAATGTATACTCATATACTTGTCCATTCTTATCTTCAAATACAAACTCTTCATTAATTCTCATAAATACCTCCTAAGAAATCGCTTTCTACTTTTTTTCTATAAATAATATATATTAATCTTCTTGTTTATATAATACTCTTTCAAAACTATCATTGTAAATACAATTATGTAAACAATTAATTAATTTCTTTTATTTAGCAAAAAAGTATTTACTTTTTTATAGTAATCGCTTACTATAAAAGTAAATAAAGGAGGGTATTAATATGGAACTTATTGAAAACTTAAAAAATGACTTTACTGAAATCTTTAACGAAAATCCAACTAACATTTATTTTTCACCTGGAAGAGTAAATTTAATTGGAGAGCATACAGATTACAACGGAGGAAATGTATTTCCATGTGCACTTTCTATAGGAACTTATGGACTAACTACAAAAAGAGATGATAAAAAGATTAGATTATATTCAAATAACTTTAAAGATATTGGAGTTATAGAATTTGATTTAGACCAACTTAAATTTGAAAAAGAACATGATTGGGCTAATTATCCAAAAGGTGTTATTAAAACCTTTAAAGACCATGGTTTTGATATTTCAAATGGATTTAACGTATTAGTATACGGAAATATCCCTAACGGTTCAGGGCTTTCATCATCAGCTTCCCTTGAATTATTAACTTCAATAATTCTTAAAGATAATTTCAATTTAGAAGTTGATATGGTTTCTATGGTTAAAATGAGCCAGGAAGCTGAAAATAAATTTATCGGAGTAAACTGTGGAATAATGGATCAGTTTGCTATTGGTATGGGAACTAAGGACTGTGCAATCTTACTTGACTGTAACACTTTAGAATATAGATACAGCAAAATCAATATGGATGGGTACAAGCTAGTAATAGGAAATACTAATAAAAAGCGTGGTCTTGTTGATTCAAAATACAACGAAAGAAGAGCTGAATGTGAAGAAGCATTAAGAATATTAAAGGAATATAAAACCATATCTTCTCTTGGTGAACTTACAGAAGAAGATTTTGAATCTTTAAAGGATAAAATAGAAAACCCTATCATTAGAAAAAGAGCTAAACATGCTGTATTAGAAAATATAAGAACTCTAAAAGCTGTAAAAACTTTAGAAAACAATGATATAAAAACTTTTGGTGAACTTATGAACCAATCTCATATTTCTTTAAGGGATGACTACGAAGTTACAGGAATTGAACTTGACACTTTAGTTGAAGCCGCTTGGGATCAAAAAGATAATGTTATAGGTTCGCGTATGACAGGAGCTGGCTTTGGTGGATGCACAATAAGCATAGTAAAAGAAGATGCTATTGATGAATTCATAAACTACTCTACTGAAAAATACGAAAAAATTATTGGATATAAACCTAGTTTCTATGTAGTAGATATTTCTGATGGAACTAGAAAGCTATTTTAGGAGGTTTTAGTATGTCAATATTAGTATGTGGTGGTGCTGGTTACATTGGTTCTCACACAGTTCATCAGCTTATAAAAAACAATGAAGATGTTGTAATTGTGGACAATCTTCAAACAGGACACTTAAAAGCAGTTAATCCAAAAGCTAAATTTTACAAAGGTGATATAAGAGATCATGATTTCTTAGACAAAGTATTTTCAGAAAATAAAATTGAGGCTGTAATACATTTCGCCGCAAACTCATTAGTTGGTGAAAGCATGACTAACCCATTACTTTACTTTAATAACAATGTATATGGAATGCAAGTATTACTTGAAAGTATGGTTAAACACAACATTGATAAAATTGTATTTTCATCCACAGCTGCTGTATATGGAGAACCTAAAAAAGTTCCTATTCTAGAAGATGATGAAACAAACCCAACCAATACTTATGGAGAAACAAAGCTTACAATGGAAAAAATGATGAAATGGGTAAATAAAGCTAATGGAATTAAATTTGTTTCCCTAAGATATTTCAATGTTGCAGGTGCTTTAGAAGATGGTAGTATTGGAGAAGACCACTCACCAGAAACTCATCTTATACCATTAATACTTCAAGTACCTTTAAAGAAACGTGAACACATTACAGTATTTGGAGATGATTATCCAACAGAAGATGGTACATGTATCCGTGACTATATCCATGTTTTAGATCTTGCAGATGCACATATAAAAGCCCTTAACTATTTAAGAGCTGGAAATGAGAGCAATATCTTTAACCTTGGAAACGGTAAAGGCTTCTCTGTAAAAGAAATGATAGATGCAACAAAAGAAGCTACCGGTGAAGAAATAAAGGTTGTCTTAGGAGAAAGAAGAGCTGGTGACCCTGCTGTACTTATAGCTTCAAGTGAAAAGGCTCATAATCTTCTTAACTGGCAACCTAAATATACTAACGTTAAAGACATTATAAAAACAGCATGGACATGGCATTCTCAAAATCCAAAGGGATTTAATGATTAAGGAGGTTTTATTATGATAAACCGTGAGATAAATCGACTTATAAATTTTGCTCTTCAAAAAGGTTTAATCTCAGAAGAAGATAGAATATATTCAATAAACATGCTACTTGGAACTTTAAATCTAAATGAATTCGAAGAGGAAAATATTGATGAAACTTTAGATAATCCTACAGAAATTTTAGAAAATATTTTAGACTACGCAGTTTCAAAAAATATGATTGAAAACTCAACTACAGAAAGAGATTTATTTGATACAAAAGTAATGAACTGTGTTATGCCTAGACCTTCTGAAGTAATTAATACCTTCTTAAGGCTATATAAAGAAGATCCAAAGCATGCAACTGATTACTATTTTGATTTAAGTATTGCTTCTAATTATATTAGAAAAGAAAGAACCGATAAAAATATAGTATGGAAAACCTCTACCCCTTATGGTGATTTAGATATAACAATTAATCTTTCGAAGCCGGAAAAAGATCCAAAGGAGATAGCCAAAGCTAAACTTCAAAAAGCTTCATCTTATCCAAAATGTTTACTATGTAAGGAAAATGAAGGTTTCTATGGAAACCTAAATCATCCAGCAAGACAAACTCATAGGATAATTCCATTAAATCTTAATGATACTAAATGGTTCTTACAATACTCACCTTATACTTATTATAATGAGCATTGTATCGTACTAAACAGTGAGCATATTCCTATGAAAATAAATAGAACTACTTTTGAAAATCTTTTAGGATTTGTAGAACAATTTCCACATTACTTTGTAGGATCAAATGCAGATTTACCAATAGTTGGAGGGTCAATTTTATCACATGACCACTACCAAGGTGGAAGATATACTTTTGCAATGGAGAATGCATTATTAGAAAAATCTTATGTCATTCCAGGTTATGAAAAAGTAACTGTTGGACGTTTAAAATGGCCAATGTCTGTAGTTAGATTAGTAAGTGACAATAAGGATGATTTATTAAACTTAGCTGACCATATTCTATCTACTTGGAGAAAATACTCAGATGCTACTGTAGATATTCTAAGTAACACTAATAACGAACCACATAATACTATAACTCCAATAGCTAGATATAAAAATAATAAGTATGAGCTAGACTTAGTTTTAAGAAACAATAGAACTAGTGAAAAATATCCACTTGGTCTTTTCCACCCTCATGAAGAAGTTCATCATATTAAGAAAGAAAACATTGGTTTAATTGAAGTTATGGGACTTGCCGTTTTACCTGCTAGATTAAAAAATGAGCTTAATATAATTAAGAATGCTCTTTTAGATGGTGAAAAAGATATCTCTACTAATGAAATTGTTTCTAAACACGCTAAGTGGTATAATTACATCATTAATAAATACTCATCATTCACAGAAGATACTATAATGGAAATTTTAAAAGAAGAAGTTGGACTAAAATTCCAAGAAGTATTAACTCATGCAGGTGTATTTAAAAGGGATGAAAAAGGATTAGAAGCCTTTGATAAATTTATAAAAACATTGTAAGGTGGAATAACTCTATGAACATAACTATCACTGAAGTAGCAAAAAAGGCAAATACCTCTGTGGCTACTGTATCAAGGGTAATGAATGGAAATTATCCTGTTAAAGAAGAAACTAAGAAAAGAGTTCTTAAGGCAATTGAAGAACTAAACTATATACCCAACATACAAGCAAGGGAACTTACTCGAAGAAAATCAACTACAATAGGTGTAATAGTTCCTAGTTTAACTAACTTATTCTTCCCAAGCGTTGTATACGGGATAGAATCAGAATTAAAAAAACATTCTTTATCCATTATATTAATGACCACATCTAATGATAAAGATGAAGAAAAAAAATGTATTAATAATCTGCTTGCTCGAAACGTTGCAGGTATTATAGTGGTTGACCCTACTACATCAAATATTAAAAATAAGTTTTATAACGAATTATCTAAAAAGATACCATTTGTTTTTATAAATGGTTATACAACTGTTCCCAATATATCATCAGTTTCAAATGATGAATCTATGGGATGCAAATTAGCCTTAAGATATCTACTTGATAACAATCACAGAAACATTTTATTTATTCGTGGTAAAGATAGTTATTCTTATGATGTTAAGGAAGAGGTTTATAAAACAGTCATGATGGATATTGATAACTTCCATCCTGAAAATATTATAAATATAGGTGAAGGTAACAGCTTAACAACCGTAGATAGTACAACATCTATGCTGGTAGAACTTTTACCTAAGTTAAATGTAACATCTATATTTGCTTGTAACGACCTTATGGGGGTTGGAGCAATAAATGCTTGTAAAAAGTTAAATATAGAGATACCTAAGGATTTATCTATTATTGGATATGATAATATTCAATTAAGTAGCCTTATGGAACCAAAACTTACTACTATGGATCAAAACATGCACCTACTTGGAACTAACGCTGCAAGCTTAATTAAAGATAAAATTGATTGTAACAATGAATATAGCAAAAGAATTATTTTGAACAATACCTTAGTAGAAAGAGATACAGTTAAAAAAATATAACTTTAAGGGATATACATTACTATTAGTCATGTATATCCCTTAATTTTATTCTCAACATTATTGATTTTGTAACATAATTATTTTCTTCTAAAGGAATACTAACTAAGACACCATAAAATAAGGAGAGATAATTAAAAATGGCAAGTATAACAGGAATAGTAAAATGGTATAATCAAGAAAAAGGATATGGATTTATTTCTTGTAATGATGGAAAAGATGTTTTTGTTCATCATTCTCAAATAAAAGAAAAGGGTTCAGAAAAAGATTTACATGAAGGTGAAAGTGTATCCTTTGATATACAGGAAGGCGAAAAAGGTCCTATGGCAGTAAATATTCACAAACTATAATTAATAAATAGTAAAAAGGAAGTTGGGTTACAACTTCCTTTTTACTATTTATTAAAATCAATTTTCACTTTAAATAAATCTCCATCTATTTCAATGTTAAAACTTCCACCTTGTAGTTCAACAAAACTCTTTGATATTGCAAGTCCAAGACCTGACCCCTCAGTATTTCTAGATCTATCTCCTCTTGCAAATCTTTCAACTATCTCTTCTGCCGTAAAATCCATCTCATTAGCAGACATATTCTTTAATATAATAGATACATTATCCTCTTCGTTTATAATATCAATAAAGACTCTAGAATTTGGCATTGCATATTTAACTATATTAATCAATAGATTTTCAAATACTCTAAATGTCTTTTGACTATCTAATTTTATAATTACCTTTTCATTAGGTAAATTCCATTTGAATTTCAGTGATGATTCTTCAATTTTATCACTTAATTCAAACTGTGTTTGCTTCATTAACTCTACTATATCCACATCTACTATATTAAGCTGAATATTTTTACTAGTAGCTTTGCTCATCTCAAATAGGTCTTCAATTAAGTTCTTAAGCCTTTGAGATTTTCTCTCTATTGTTTCTATATATGATTTTCTCTCTTCTTCTGTAATTTTTTCATTCTTTAATAAATCAACATAAGTTATTATTGAAGTCAATGGTGTCTTTAAATCATGAGAAACGTTTGATATAAGTTCAGTTTTTAATCTTTGACTTTTTACTTCTTCCTCTACAGCCTTTTTAAATCCTGATTGAATCTTTTCTAGTTCCCCTTTTAGTGGATTAAATAACCCTAAATCTTCCTTTATTTCTACATCTAGATTTCCTTCCGCAATTTTATTAGTTGCTTCAAGCAAAATACTATACTTTTGTTTTACTTCATCAAAATACTTCTTTAGGACAAAGAACAACACTATTGTATAAGCTATTGATATTCCTATACCAAAAAACCAAATACTGCACATTATACTTAATACAATAAAATTTACACCTAATATTTTTATAAGAGTCTTATTTGATTTATCGTTTAAATCTATTTCTATAAGTCTGTTATAACCTTCCTTAATCCAGCCTTTAGATTTTAATAATAGTATTCCTATTAATGATTTAGTTTTAAAATACTCTTTAACTCCAACATAAAAAATATTTTTTACAGATATTATAGCTAAGTAAATTCCATATATAACAATTGACAAACATAGTATATTACCCAACATAAATATTATTTCTGATGTTCTTTGGGATGCCCCTATACTATTCATTATCTCTATAAAGTTTCTAATATTATTTCCATATTCATATACTAACATTGGTAATAAAGCTATTAGTGAAATCATACAAGTCAATAAAACCACTAAAATTTCAAATGGTATTCTTAATATTTTTTTTATGCCAATACATCTACTCCATATTTTTGAAGGAGTAAATAATGCTAAAATAATTATTATTACAGCTAATGCTCCACCATATAATAAAGAAATATCACCATATGTACTTATGTCACTATTTTCTATACGGTAACTAATAGGATCATCATATTCTAAGACCTTAGGTATTCCATAAGCAATAGTGACATCCTTAGGACCACTTACAATTAAACTTCCACTATCACTATAATAGTTCCATTCTAGATCATAAAATAAATTTGTAATAAAACCTTTATCTGCACCTTTAATATCTACTATCTTATAGTTACCATCTTCATCATATTTAACAACTATGTAATATCCATAATACTCATCTTCACTTATTACTTCACCTTTTGCTATCTTTTTAATATTATCTTCACCTTTAGAAATTTCAAAACCACTTTTATTATTTATAATTATATAATCAAGATTTTTTATTCCTTTTTTAAGTCGATCTTCAGCATTATATACTTTTTGATCTATATATTCTTTATACTCATTTCTATCATAGTTTTCATTTTCTCTATCTTTAATAAAAATATCAGAAGGTACTATGTTTTTATCATTTTCTTTTTCAAGTAAATTTTTATATAAAACCATACTACTATCGTACATATATTTTTGAAGAGAATAATCTATATATGAATTTACAGATAAAGATTTCTCTTTAGCCACACTAACCATTTTAGGGTAAAGACTTACCATACCTATTGATATTGCTAAAATAATAATTCCTACTATTACACTTAATAATAAACTTTTCTTATTGTTTTTCAATTTTGTATCCAACTCCCCACACCACCTTTAAATACTTTGGATTCTTAGGATTAATTTCTATCTTCTCTCGTATGTTTCTTATATGAACCATTATGGTATCAGTATTTATTGCTTGTTCATTCCACACTCTTTCATATATCTCTTCTGACGAAAATACTCTTCCTGCATTTTTCATAAGTAGATGCAATATCTTAAATTCTATAGGGGTCATTTTTACTTGATTTCCATCTACAGTAACTTCTACTCTATCAACACTAAGTTCAAGACCTCCTATTGAAAACACATTTTCCTCAATTTCTTTATTGCCAACCAACTTCAAATATTTAGAGTATCTTCTAAGCTGAGAATTTACCCTTGCAAGTAACTCTAATGGCGTAAATGGCTTTGTTACGTAATCATCTGCACCAATATTAAGACCTGTTATTTTATCAAAATCCTCAGATTTAGCTGATAACATAATTACAGGAAAATCATGATTTTCTCTAAGCTTCATTGTCATTTGGATACCATCCATCTTAGGCATCATTATATCTACAATAGCTAAATGTATCTCTTCTCTATCTATTATCTCTAAACCTTCTATTCCATTTGATCCTTTAAATACCCTATATCCTTGATTCTTTAGATATATCTCTATTGCATCTGCAATTTCCTTTTCATCCTCTACAACTAAAACATTATATGTATTCATAGCAATACCTCTTTTCTTATTAAATACATAATAAAGATATCATTTATCACCTATTAATTAAAGTGTAAGTAATATTACTAAAGATAATCTCTAGACAAATCTAAAGAATTTCTAAAGAAACTTCTTTAACTCTTTAGAATATTCTCTATATCCTCTTAAATCATCCTTTGTTACCACTCCAAAATTTACAGTATTTATTCTTATCCTTGTAAATGGTAGTGGTATTGAATATTTATCCCATCTTTTATTTAAGGATATCTTATTAGAATAATCTATTTTAAATCCTATTAATTCTTTACCAGATTCATTTGATAACAAAGGTGCTATTTTCTTTGGTTCATGGAAGGGTCCTAATGGTCCATCAAGAGCAATGGCTAAAGTTCCATTTTCCTTCTTACTTTCTGTCTTAAGTTCTTTTAAAAACCCCTTCATCTTTATACCATCTGGCATTCTTAGTGCTTTCCCTCCATAATAATTCAGGATATTCTCAATATAATCTCCTCTTTTATCAGCAGTAACTACAACCTTTAAATCTATATCCTTTGATATTAATTTATTAATTGCTAAATTCATAACATAACTGTCACCATGCCAAAATCCAATTATACTGTTTGTAAAATCTTTTATCTCTCCTTCATATTCAATATCACTTGTTTTCCATATTAATCTTAAATAGCTTATATAAACATTACTAAGTAACCTATCCCTATCCCATTTTAAGTGCATACTCTTGTCCCCTTCTATAACATTCTAATATTACCTCTTCGTAATAATGTAGGGCCAATTTAGCAACTTTAGAGTCAGAGTATTCTTTTGATGTTCTAAAAGCTCCATCTTTAAGTTTCACCCTTAGATTATTGTTCATTATAATATCCCATATCCTATTAGCCCAATCCTCTTCGTTCCCAGTTGTCATGTATCCATTAACACCATTCTCTACTACATCCATTACACCTGAAGCTTTAACTGCTACTACAGGGATCTTTGATGCCATAGCTTCAAGAATAACTATTCCCTGAGTTTCTGACTTTGACGAAAAAAGAAACAAATCACATGCACCGTAATACTCTTTTATCTTTTTATTATCAACTTTTCCTATAAAGGTAATATTATTATGAAGACCTAATCTCTGAACTCTTTCTTCTAGCTCTTTCTTTAATGGACCATCACCAATAACCATAGTATTAAAGCAATCACCTATTTTATTTTTTAGTTCTAGTAATCCATCTATAAAAAAGTGTAAGTTTTTCTCTTTACTAAGCCTTGAAACAGTACAAAACAAATACTTATTATCTCTAATATACTTATTTCTTACTTCCCTGCTTCCCTCTTTATTTTCATTAAAGTATTCATCTTCTAGTCCAGTTGGTAATACTTTCACCTTACTTTCTGCACCCCTTTGTAACAAATATTCCTTCATTGTTTCAGTAGGTGCAAATACCAAGTCACACCTATTAACAAAGTTTCTTATTCTATTAGGCACAAATTTTTCTTTACTATAATTTAAAATTTTATCCCCTACTTTATCTCCACTACTTTCTAATAATTTGAAAGGTTTTAAAAAATGTAAATATTCTTCATACCTTGTATGATAAGTATATACAACTGGAATATTATATTTTTTCCCTAAATACCGAGCTATATTGCCTAATAACATTGGATGATGCACATGTATAATATCGAACTTTAAAGCTTTAAACTTTTTCTCTATTTCTATATCAAATATATTTGGAAGTACAACTCCTCCTGATATTTTTCCTTTTAAGGATTTATATCTTATTACAAATTCCTCATCACACTGATTATCATAAGTTGGAGCAAATATATAAACTTCATGTCCAAGACTTCTTAAAGACTTAGACAATCTTTCTATTGATATTGGAACTCCTCCAACAAAAGGTTTATAGTTATTTGTCAACATTGCAATTCTCATTTTATCTCCTCCCTATAAAAAGGTTAGTTTTTGAAATACAGCTTCACCAAATATATATCCCGAACCTATAAATATTGAATTCCACACCAATATTCCTAAGCTAGCACTCCAAAAATACTTCATAAAATCAATTTTTAGTACTCCAGCTGGAATCTCTATTAATGTCCTTGCCATAGGTATTAGCTTACTTATAAAAACTCCTATACTTCCCTTTTGTCTTAAATAGTCTAGTTTGCTATTTATCATCTTTTCTTGATTAGGAAACGTCTGTATTAACTTATTTAAAAATATTTCTCCCCCTATTCTTCCTATGAAATAAAGAACTAAACTGCCCAAAAGTCCAGCTATTACTGATATAAAAATAGCTGTAAAAAAACCTACTCTTTCATTAGCTGCCCACACACCTGCCAGAGGCATTACTATACCAGCTGCTAAACCTGGTACATTTAGATATTCAAGAAAAATTATTATAAAGAAAACTATTATCCCATATTGTGAAAAATAATTTGTTAACATTTCAATATTCATGATCTTATCTCCTTCTCTTTTGTTATGTCTTTATTCTAAAACTTATTTCTTATATATATCTTGTGAAAAAACTAAAGAAAAACTTAAGAGATATAAAAAAAAGTTTAAGGATAATGCTCCAAGTTTTTTATGTATAAATCGATAGTGAATTGTAAAAGTTAATATTGAAGTTTTTTTGAAGGGAGATATAACTATGGCTAACTTAAATCAATTAGAGCTACAAAACTTACGTCATTTAATTGGAGCTCACTGCACTATTGAGAAGAAGTTAAACTTCTATGCTCAACAATGTACTGACCCTCAATTAAAACAAATCCTTACAAAAGATGCACAAGATGCAAAAACAAACAAAGATAAATTAATGACTTTCTTAGGATAGGAGGAATGTAAAAATGCAAGAAAAAGAAATGATTAGCGATTACCTTGCTGGATTAAATGCTAGTTTAGCAGGATATGGTGGAATAATTTCTCAAACTGAGAACGAACAACTTCGTCAACAAATAATAACTATGAGAAATCTAGATGAAACTCGCCAATATAATTTATTTAAAATAGCTAAAGAAAAAGGATATTATATTCCTGCACAACCTGCTACTCCTGAAGAAATAGCAACTGTAAAACAAGAAATGTCTCAAGGTTAATATAAAAGGACTAAATTAAAATACTTATAATTTTAATTTAGTCCTTTATATATATAAATTCTAATTATGATATTTTTTCAATTTTCTCAAATTATTATCTTCCATCTAAATATGCAACTGCTGATAGTGATGCTATATTCCCTTCACCAGCAGCTTTTATATATTGATATGGTTTTCCAACGCAATCTCCTGCTGCAAAGCATCCTTTTAAATTTGTTCTCATATGATTATCAACCATTATATGTCCATCTATTTCTAGAAGTCCAGGTACAAGTTGAGATGGAGAAATTGCATCCCTCAAAAAAAATACTCCATCAGTATCTATTTTATTATTTTTTAATAATATTTTTTTAACTTTATCATCACCTACAATTTCCATAGGTTTATCCTTTACCACTTCTATATTACTATTAATTCTATATTCTCCATTATATAATGGAATATAATACACTCTCTTAGCTAATTCAGATACATAATTTGCATCTCTTTCTCCTTCTTCGTTAGAAGATACTATTACTACATCCTTGCCACTATAAAGAGGAGCATCACAGGTTGCGCAGTATCCTACCCCCCTACCTAAAAACTCTAACTCTCCTTTTATAGGCTTTGAGAATTCCACTCCTGTAGCAAGTATTATGGTTCTTGCTTCATACATCTTATCATTTACCATTAATGCAAAATAATCACCCATTGAATAAATATTATTTATTCTCTCTTCTGTAATCTCTATTCCCATTGATTTTATATGCTCTTTAAAAGCCATTCCCATTTCTTTACCACTCATATTAGGAAATCCTAAAAAATTATTTATCTTAGGAGCTTTTGCTATTTTAGAACTTAAATTATTACTTCCAAATAACACAAATGATTTATTTCTTATTTTAGCATTTAATGCAGCTGACAATCCTGCAGGGCCTGTTCCAATTATAGCTATATCATAACGTTCCTGCAATTTTTACACTTCCTCTACATAATCATTTGAATAATATTTTCTAATGTTTCTTTAGGTTGGAAGCCTACTTTTGTAGCTACCTCTCTTCCATCCTTGAATATCTTTATTGTAGGAACACTTTGAACCCCATAATTCATAGCCAATCTCCTACTTTCATCTATATCTACTTTAACTACTTTTATATTCCCCATTTCATTATCTATTCTTTCAAGTACTGGCGAAAGCATCTTACAAGGACCGCACCAAGTTGCATAAAAATCAACAATTACCACTCCACTTTGGTTTAAAACTTCTGAATCAAATTCTCTTGTATTTATATATCTCATTATTTTATATCCTCCTAATTAATATACTTCTATAAACTCTCATATTAATATTTATATGAAATAAATGTTAATTAGGCACATATAAAAATATATATTTATAACTTATATTCCATAACTTTATTTTTTTCAGCCATCCCTATGCTTTCATAAAAATTTATTGCTTCTTTATTAAAGGACCATACCATAAGTTCTAAACTTACAGCTCCCTTTTCTCTTAATCTAAACATAATTTCATCACACAGCTTTTTTCCTATACCTCTTTTCCTACAACTTTCCTCTACACATAACACATCTAAGTATCCAACTTTTCTATCTTTTAGTAACGAATGATTTGAAACTTCCTTTATACTTGCCATGCATAAACCTAAAACCTCATTGTTTTCTTCTGATAATATTGATATACAATGGTTATCTTCTAAGATATTTATGAACTCATTCTTCGACATAGGATTAGACTCTTTATAAATATCCTTCCTATTTTCTAAATGGAGATTATGTACCTGATACATCAATTTACTTACTTCCTTAAAATCCTCTAAAACCATATCTCGTATTTTCATAATAACTCCTCTCATAAATAATTTAAATTACAATTGTTATATTAAAATTATATCGCATTTATCTATTATAAATTTTCTATTACTATTTTTATTTTCCATCTTTCTTTAACACTCTGACATTATCCGTCATAATATACATCATAAAGCATCTTTAGTAATCATTAAGGAGAGGACATACGAACATGAGAAAAAAATCAAAACTAGCACTTTTCTTGGCACTTGTTTTTACTATTAGTTGTTCTTTGATTGGTTGTGGCAAGAAAGAAGAAAAATCAGAGCTACAAAAAGTTCGTCTTAACGAAGTAGTTCGTTCTGTATTCTATGCTCCAATGTATGTTGCTATAAGCGAAGGTTTCTTTGAAGAGGAAGGACTAGAAATAGATCTTTCAACCGGACAAGCAATATAAAGTCACATGCGACTTTTAAGGAAGTATTCTCCAATACATCTAAAAATATTGATATTGAAACTTTAAAATTTCTTCCTGAAAATACCATAGAGGAAAAGAGTACTAAAGTTAGAAAGCTACATAATATGGATAGAAATATATTTTGTAGAGAATTAAAAATGGAGCTTAATGATTTATATAATTGGGAGCATGATTTAGTTATACCTAGTGCTAAATCTATAAAAAAGATATGTGATTATTTTAAAATTGAACTATCCTAACTACTACAATCTATTTTTTAAAGATTGTCCAAAGAAATCCATATGTCCCATGATTAGTGGGATAGGCAGAGCAAAGGATCGAGTAGGAGGTAGATAATTATTTTATCTACCGACCTCTCACACCACCAGTACGTACCGTTCGGTCAATGTCGTCAACTTAGTAAATTAAGACAGGTAAAAATATACTTATATCTAATTATTTTTATTTGAGTTATTTAAATTTTTCTTAAAAAATGGTACACT
>NZ_JAHAIF010000025.1 GCF_018372875.1 Clostridium sp. | reverse complement strand
CAATCTATTATCTATATTTCTTCTTGTCATCATAAAATATCACCTGTGATATTTTATCAAAAAAACGAAAGGGTGTCGACTTTGTCGACACCCTGAGAGGATGATTTAATCATCCTCTTATATTTTTAATATATTATTGTCTTGGATTTTTAACTTGTGCTTGAGCTGCAGCTAATCTAGCTAATGGTACTCTAAATGGTGAACATGAAACATAGTTTAATCCAACATTATGGCAGAATTCTACTGATGATGGATCTCCACCATGTTCTCCACAGATTCCAAGCTTAATATCAGGTCTTGTTGCTCTACCCTTTTCAGCAGCTATCTTAACTAATTGACCTACACCTGTTTGGTCTAACTTAGCAAATGGATCTTGTTCATAAATCTTCTTATCATAGTAAGAACCTAAGAACTTAGCAGCATCATCTCTTGAGAATCCAAATGTCATTTGAGTTAAGTCATTTGTACCAAATGAGAAGAAATCTGCTTCCTTAGCTATTTCATCAGCTGTTAAAGCTGCTCTTGGAATTTCTATCATTGTACCAACATGGTATTCTATCTTAGTTCCTCTTTCCTCCATAACAGCTTCTGCAGTCTTAACAACTACATCCTTAACATATTTTAATTCCTTAATTTCTCCAACTAATGGAATCATTATTTCTGGAACTATATCATAACCTTTCTTTGCCTTAACATCTAAAGCTGCTTCAATTACAGCTCTTGTTTGCATTTCAGCAATTTCAGGATAAGATACTGCTAATCTACATCCTCTATGTCCCATCATTGGGTTGAATTCGTGTAAATCTTCAACAGTAGCCTTTAACTCTTCAAAAGTTAATCCCATTTCCTTTGCTAATTCAGCAATTTCTTCATCACTGTGAGGAACAAATTCATGTAGTGGTGGATCTAAGAATCTAATTGTTGCTGGCATTCCTTCTAATGCTTCATAAATTTCAGTGAAATCTTGTCTTTGCATTGGAAGAATCTTATCTAATGCCTTTCTTCTTTGTTCTTCGTCCTTTGCAACTATCATTTCTCTAACAGCCATAATTCTATCTTCAGCGAAGAACATATGCTCTGTTCTACATAAACCAATACCTTCTGCTCCAAATTCAACAGCTTGTAAAGTATCTCTTGGAGTATCTGCATTAGTTCTAACCTTTAGCTTTCTAATTTCATCTGCCCATCCCATAAATGTAGCAAAATGCCCAGTTATTTCAGGTGAAACAGTCTTAACAGCTTCAGCATAGATATTACCAGTAGAACCATCTATTGAAATATAATCATCTACTCCGTAAGTCTTATCTCCTATTGTAACAGTCTTAGCTTTTTCATCAACTTTAATTTCTCCACATCCTGCTACACAGCAAGTTCCCATACCTCTAGCAACAACTGCAGCATGGGAAGTCATACCACCTCTTACAGTTAATATACCTTCTGCAGCAATCATACCTTCAATATCTTCTGGGGAAGTTTCAAGTCTAACTAAAACAACCTTTTCTCCCTTTTCAGCTCTTTCCTTAGATTCATCTGCAGTAAATGCTATTTTACCACAAGCTGCTCCTGGAGAAGCTGGAAGACCTTTAGCAACTACCTCTGCCTTCTTTAATTCTTCAACATCAAATGCTGGGTGAAGTAATGTATCTAATTGTTTTGGTTCAACCTTTAATATAGCTTCTTCCTTAGTTAAAGTACCATCTTCAACTAAATCAACAGCTATTTTTAAAGCAGCTTGAGCTGTTCTCTTACCATTTCTAGTTTGTAAGAAATATAATTTTCCTTCTTCAATAGTTATTTCCATATCTTGCATATCTTTATAGTGAGCTTCTAGTGTAGCAATTATATCTGTTAATTGCTTATAAATCACTGAATCTTGCTCTTCTAATTGAGATATTGGTTGAGGTGTTCTAATTCCTGCAACAACGTCTTCACCTTGTGCATTCATTAAGTACTCACCATATATTTTATTTTCACCAGTAGCAGGGTTTCTTGAGAATATAACACCTGTTCCTGAAGTTTCTCCCTTATTACCAAATACCATTTGTTGAACATTAACTGCTGTTCCCCAATCACCAGGTATATCATTTAATCTTCTATACACTATAGCTCTTGGATTGTCCCATGACCTAAATACAGCAGTAATTGATTCAATTAATTGAACCTTTGGATCTTGTGGGAATTCTTCTCCCTTTTCTTTCTTATATAACTCTTTAAATTGACCAACTAACTCTTTTAAATCATCTGCATTTAAATCTGTATCTAATTTTACCCCTCTTGCTTCCTTCATATCTTCTAACTTATCTTCAAATAGTCTCTTTTCAATACCCATAACAACATCAGAGAACATTTGAATAAATCTTCTGTATGAATCATAAGCAAATCTTGGATTGTTAGTTTTATTAGCTACAACCTCTACAGCTGAATCATTTAATCCTAAGTTTAATATTGTATCCATCATACCTGGCATAGATACTCTTGCACCAGATCTAACTGATACTAATAGTGGATCCTCTTCACTACCGAATTCTTTTCCGGCTACCTTTTCTAATTCCTTAATACTTGCATAAATTTGTTCCATTACCTCTGATGAAATAACCTTTCCATCTTCATAATATTTGTTACAAGCTTCAGTTGTAACAGTAAATCCTGTTGGAACTGGAATTCCTAGTGTAGTCATTTCTGCTAAATTAGCTCCCTTACCCCCTAGTAAGTTCTTCATTGATGCATTTCCTTCACTAAAAAGGTAAACGTACTTTTTCTCCATCTCAATACTCCTCCGTTCAATACAATTTATCTATATACTAACGGAACCTTAAATGGCCCGATAGTTTCTTATTTATTTATTCGCTCTTACCCATCTGAACGAATAATCTGGTAATATTAGTTTTTGATATTTTACCTATAATTTTGTATTGTTCTTTACCCTGCTCTACTCTAACCTTTTCAACTATTGGTATGCTGTCTATTTCATGTTCTATTATTTTTTTTGCCATATCATATGCACTATCTTCTGATGTTCCACAAATGATATTAGGCATTCTTGTCATAATTACCCCAACAGGTACCTTATGTATATCAGTACCTCCAATTGCAATCTTTAAAAAGTCTTTTCTCGACACTGCACCTACAAGGTATCCATTATTTTCTACAAATACTGTGCCTATATCATTTAAGAATAGGTATACGATTGCATCATACACCATCATAGCCTCATTAACTGTAGACGGCTTTGACATAATCTGACCTGCTTTTATATTACTTATGTAATCTAATAACAGACTACTCTTAGGCTTATCTGAATAAATATATCCAACCTTTGGTCTAGCGTCTAATATTCCTATCATAGTTAAAATTGCAAGATCTGCTCTTAACGCCGCTCTTGTAACTCCCAACTTTTCAGCTAAAGCTTCACTTGTAATAGGCTGTCCTTCTTTTACAAGCTTGATTATTTCCTCTTGCCTATCTGACAACTTCATTACAATCCCTCTTTCTGATTCAAAGGAATATATAGAGTCTTTTATGTCGACTTTTTATTTACAGTATAATTATACCACGTAATTATAGTTTGACTATACTTAATTTTCAGAAAAATCACATAAATTATTCTAATATTCCTTATTTATCACTTATTTTTTTTAAATACATATTATTTTCTATATTTTTCTAATTATTTTTCTTCCTTTTCCTCGTCAAAATTAACTGTATAACTATAAACAGTTTCATCATCTTTATATACATTTTCCTTATAAGAAGCATTATTGGAAGCCTCTTCTTTAACTTCTTTTATTTTAGTTTTGATTTGATCTGCAAATACTGAGGCCTTACCCTTAACTTCATTTGCAGCCTTTGCTACATATTTATTTACAACCTCTACAGAACCATCAACTTTAGTAATTTCTATAGTTAACTTAGTTGCTACTGCTGCAATTACTCCAAAAGCAAGAATTGGAGGAATTATTACTGCTATAACTGTAGCTGCTATACCTGCATTTACAGGAACATCAACTAATATAGTTTCATCTTTTTTTACTTTAATTCTTGAAACATTTCCCTTTTTTACAGTTTCCTTTAACCATACCTTAAAATCTTCTATTGTCTCACTATTATTTTCTTGATAGGCATTATCTTCTGGATTTTTCATATTTGAATTTTCATTTTGACCTTCTATATAAATTATAGCTTCTAATACATCTCCGCCACAAATTTCTAAAGCTTCTTTTGCTTCTTTATAAGTACTTCCAGTTCTCTCTTTTACTTGATCAACCTTTTCTAATGAAATTTCCATATTATTCTCACTCCTTAATATAATTTAGCATCTCTAAACTTTTAGGTTTCTTAGCATAACTAGAAGAAATAATAAAAGTGGTCACCTTTTCCATTTCCTTTTTTATCTCATCTGTAAGATTCAATCTATAAACTTTATCTGATGAAACATTTGATAAATATTTAAGAGCATTATATGCCCCTTTAGATATGTACACCCCATGTGTTTTATTACACTCTTCACAAACCCCTCCAAAATAGGAAAGACTTATATAATTAGATACTGCTAACTTTTTCTTACATATGCTACAACTTTCTAGATTTAATCCATATCCAGTTGCCTTTAAAAGTTTTAATTCAAAAGCTCTTATTAGAAGTTCATAATCTAAAGCATCTGTATTTAATAAATACAAAGTAGTTATAAACTCTTTAAATAGATATTTATTTACTTCTCCTTCTAATACAGCAATATCTATTAGTTCACATACATATGATGAATATGTCAATTTATCTAGATTATTCATTAAACCTTGAAAAGAATTAATTATTTTCCCCTCTTGTAGATTATACAGTGTTTTCCCCTTAAATACCATATATTCACAGTAACATAAAGGTAGAGTCACAGAAAAAAGTTTGTTCTTACTTTTTTTTGCACCTCTAGCCACCGTTGTAATCTTCCCATAGTTATCAGTGTATAACCAAACTAGTTTATCATTTTCTTTATAATCTAGGGCCTTTATTACTACCCCATTACACTTAAAAAGTGACAGAATAACCATCCCCTAATAATCTATTTTACTTTTTTATATCCTAATTCCTTTAATAAGTTTTGATTGTCTCTCCACTCTTTTCTTACTTTAACCCATATTTTTATATTTACCTTAGTATGTAAGAATCTTTCTAACTCATATCTAGCCGTTTCTCCAATTCTCTTCAAGGACTGACCATTTTTTCCTATTATTATTCCTTTGTGAGAATCCTTTTCACATATTAAATCCACTTCTATATGATAAGTACCATTTTCACTTTGTTTCATTTGAATAACATCTACAGCTATACCATGAGGAACTTCATCTCTTAAGCATCTTAAAGCTTTTTCTCTTACAATTTCAGATACTACAAATCTTTCTTGAACATCTGTTATCATATCTTCAGGATAATACATAGGTCCTTCTGGTAACTCATTAACCATAAGATTTAATAATGTATCAACATTTTTCCCTTTAATTGCTGATATAGGTACTATCTCTTTAAAATTAAATTCCTTTGATAAATCCATAAGTGATTTAGCTACTCTATCTTGAGTAGATTCATCCACCTTATTTAACACAAGGAAAACAGGTGCTTTACTATTTTTTAGAGACTCTAGTATAAACTTATCACCTCTCCCTACTTCATCATCAGGATTAGTTAAAAAAAGTACTAAATCTACATCCTTCATTGAATCTTTTGCCGAATTTACCATATATTCACCTAACTTATGCTTAGGCTTATGTATTCCTGGTGTATCAACGAATACAATTTGATACTCCTTAGTTGTTAATATAGTTTGAATATTATTTCTTGTTGTTTGTGGCTTATTAGAAACTATTGATAACTTTTCCCCCATTAAGTAGTTCATTAAAGTTGATTTTCCAACATTGGGTCTCCCTACAATAGTTACAAATCCTGATTTAAACATTCTTCCTCCTATTTCTCCAAGTCCTTCTTAGTAAAAGTACCTGGCATAACTTCATCTAAAGTTGTTTCTAAAACTTCATTTTCATTTTTTATTATATAAATTTTCATATCTCCACTTTCTGCAAACTCAGATATTACTTGCCTACAGATTCCACAAGGATATGTAAATGCTTTAACATCTCCTATTAATGCTAATTCTTTTAACTTTCTATTTCCATTTGCAACCCCACTAAATATAGCTGTTCTTTCAGCACAGTTAGTTGCTCCAAAAGATGCATTTTCAACATTGCATCCTACGTATATATTTCCATCTTCAAATAAGGCTGCTGCCCCAACCTTAAAATTAGAATATGGACAGTATGCATTCTCTCTTGCTTCTATAGCTTTTAATATTAACTCTTTATTCACTTTATTTCCTCCAAGATACACAATAATTTTATATTTTTATATACTCATATTATGTGTATTTTTCATTATATCATTATAATTATAATTTGAATATGGTAAAAATCAATAAGGTTATAAGCATACCAAATATAGCTCCCACAATAACTTCAGATAATGTATGAACCTCAGAATCAACCCTACTTTGTGCTGTAATAAAGGCCATTAAATAACTTAACATTATACAGGTTGGCTCTTCAGTAATTAAAGCTATTGCTGTAGCTATAGAAAATGATAACGCACTATGTCCACTAGGCATACCACCTTTAAGAGGAGTTCCTTCTCCAAATATAGCTTTTACTATTATAGTGGCAAAGCTGACTATAACTAAGACAATAAATATTGTATATGGCTCATTGTTTTTAACCTTATGTATTACCTCATAAGATATATTAGATAGTTTATCCCAAAAGATAACATACCCCACCACTATAGCATTTATAGCAGTTACCAACACAGCCCCTGCTGCTGCATTTTTAGCTATCTTAGCTAATGGATGATAATAATTAGTAGTCATATCAATAGCTGCTTCTATAGCGGTATTTATTAATTCTGCAGCAATTACTATAGCTACGGTTATTGCAATTATCAAAAATTCCATCTTAGATATATCAAAACAAAAACAAGCTATTAAAACCCCTATAGCAGCTACAAGATGTATTTTCATATTTCTTTGAGTTCTTACTGTATCAATAATACCATTTATAGCATGATTGAAGCTATCTACCACTTTTTTTAACTTCACTTTTTATCATCACCCACTTATAATTTTATCTTTTAATATCTAATTGCCCTAAGATATCTTCTTCTCTTTTTCTCATAACTTTTTTCTCATCCTCTTCCATATGATCATACCCTAATAAATGTAGTACTGAATGAACTACTAAGTATGAAGCTTCTCTTTTAAAGGAATGATTATATTCATTGCTCTGTTCTAAAGCCTTTTCTAAAGATAATACTATATCTCCTAAAACTAGTTCTTCTCCATCCATATACGTTTCATCAAATTCATAATTCTTATACACATCTTTAAAAACCCTATCTTTTGGGTAGTCTAGCATAGGAAAAGATAGCACATCTGTTTCTTTATCTATATTTCTAGTTTCATTGTTTATTTCCCTAATTTCATCATTGTCTACAAACAATAATGAAATTTCAAATGGTATATTCACTTCTTCTTCCTTTAAAGTAAATTCTATTGTATGCTCTAATTCCTTTACTAATTCTTCTGTCACTTCTATTTTTTCTTGTCTGTTATCTGTATATATCATTTAGTTTCTCCTCTTTTCATATTTTTTAAAGGGGTGAGTTAAAAACTCATCCCCTTTATTTTAAGCTTTTGCTCTTTTCTGTTGGATATTCTATCCTTTGATGATATATTCCATTTAAAGTCTTTAAGAAACACTTTCTAATTATTTCTAAATCCTTTAATGTTAAATCACAATCATTAAGCTGACCAGAATGAAGTTTATCTTTAATAATATTATTGACCATTTCTTCTATTTTACCCTTAGTAGGCTCATTTATAGACCTTACTGCAGCTTCAACAGAGTCTGCTAACATTATTATTCCAGATTCCTTAGTACTTGGTATAGGGCCTGGATATCTAAAATCTTCTTCTCTAACCTCATCAGGATTTTCAGCATTATTTTTTACAGTATAATAGAAATATTTAACCAAAGTTGTACCATGATGCTGCGCTATTATATCTTGTATTACTTCTGGTATATTGTATTCCTTTGCTAATTCTAGTCCTTCCTTAACATGAGATATTATTATTAAAGTGCTTAAATTAGCAGTTATCTTGTCATGAGGATTTTCTTTACTAATTTGATTTTCCTTAAAGAAATATGGTCTAGTGGTTTTACCAACATCATGATAATAAGCTCCTATTCTTGCTATTACTGGATTAGCTTTAACCTCTTCTGCTGCAAGCTCTGCTAAATTAGCAACTAGCATGCTATGATGGTATGTCCCAGGGGCTTCCATTAGCAATTTCTTTAAAAGAGGACTATTAGGATTACTTAACTCTAACAACTTTAATGTAGTTACTATATTAAATGTAGATTCTAAAAACGGTAATAAACCTGTAGCTAGAACCCCTGCAAACACAGTTCCTATTATAGAAAAAGCACTATTTAAAAATATATCTTTTAAATTGCTTGATAAAATAACACCTGTTGCAAATGTTATAACTCCAGATAAAACTGCAATGTATAATGTTGAATAAAGTATATCGTTTCTTTGTTGCATCTTCCTTAGTATAGTAGCACCCACTAATGCATTTACTATTGCAATTATTATCACTTGAGAGTTAAATCCTGTTAATGCAGCAACTATGATAACATTCATGGAGTTAACAAACAGTGATATCTTGTAATTAATAAGCATAGTCATAAGTAATGGTGCTAACGCTAATGGTATCATAAAAGGAGATGCAAAACTTACACATCTAACTAATATTAAAGAAAATACATTTATTAAATTAATTAAAACCAACTTCTTAAAATCTAAATAAACACTTCTGTAGTTCTTGTAAATGTAGAAGAATTGAATCCCCATAACAGAACTTAAAAGTATTGCTAGAACAATATATAGAAGTATTACTCCTTCCCCAGCAGAATCTCCTATTAACCCTAATTCAGTCAAAATTTCTATTTGTCTTGAAGTAACAGGTTCACCTTTTTGTACTATTATCTGGTTCTTCTTTATTACTACCTTCTCTGTATTTTTTTGAACTTCTTTAATCTTTTCTTCTGTTTTTTCTTTATCATAATAAAAGTTTGGTTTTATTTGTTCTATTATAATTTTATTTAACACATTACTTATATTGGAATTTAAATTAAGATTCTTTACCTTTTCAGCGGCCAAACTTCTAGCCTCAGATAAGCTTTCACTATCCTCATCTTCAATATTTTTTACATATACAGAATCTACTATTTCTAAAGCTTCTAATTTTAATTTAACCAATGTGTCTTTTGGTATTGATAATAAGAACTTACAAGCACTTTCATCTAAGGTAATCCCCTCAACTTTTCTTACTTCTACTATCTTTTCCTTCTCATCTAATTCTGTAGCACTTAAACTTATTAACTTTTCAAACAATGCATTTATATTATTCTCTGCAGCAATTTTCACTTCTGCTTTTAATGTATATTGTTTATCTACTTTAGATAAAGCTTCTTTTAACTTTTCTTCTGAAGCTTGTTCATCTACAGTTTCTCTTTGGGCTACTATATCTTCTCTTGCTATATCGCCTTCCTGTAACTCATACTTAGTTGGAGCAATAGCTGTTATCAATAAAAAATAAGTTACCACAAAACTTATGGTAAATAATAAAATTCTCTTAGGTTTATAATTCCCCTTTTTCGTTTCCCTTCTTTTTAAACTCATGTTCATCACCTTCTTACTCGTACATCACTTATATTATGATACACTGGCTATATCCTGTTCAACTACAAAGGTCACCTTAACACGCAACTTACCTTCACCTATGTCTTCTGTATACACGTCTTTATCAACAATCTTATAATCATTACTCAAAGTTCTTGAAAATGATTCTGTTAATTGTTCAGTTGCAGTTTTAATTGCTTCTTCCTTATCTAAATTTACCTCTTTCTCTGCTCTCTCAAAATAAGTTGTAGTTTTAATAAAACCTTTTTCATCTTCTATTTTATCATAATACTTAAAGTTATTTATAGCTTTTTTCAAGTAAATTTTCCTACCAAAGAAAGATAAGTAAATATCTCTATCTCTTTCACCTGTCTTATCAAGCTTAGAACCACTAACCTGTACTTCCATTTCTTTCTCATAAAACGTATTAGCTATAACTATTCCCTTTGCAGGAACATCATATTCCTCTCCTTCTTTTCCTTGTATTCCTTTTATTAAAACATCTCCCTCATTAACAAAATCGCCTGGGCTTACATTGCTAGTACCAGAGGATACAAAAACCCTTTTTATTTCTCCACCAACTTTAGCCACACAATCTCCAGATGTATCACTAACTTGTTTTGGAGGATTAACTTTCTCTTCAATAACTATTTTCAATGTAGCCCCTTCCACTCTTGCTCTTATCCACAATATATCACTATTTATATCTTCAGCCTTACTTTCTATATCATAAACATCAATCTTACTTTTCTTTATGCCTGGAACAATACCAATTTTCTTTAATTCTTTTCTAACTTGATAAGGCGATAAATTATTTCCTGTTTGTATATCTATAGCCCATATATAAGTTGACAGGTAAAACATCCCTATTACAAATATTAACAAACCTAAAACTAATGATATTTGTCTCTTTAGTCTTGATATTAGAAACACCCAACCATTTTTACTTATTATCTTTATTTTGCCGCCACATCTTTTAACAGCACCCACTACTTCATTATAGTCATTATATTCAACTTCTAACCTAATTGTAGTTATATCAATCTTAACAATGTTCTTAGATTTTATTCCGCTGTTCCATAGAAGGTTAAGTATTCTTTCAGGTGATTTTGCACTTATTTCAACTATTACACTTCCAACTTTTAATTTATCTAGTATCATTTTTGTTTATCCTCATATATAATTGCTTTAAATTTTCCGGTTATACTTATAGTCGATCCTCCTATGTACAAAATTTCAAAATCACTTCCCTCTATATTTATATTGCCAACTTTAGAATTTACTTTAATTAGATTTTTCTCAAAATTAGATATCCCTTTATGATTTTCTATAATTATTTCTTTGTTCCCTGTAATAATTATCTTAGGAATATCCATTACTATTTCTGCTGGCAAATCAAATTTATCTACTAACATTTCTCTACCTTTATTTATTTTTTCCTCCACCTCTAATCCCCCATTTTTTATATTTCTATCATTGTAATTTATGATTAAAACATAAAAAAAAGAACAATTAGAATATGTAAATCCATATAGGCAGAATAAAAAATAGAGTTTAAAGCTAATATTAGCCTTAAACTCTATTTTAATGACTCATACAAAACAATAAAAAGAACTCGAAGAGTTCTTCTTATTATTTATTAGTTAAATATTCTTTTACTATTTGACTAACAAGCTTGCCATCTGCTCTACCTAATGTCTTAGGTCTAACAATTGACATAACTTTTCCCATGTCTTTAATGCTACTAGCGCCCGCTTCAATAGCTGATTCTTCAATAATTTGCCTTATTTCCCCTTCACTTAACTGCTGAGGAAGGTAATTTAACAAAATTTCTATCTCAGCTTTTGACTGATCAACCAAATCCTGTCTATTTCCCTTTTCAAACTCAAGCATTGCTTCTCTTCTTTGCTTGACTTCTTTAGCTAATATTTCTATAGCTAGCGCATCATCCGCTGTTATTCCATCAGTCTTTTCAACTAATAAAATCGCAGACTTTGCTGTACTTATAACGTTAGCTTTAAATTTATCTTTAGCCTTTAAAGCAGTTTTCCAATCTTCTTGAAGTCTTTCTTTTACTGTTGGCATATACACATACCTTCTTTCAAAAAGAACGTTCTATTTGAACTTTCTCTTTCTAGCAGCTTCTGATTTCTTCTTTTTCTTAACGCTTGGCTTTTCGTAGTGTTCTCTCTTTCTTACTTCTGAAAGAACTCCAGCTCTTGCACATTTTCTCTTAAATCTTCTTAACGCATTTTCAAGAGTTTCGTTTTCTCCAACTTTGATTTCTGACATTAATTATCCCTCCCTCCGCTAGCTAAAATTCTAAATTCAACTCAGCTACGGGCTTAATAACACATGCTATATTATACAATAGTAAGGTTGCTCGTGTCAATAATTCTTAAAAATTTAACTATTAGCCTGGAGGCCAATTTAAACTTCTGCCTCCAAGAACATGAAAATGCATATGATGTACAGTTTGACCTCCATCATTACCTGTATTATTTACAATTCTGTAGCCTTTTTCCGCAATACCTAGCTCACTAACTAGTTTATTAATTACTAAGAAAATATGTGCGACCACAGATGCATTTTCTTCATTTAAGGCATTAGCACTTTCTATATGCTCCTTAGGTATTACTAAGAAGTGTATAGGTGCTTCTGGACTTATATCATAAAAAGCATATACCTTTTCATCTTCATATACTTTTTTACTTGGTATTTCACCCTTTATGATTTTACAAAAAATACAATCTTCCATAAATTCACCCCTTTCTAATAGTAACTTTTTATTTTACAAGAGTAGCTACAGCATAATCTCCTAAAGCTTCTTCTATCTTGCAATTTACTATTTGACCTTTTAAGTTTTCTTCTATACCTTTAACTTCAACCTTAACATAGTTTCTAGTATATCCTTCATATACATCATCTTTCCCTTTTACTGGCTGTTCTATAAGTACATCCATAACTCTACCAACAATAGATTTAGTAAAGTCACCTTCATTTTTATTATTTAATTCTATAAGAGCTTTACTTCTTTTATCCTTAACTGTTCCATCTAATTGATTTGGCATAGTTGCCGCCTTTGTACCTTCTCTTGGGCTATATTTAAACACATGAGTTTTTGTAAGCTTTATTCTCTTTAAGAACTCATAAGTTTCATTAAATTCTTCTTCTGTTTCTCCAGGGAATCCAACTATAACATCAGTTGTAATAGAAACATCTTTAATATTTTCTCTTAAAATATTAACTATTCTTTCATACTCTTCAGCTGTGTACCTTCTATTCATTCTCTTTAACGTAGCATTACATCCACTTTGAAGAGAAAGGTGGAACTGAGGACATAATTTCTTCATATTCTTAATTTTTTCAATTACTTCTGGAGTAAAGAAAGCTGGCTCTATAGACCCTATTCTTACTCTTTCAATACCATCTAGTTTTTCTATCTCTTCTAATAAATCAACTAAAGTGATTTCACCATCTAAATCTAATCCATATGATGCAGTATGAATTCCTGATAATATTATTTCCTTAAATCCATGTTCTGATAACTTATTTATTTCATCAAGAACTTGTCTTGGTTCCTTCGAACATACCGATCCCCTAGAATAAGGTATTATACAGTATGCACAGAATCTATTACATCCATCTTGGATTTTTAGGAATGCTCTTGTCTTATCTTGGTATTCTTCTATGTTTAATTCCTCAAATTTCTTATTTCTTAGTACACTTTCAACATATATTTGTGCTGCTTGTTCATCTCTAGCTTTATTTACGTAATAAACTACATCACCTTTATTTCTAGTTCCAAGAACAACATCAACACCATCTATTGCTGAAACTTCCTTTGGTGCTATTTGTGAATAACACCCTACAACAGCTATTATAGCATCTGGATTAAGTCTTCTAGCTCTACTTATAATTTGTCTAGATTTCTTATCTCCCATATTTGTTACTGTACACGTATTTATAACATAGACATCAGCAACTTCTGTAAACTCTGTCACCTCATATCCTTCTCTTATAAACTTTTCTGCCATAGCTTCTGATTCATAATGATTAACTCTACATCCTAATGTAGAAAATGCAACCTTCATTAAACATTTCCTCCTAAATCACCTAACTCATATTGCACTAAAGCAGTTGCTGTAAATCCAGCTGTTTCCGTTCTTAGAATTCTACTTCCTAGCGTAATAATATAGGCACCTTTTTCTTTTAGTCTTTCAATTTCTTCTTCCTCAAAACCACCTTCTGGTCCAACCATTATACCGATCTTTTTAACATTATCTAATCTTCCACTATCCCTTAAATCCTTTATTACACCTTTAATTCCAAAGTTTTCGGCATTCTCATAAGGAACCAAGAATAAATCTAATTCCTCTAATTCCCCTAAAACATCATCAAATGATATTGGCTCATCTACCGTTGGAATAAGGCTTCTCTTACTTTGCTTTGCAGCTTCAAGAGCTATTCTATTAAGTCTATCAAGCTTCTTAAACTCTCCCTTAAGCTTAACATCTACTCTATCAGTAATAGTTGGTACAAACTTTGATATTCCAAGTTCAGTACCCTTTTGAACTATAAGGTCCATCTTTTGTGACTTAGGAAGACCTTGATATAAATAAATTTCTATAGGACTTTCATTATTTACATCTAACTTTTCTAGTATATCTATAATAACTTCAGTCTTTGAAATACTTTTTATTTTCCCAAGGAATTCATCACCTATGCAGTTATTTAAAACTACTTCTTCCCCCTCACTTAACCTTAAAACCTTATATATATGTTTAACATCATCACCTAATATTTTTCCTTCATTAGAATTAATATTTTCAGCAGGTGTGAAAAACTTATGCATATACTTCTCTCCTTAACTACTTAAGTTTTGCTATTATGCAGTTCCATTCCCCATCCTTGTTAACTTTAATAACTTCAAAACCGCATTCTTCTAACTTATTAGTAACCATTTCTACTCTATCATGGATAATCCCTGATGTTATAAAGTAACCATTTGGCTTAATTACTCTACTTACATCTTCAGTTAATATACAGATAATTTCTGCTATAATATTAGCTACAACTATATCAGCCTTACCATCAATAACTTCAATTAAATTTCCATGTAGAATCTCAATATTATCTATGTTATTGAACCCTACATTTTCTTTTGCTGATTCTACTGCTACTGGATCTAAATCAACCCCCACTGCAAGTTTTGCACCAAGCTTAGCTGCTGCAATGGCAAGTATTCCAGAACCACAACCAACATCAAATACAGTGCTGTCCTTTTGAACATACTTTTCTAAAGCTTGAATACACATTCTTGTAGTTTCATGTTCACCTGTTCCAAATGCCATTCCCGGATCTAATTCAACTACTAATTCTTCATCTTTTGCTTCATATTCTTCCCATATTGGTTTAACAACTATTTTCTCCCCTACCTTTGAAGGCTTATAGTACTTCTTCCAGTTGTTTGCCCAATCTTCTTCATACATTTTTTCAACTTCTACTTTACCTTCACCTACATCAATTCCTAAAGCTTTAATCTCTTCAACCTTTTCATTAATATAAGCTATTATTTCATCTATATTATCTTCTTCTGAAAAATACCCTTTAACAACTGCAAATTTACCCTTGTGTTCTAGTACATTTATATCTGCAAAGTCCCATGTTAATGGTCCTTGTTCTCTACCTAATATATCTTCTGGATCCTCTATAGCAACGCCCTTACAATCTAGTCCGTAGAATATACCAGAAATCGGCTCTAAAGCCTCACTTTTGGTAATTACTCTAACCTCTATCCAAGTTCCTTCCAAAAAAATCAATCCTTTCACTTATACTTTGACTAATATAATATTTTACACTTTACATTTCAGTTATGTCAAGGAATCCCTTATATTAACAAAGGGTTGTATCAACTTGGATACAACCCTTATATTTTATACTAAATATTTATTTACTAAGTTCATAAATTCATCTTCTTTTATGTAATCTTCAAACTTAATATTATCCTCTTCAAGTTTCATAGCTAACTCATATAAGAATTCTGGTATTCTTTCAGGTAACATATCTCCCTTAAATTCACCTAGCCTTACATTTTCCACTGTAAAATCTCCGTTTATAAACAATCCAAAAACCTCTTTTACAGCATCATCTACTCTCTTCTTCTTACCTGTAAAACCTATTTTTCCTATTTCATGCACTCCACATGAATTTGTACAACCAGAAATATATACTCTTGGCATTAAATCTGAAGAATAATCTTTATCTTTAAAGTAGTCCATTATATTAAACAATAACCCTTGGCTATTACCTATTCCTATTTGACATGTTGGAACACCTATACATGCCACGCTATGATATATTTCAGCTTCTCCCCCCATCTTCTTAGTAATATTCAATAAGGTTTCCGCCTCTTTTCCATTTAAGTTTCTAAAGTACACTCCCTCAGTCATGGCAAGTCTTGCTTCTACACCCTCAAAGTTAGCTATAGTATCTAAAATTTCTTTAAGATACTCTAATTTTAATTGTCCTCCTACTGGATGTAAATATACAGTATAAAGACCATCTTGTTTTTGCTCTATTAATCTCTTATCTTTAACTTCTGTTTTTATTCCTTCTTTTTTTATCTCAGTATGATGAAGATTTAATTCTAATCCACCTTTTTCTTTCTCAGCTTTTGTATAAAGCTTAAATTGATTAACAAACTCTTCATCACCCATTCTATCAGCTATATATCTAATTCTAGCTTTAGCTCTATTTTTATAGTCACCTTCTGCTATAAAAAGATTAGTCATTCCTTCAATATAGTAAAGAACATCCTTAGCTTCTATCAATTCATCTACTTCTATAGCTTTTCTTGGATTATTTCCAAGACCTCCACCTATATAAACTTTAAAATATTCTTTTCCATCCTTCTTTACTGCAACAAAACCTAAGTCTTGTACAGTGCAATGAGCTGTATCCTTATAAGAATTAGAAAAAGATACTTTTAACTTTCTAGGCAACTTATATGTATAAATCTTCTTTAAAAAATGATTACCAACAGCTAATGCATATGGAGTTGGATCAAATTCTTCTTCCTTATCAACACCTGCTAATGGTGAAAGAGCTACATTTCTTGGAAAGTTTCCTCCAGCTCCTCTAGTAAATAAATTCACTTCCAAGCCTTCCTTCATTAAATCACAAGCACCATCTAATGTTAATCCATGCAACTGTATCGCTTGACGTGTTGTAAAATGAATCCCACCAAGATTATGTTTTTTAGCATATTCATATATTAACTTCAATTCATCTGAATGAGTTACCCCTGAAGGTATTCTAAATCTTATCATAAACTCTTTTCCACCACGGTGTGCATACATCCCCATACCACCTGATTCATGTTTAAATTGCATAAGATTCAATTCCCCATTTAAAAATTGATGTCCAACCTTTCTAAATTCTTCAATTTCATCTAGGAGTATTTCCTTTAAACTGTTCACTTCTCCACCTCATATCATAATTTTTTCTTATGTTTCTATATAATCTATTCTATATTCATAGTTTTTCCCAGTCCAATAGGAATTATTTATACTACATATAGGAAAATTGTTATAAGAAAAAAAGACTGCGAAAAAAAATATTATTTTTTCACAGTCTTTTCCTTATTTATTAAATAAATTAAATCCTTTTTTGTGAGACTTATGCTCCCCTTCAACAGCTTCACCAGTTGCTTCCATAAAGGCAACTAAAGCCTCTTTTGCTTTATCACTTAAATTCTTAGGAATATCAACTACAACCTTAACATATTGATCCCCTCTACCTGATGAATTAACTCTAGGAACTCCTTTTCCTTTAAGTCTAAATAAAGTTCCTGATTGTGTTCCAGGAGGAACTGTGTACTTAACGTCTCCATCAACAGTTGGAACCTTTATTTCTGTTCCAAGTGCAGCTTTAGCCATAGATATGTGAGTATCTACATATATATCATTACCCTTTCTAGTAAATTGCTTAGAAGGAGCAACTCTTATCTTAATATATAAATCTCCTGGCGAACCACCATTTTGACCATGCTCACCTTGGCCTCTAAGTGGCATTACATTACCTGTATCTACACCTGCTGGTACCTTAACAGTAATCTTTCTATTCTTTCTAACATGACCTTTTCCACGACATGTATGACATGGAGTATCTATAACTTTACCTTTTCCTCCACACTTATCACATGTAGTAGTACTTACAAAACTTCCTAGCGGAGTTTGTCTTTGTACCCTTACTTGACCTGAACCTCCACAAGTTGGACATGTGTTAGCACTTGTTCCAGGTTCAGCTCCTGAACCATGACATTCTTCACAGTTTTCACTTCTTGTAATTGAAATCTCTTTTTCAGTTCCA
Source organism: Clostridium sp. (assembly GCF_018372875.1). Taxonomy (GTDB): domain Bacteria; phylum Bacillota; class Clostridia; order Clostridiales; family Clostridiaceae; genus Clostridium. The sequence continues at coordinate 50,541 of NZ_JAHAIF010000025.1, read as the reverse complement.
AATACAGCTTCCTCAAATGTTAAACTTAAGGTATATTCAATGTCATTTCCTCTTACCGGACCATTTCTTCTTCTACCTGATCCACCACCACCAAAGAATGTATCAAATATATCTCCAAAGCCTCCCATCTCAGAGAAGTCAAAGCCACCAAATCCACCTGCACCGAATCCTGCTCCTGGATCAATTGTTCCAAATTGATCATATTGAGCTTTCTTTTCAGGATCAGAAAGCACTTGATAAGCTTCGTTTATTTCTTTAAACTTTTGTTCAGCTTCCGTATCCCCTTGATTTTTGTCAGGATGGTATTTTATAGCTAGCTTTCTAAAGGCTCTTTTTATTTCATCGTCACTAGCACCCTTTTGAAGACCTAGGACTTCGTAGTAGTCTCTACTTGCCATCTATTTTTTCACCCACCTAATTTTTATTAACTTTAGAAAAGGGAAGACGACTTCTGCCTTCCCTCTCCTATTATATAAGATTTATATTAATTGTGACAACTATTTATCTTCGTCTACTTTAAAATCAGCATCTACAACATTGTCATCATGTGGAGCTGCTCCTGCACCTGGGTTTCCTCCCATATTGTTTGGATCAAATCCAGCACCTGCTGCTCCATTTGCATTAGCATCTGCATAAATCTTAGAAGATACAGCATAGAATTCTTGAGTTAATTCATCCATTGCCTTCTTGATAGCTTCTAAATCTTCACCATCTTTAATCTTCTTAACTTCTTCTAATTTAGCTTCAATCTTAGCCTTGTCTTCAGCAGATACCTTATCTCCAAGTTCATTTAATGTCTTTTCAGTTTGGTAAACAACTTGATCTGCATTGTTATGAACTTCTATCTTTTCTTTTCTCTTCTTATCTTCTTCAGCGAACTTTTCAGCTTCCTTAACAGCTCTATCTACTTCATCATCACTTAAATTAGTTGAAGCAGTGATTGTAATGTTAGCTTCCTTACCAGTTCCCTTATCTACAGCTGATACTTTAACAATACCATTTGCATCTATATCAAAAGTAACTTCAATTTGAGGGATTCCTCTTGGAGCTGGAGCAATTCCTGATAGAGTAAATCTACCTAAAGTCTTGTTATCAGCTGCCATTTGTCTTTCACCTTGAACAATGTGAATTTCAACTGAAGTTTGACCATCTGCTGCTGTTGAGAACACTTGGCTCTTTCTCGCAGGGATAGTTGTATTTCTTTCTATTAATGGAGTAGCAACTCCACCTAAAGTCTCAATACCTAAAGTTAATGGAGTAACGTCTAATAATAATACGTCCTTAACTTCACCTGTTAAAACACCTGCTTGAATAGCTGCACCTATAGCAACACATTCATCTGGGTTAACTCCCTTTGAAGGATCTTTTCCTGTAAAGCTCTTAACTGCTTCTTGAACAGCTGGAATTCTTGTAGAACCACCAACTAAAATTACTTTATCAACTTGATTCATTGAAAGACCTGCATCAGATAATGCTTTCTTCATTGGCTCAATTGATCTTTGAACTAGATCATGAGTTAATTCATTGAATTTAGCTCTAGTTAAGTTCATATCTATATGCTTTGGACCAGTTGCATCAGCAGTTATGAATGGTAAGTTAATATTTGTTTGAGTTGAAGATGATAACTCAATCTTAGCCTTTTCAGCTGCTTCTTTTAATCTTTGAAGAGCCATCTTGTCATTTCTTAAATCTATACCATTTTCAGCTTTGAATGTTTCAGCAATGTAGTCCATAACCTTGTTATCAAAGTCATCTCCACCTAGCTTAGTATCACCATTTGTTGATAATACTTCGAATACACCATCACCAAGTTCAAGGATAGATACATCGAAAGTACCTCCACCTAGGTCATATACTAATATCTTTTCATTCTTATCAGTTTTATCTAAACCATATGCTAATGATGCAGCAGTAGGTTCATTTATGATTCTTAAAACTTCAAGACCTGCTATCTTACCAGCATCTTTTGTCGCTTGTCTTTCAGCATCGTTAAAGTAAGCAGGTACTGTAATAACTGCTTGAGAAACAGTTTCTCCTAAATAAGCTTCTGCATCAGCTTTGATTTTTTGAAGAATCATAGCTGAAATTTCTTGTGGTGAATAATCTTTACCATCTATATTAGTTTTATGATTAGTTCCCATTTCTCTCTTAATTGATATTATTGTTTTATCTGGGTTTGTAATCGCCTGTCTTTTAGCTACTTGCCCAACTAATCTTTCTCCATTTGCTTGGAATGAAACTACTGATGGAGTAGTTCTAGCTCCTTCTGAGTTAGCGATAACGACTGGTTCTCCACCTTCCATTACTGCTACACATGAGTTTGTAGTACCTAAGTCAATACCTATAATTTTTCCCATAATTTATTCCTCCTCAAACATAGATAAAATCTAGTTTTTATTTCTTATATATTAAAATTTTTAATTAGTTAGCTACTTTAACTACAGTATGTCTAATTACCTTGTCGCCTCTTTTGTATCCCTTCATAAATACTTCAGCAACTACATTTGTTTCTAAAGATTCATCTTCAATATGCATTACTGCTTGGTGTAAATTAGGATCAAATTCTCCTGAAGCATCTATTTCTTCTACACCTAATTTATCAAATGAACTTTGAAGACCCTTTATTGTCATTTCAATACCTTTTTTAAGATCTTCTACACTTCCATCAGCTGCTAATGCTCTTTCTAAGTTATCAACAACTGGTAATATTTCTTTTATTACATCTGCACAAGAATCTGTATAAATACCTTCTTTTTCTTTAGCAGTTCTTTTTCTATAGTTTTCATATTCAGCAGTAACTCTAAGAAGTCTATCTTTTAAAGCCTCTACTTCATTATTAAGTCTTTTAACTTCATCCTTATTTTTTCTAAGCATAGCTAATTCATCCTCTTCACTTTCTCCATTAGTGCTTTCTTCTTGAGCTACTTCTTCATTTTCTAATATTTCTTCAACAACATCTTCATTAACTACTTCTTCATTTATTTCCTCAGTAGTTTCTTTTAAATCTTCTTGAACATTCTTATTTGTTTCTTCCATTATAAACTCTACACCTCTTCTCGTTATTTTTAATCTAAACTTTGGCCTTTTAACATATCATTAAGTTCTTTCATTACTTGAGCCATTATTGAAATTACCCTTGAATAGTTAATCCTTTGTGGACCTATAAGTCCTATTGTACCAATTGGTCTATCTCCTAAAGAGTATTCTGCTGATATTACACTACAATTTTTTGCTCCTGGTATATAATTTTCATCACCAATTTTTATTGTAATATCGCCTTTTGGTTCAATAAGCTCAACTACATAATCTTTATTATAAAGAAGATTTAATATCTCCTTAGCGTTTTCTATATCATTGTATTCTTGATAGTTAAATATATTTGTTGTCCCTTCCATAAATATTTCAGATGAATTTTCTTCTTTTAAACTATCATATAAGGCTGTTACTATTGCATTAAATAAATCATCATATCCAACAAAATCCTTTTTTAAGTTATTTATTACCTCTAAGTTAATTTCATCTATTGTAAGATTTTGTAATCTTGAATTTATGACTTTATTTATGGTTTGCAACTCTTCAACTGAAGGAACTTTAGCTACTTTTATTCTATGATTTTTAATTACTCCACTATCAGTTACAATAACAGAAACTAAATTAAACTCATCTACCATTAATAATTGAACTGACTTAATATAGCTTTGTCTAACGGATGGTGTTTGTACTACACAGGTAAGATTAGTTAATTCAGAAAGTAAAGTACTTGCTTGTTTTACAATTTTGTCTACTTCTAGCATTGCACAATCAATAAGATATTTTTTAATCCTTAACTCTTCATCAATGGAAAGCTTTGACCTTTGCATTAAGTTATCAACATATAATCTATAACCTTTGCTAGATGGTACTCTTCCTGCTGATGTATGAGGTTGCTCTAAATATCCCATATCCTCTAAATCTGACATTTCATTTCTTATTGTTGCTGAACCAACACCTAAATCATACCTTTTTGCTATTGTTCTAGATCCCACTGGCTCACCAGTATTAATATAATCATTTATAATGGCTTCTAAAATTCTAATCTTTCTATCATCAATAGCCATAACCTCACCTCGTATTGTTAGCACTCACTAAGTTTGAGTGCTAATGACTATATTTAAAATATATTATTTCTTTATTCCTTTGTCAATTTTAAATACTTCTCACCTTTCTCTATTTTCTTGAAAAAACCATGATTATTTCACTTTATTTCTATTTTTCTTTAGTTTTCTAAATATTACAATATCATATCACTCATAACCATATTAGAAAGTTCTATACCTTTATCAGTCAAATATATTCTTCCTCTTTTTCTTTCTAATAATCCCTTGTTTATATTACCTTCAATAACATCTTTATAGATATCATCTACATTTGTATTAAATCTTCTTTTAAACTCTTCCTCTTCAATACCACAATTCATTCTTAATCCCATAAACATAAATTCTTCTATGTCATCATTTTTAGTATTTATAATCTCTTCATCTACTATACTTTCACCATTACCTATTCTTTTTATATACTCTCGCAAATCATCTATATTCTTTATTCTCTTTCCATCTATATACGAACTAGAAGATGCTCCCACTCCAATATATTCATCACACATCCAATACACTTCATTATGTAAACATTCCTTACCTTCTTTTGCATAATTAGAAATTTCATATTGATGATACCCATTCTCTATAAGGATATCTTTGCATTTCTTATACATCTCTCTCTCTTCTTCCTCTGAGGGAAGCTTTAACTTATCTTCGTTATATAATTTATAAAAAGGTGTTCCTTCTTCAATAATTAAACTGTAGGCTGATATGTGTTCTGGGTTTAACTTTGCCACTTCTTCTAAACTCTCTGTCCAATCCTTAACACTTTGATTTGGCAATCCAAACATCATATCTATATTTATATTATTAAAGCCTACACTTCTAGCTAATTTATAATTATCTTTAAAAGCTTCAAAAGTATGTATTCTTCCAATTCCTTTTAACAAATTATTTTTTGTAGTTTGTAACCCAAAACTTAATCTATTAATTCCTCCATCCTTCATAATATTAAACTTTTCTTCTGATACAGTGCCTGGATTACATTCTATTGTTTTTTCTGCATTTTCAACAAAATTTATATTTTTTATCACCTTCATTAATTCACGTAAATTTTCTTCATTTAAATATGAAGGCGTTCCTCCTCCAATAAATAAACTTCTTACTTTGTAGCCTTTTATTTTCTCTTTTAATTCAATTAATAAAGCCTCTATATAATCACTCATTAAATCATCTTTTCTTGCATATGATGGAAAGTCACAATAAAAGCACTTTTGCTTGCAAAAAGGTATATGAATATATAATGCTACTTCTTTCATAAATTAATTCCTCCCAAAACAAAAAGGGGCACTTTAATAGCACCCCTTGAATTTATTATAGTAACGCTTCTGCTTCCTCTTTTAACAATTTTATTTTGCTTTCAGCTTCTACAACCGAAAAATCATAAATTTCTTTGAAGTTAAAGAAATAATTTGCAAAGGCTATTTTTTTATCTCTTCTAATATCTAAACTAACAGCTATCTTATCAAGAAAATCTATTTCCTTATCTCCATATTCTCCATCAACTAATGCTAGCCCAACTAATTCAAAATAAATTATAGATTTAATTCTATTTTTAGATTTTTTTAATACATTGATAATTTCCTCATAAGATAAATTTTTAATATCTTCTTCTTTTAAATTTAATTCATCTAAGTATTCATCTATTAATCTTTTTTCTTCCTTAGCAAATGTTTCATCCACTTTAGCAAATTGAGTTACTAAGCTTAAAAAAGCATTAGATTCTTCTGTATTTAATTCACTTAAAAACATAATAATCCTCCTATTAACTTCCCATTATTATCTTAAATCTATTTTATATGATAATTACTTTATTTGCAAAAATAATTATAGTCTTATTTTTCTTTTAGGTCTATATCTATAGTATTGTGTATCAAAACATCTCTATAAACATTTATTATTTCAGTATTTATTTCTTCATCTCCTAATCTAATATACATACATGAATGATCACCATGAATTGCTAAATAACTATCAACTACTCTGCCAGTTAAAGTTACAGGTATAATCTCTCCATTTTTTCTTCTTAAAGTTCCTGTAGTATAACCTTCTCTTCTTAACTTCTTTGGTTTTATCTTAGTGTCTCTCATTAAAGCATCTAACATTATCATCCCTCCAATAAATTTTATTTCTTTAAATTATATTGAGAAGATAATATTTTAATTACAAAAGCAATCCAGCCATAATTAAATTATTTTTTTCTAACATCCCATTATATTATTTATATTATTTTTATTATTTTTATTTTAAAAGAATATATATTCTTTTAAAAAATATATTCCGGTAAAGAAAAAAACTCAAGCTTAGATCGCTTGAGTTTTCATTATTAATCAACTTTTAATACAGCCATGAATGCTTCTTGTGGAACTTCAACAGATCCAACCTGTCTCATTCTCTTCTTACCTTCTTTTTGCTTTTCAAGAAGCTTCTTCTTTCTTGAGATATCTCCACCATAACACTTAGCTAATACGTCTTTTCTCATTGCCTTTACAGTTTCTCTAGCAATAATCTTAGAACCTACAGCTGCTTGTATTGGAACCTCAAACATTTGTCTTGGAATTATTTCTTTAAGCTTTTCTGCAATTCCTCTTCCCTTATGATAAGCTCTTTCCTTTGGAACTATCATTGATAAGGCATCAACAACATCTCCATTTAATAATATATCAAGCTTAACAAGTTCTGTTTGAACATATCCCTTAAATTCATAATCAAGAGAAGCATAACCTCTTGTTCTTGATTTTAATGTATCAAAGAAATCATACACAATTTCATTTAAAGGCATGTCATAAGTTATTACGGCTCTTGTTTCCTCCATATATTGCATATCAATATATGTTCCTCTTCTTTCTTGACAAAGTTCCATAACTGCACCTACATAATCTGTTGGTGTAATAATAGAAGCCTTTACTACTGGTTCTTCCATATAATCAATTTCAGTTGGTTCAGGAAGATTTGTAGGGTTTGTAATATCTAAAACTTCTCCGTCAGTTTTTATTACCTTATAAATAACTGATGGTGCTGTTGTAATAATATCTAAATTAAATTCTCTTTCTATTCTTTCTTGGATTATTTCCATGTGTAGTAATCCAAGAAAACCACATCTAAAACCAAATCCAAGTGCTATAGAAGTTTCTGGTTCAAAATTTAATGCAGCATCATTTATTTGAAGCTTTTCTAATGCTTCCTTTAATTCATCATACTTAGCTCCATCAACAGGGTATATTCCTGAGTAAACCATTGGAACTGCTGGCTTATATCCTGGTAATGCTTCAGCTGTTGGTCTATCTGCATAAGTTATAGTGTCACCAACTCTAGCGTCTCTAACATTTTTAATAGAAGCTGTAACATATCCAACATCACCAGCTTTCAATTCTCCAATTGGGAATAGTCTTGGAGTGAATACCCCCACCTCAACTACATCATACACCTTATCTGTAGCCATTAACTTAATTTTAGTTCCAGGCTTAACAACTCCATCAAGAATTCTTACATAACAAACTACACCTTTATAGCTATCATAGTAAGAATCAAATATAAGTGCTTTTAAAGGAGCATCTTCATCCCCTTCTGGTGCTGGTAATCTTTCAACAATTTCTTCTAAAACCTTATCGATATTTAATCCAGTTTTAGCTGATATCATCGGAGCATTTTCTGCTTCAATTCCTATTACATCTTCAATTTCTTGTTTAACTTCATCAGCTCTTGATGAAGGTAAATCTATCTTATTAATTACTGGTGCTATTTCTAAATCATTATCTAATGCTAAATAGCAGTTAGCTAATGTTTGTGCTTGTATCCCTTGGGTTGCATCTACCACTAGCAAAGCACCTTCACAGGCTGCTAAACTTCTAGATACTTCGTATGTAAAGTCTACGTGACCTGGAGTATCTATAAGATTTAGGATATACTCATTCCCATCATCTCTTCTATAAACAAGTCTAGCTGCTTGTGATTTAATTGTAATTCCTCTTTCTCTTTCAAGTTCCATATTATCAAGAACTTGAGCTTCCATCTCCCTTTGTGTAAGAGTTCCTGTAGCTTCTAAAAGTCTATCTGCTAAAGTAGACTTACCATGGTCTATATGGGCTACTATTGAAAAGTTTCTTATATATTGTTTTCTATCATTATTCATATATTAAAACTGTCTTATATAGACAGTTACTTCACCCCCATTATAAGAATCAGCTAAATTATAACATAAACCACTTACTGTATGTCAATAAAAATAGAATTTATGGGGTTTATCCATTATTTGCTTACTAATTAAACAAATCTTCTACTTTAGAAAAAACTCCCTTAGCAAAGTTTATTAAATTTGATTCTGATTTTATAATGAAATCCTTTTCTCCCAATCTAACCATTGTTTCTTCATCTTCTTCAATATATATTTTTACAGGTGATTTATCTTGAATGAAATTAGAAAAATCCTCACCAAATTCTTCACTAACTAATTTATAATTATCGTTTGTATTTCCTAAAGGAGATAAAGCTTTTGTGTTTAATATATTAATCTTTATTAAAGCAATTAAAGTAACACAAAATAATACTATTAAAAATATTGTTCTAAACACTTTCTTTTTACGCAAAAAGAGCACCCCCAAAGATAATTTTATATCTTTAATGATGCTCATTAAGAATATTTTTATACATCTATTTCCTATTTAAATGTTCAGCTATTAATCTCGCAATATACTTAGCTGTGTTCATTGCCTCTTGTGTAGTATTTACATTAGCTCCACATTCTATTAATAAAGAACCATCTGATAATCCAAGATTAGGACCACATTTTGCTTTTTTATAATCTGTCCTTTGTCTTAACAAACCAGGAAATAGCTCGTTAGCTTTTGCTTCAAACTCATCCACTAATGCTTTATTAGCAGCATATCTACCACTATTTTGACCTAGTACAAACATTATTTTAGCAACATCTTCATTATTAATATTTGCAGTTACTGTCTTTTTTTGTGGACCACCATCTCTATGCAAATCTATAATCAAATCAAAATCTCCATACTTTTGTAAGTAAGACTTAACTGTATTTCCTGCCACCTCATAGCAGGTAGTAAAAGATAGATAATGATTAGTCTTATCATGTATTACTGAAATTCCATAATCATTTTCTAAAATCCTAGTTAATTCTTCACCAACACCTACTACGTTCTTACTGTTATCTACTGTATCACTAGGTCCATCTGAATACCCTTCAGTTGTATGAGTATGGTATATTAAAACTCTAGGTTTTGAATGATCTATATTTGTTTTTAAACTTTCATCATAAACTCCACTTACCTTTGACTCAGTTGGCTCTACCTTTGAAACTGATTCATCATTTAATAAAAATGGATTTACTGTTATAGATGCAATACTGGCATCTTGTTCACTAAAACCTTGCTTAAAAAAGCTTATTTCATTGTTTATTATTCCAAAATGGCTTAAATTGTTTAGTCCTAAAGCTTCCAAGCATACATTTTTTAAAGTCATACTGCTTTCATGATAATCAGATTCGTCGTAAGCCTGTTCCTCAAGCAGAGGTAATCCAAAATTTAGCATTTGCACATATGCATAGCCCCCTCTTTCACTACTAGATATTAGAACCTTATATACTCTAAATGCAAATAAGGTAATACAAGCTAATAAAACTACTATACCAATATTTATTTTAGGCCCTATCCCTGGTTTCTTTATTCCTTTTTTATACATCTCTTTCTAACCCCCTAGCCTTAAATATTATTACTTTAATATTTATATGAGGGTTTTACATAATTATTATTGTTTTATTCTAATTTAAAAATTTATTTATATCTTCCACTGTCATATTAGGTTGCAGTGCTATATTAATTCCATTCGATATAATTTTTGATAAAGAATCTATCATTAAATCAATCTCTTTTGGTGTAACTACTAAATCTCCCACAAAAGGTTCTAACACCTCTCTTATTAATGCCCCTTTTTCATTTCTATCAATATTTTTAAGCATATTAAAGAACTCTTTTCCTTCTTCTGCTTGACTTATAAAGTTATCTAATACTAAATCTATAGTATCATTAGCTATAGTTGATGCATGCACTACTGTAGGAACACCTATTGCTATCACCTTAACACCTAAAGTTTCTTCATTTATTTTCATTCTATTATTTCCAACCCCAGCTCCTGGAGATATTCCTGCATCACTTATTTGTATGGTCTTATTTACTCTTTCTACCTTTCTAGAGGCTAGTGCATCAATACAAAGTACCAAATCTGGCTTTATCTTTTCCACCAAAGACTTAATTATTTCTCCTGTTTCAATCCCTGTCACTCCTAACACACCAGGTGCTATAGCTGCTACAGGAATAACACTATCATCAATAGCCTCTGGCATAACTGTCTTTAAATGCCTTGTTACCATAATTCCTTCTACAACCTTTGGCCCTAAAGCATCAGGTGTTACCTGCCAATTTCCAAGTCCTACAACTAATGCTGTTTCATTCTCCTTTATTCCTGCTAGATTTTTCAAAGTTACTCCAAGTACCTTTGAAACACCATCCATAAGCTCTCCATCATAAGCTGTATACTCTGGAATATCTAAAGTTATATAAGTTCCTATAGGTTTTCCCATTTTGTTTGATCCATCTTCATTGGTAATTTTCACCGTAGTCACTATAGTTCCTTCCATATCTTCTTCTGTTACAATAACACCATCAATATCCGATTTATTCTGCTCTTTATAAAAATCTCTAGATTCAATAGCTAAGTCTGTTCTTACATTTAACATTACTCCACCTCATCACAATAATAGTCTCATTTGTATTTTTCCGTTTTACATAAATTTAATACTTGAATATAGAAACTTTCAATGCTATAATATGGTGTGTTGAATATGACTCGTACGCAGATTTCCCCAAAAACTGCAGAGGCCCTATAAAATTTAGAGGGGGTGAATTAAGAATGGCAAACATTAAATCAGCAAAGAAGAGAATTAAAGTTACTCAAACTAAGACTTTACAAAACAGAATGGTTAAGTCAGCGTTAAAGACTACTATAAAGAAGTTCGAAGCTGCTGTTCAAGCTAACAATGTTGAAGAAGCTAAAACTTCATTTGTAGGTGTTACTAAGGCTATAGATATGGCTGCTCAAAAGGGAGTTATCCATAAGAACATGGCTGCTAGAAAGAAGTCAAGATTAGCTGCAAAGTTAAACGCTATGGCGTAATTGTATAAACCGACCTAATTAGGTCGGTTATTTACTTTTTATAAGAAAAAAGTATTGTATAAATCCTACAATACTTTTATTTTTTTACCATTAATGTATTTAATAATAACAGTTCAAGTTCCATAGTTTTATCTATTCCACTACTTTTTAATCTGTTTTCAGTTTCTATACACAATTTAAGTAGTCCTTCTAACTGTCTTATTGAGAACTTAGAACTCAAATTAATAAGCTTCTCACATACAAATGCAGGAACTCTTAGTTCAGACATAAAATCTTCAACTCTTTTTCCTTGAGATAACCCAACCTTTATTCCATATAGTTTTTTAAACTGTAATTCAATGGATGTTATAATAAGCATATGTTGATCCGCCTTAAACAAAAGCTCATCCATAATATCTATGGCTCTTTCTATTTTTCTTTGGGATATTAAATCTACAAGATCAAATATATCCTCTTCACTTTTTGAAGGAAGTAGTTTATCTATATCTTCCTTTTTTATATCTCTTCCATTTGTATAATTAACTAGCTTATCTACTTCTCTTTTTATTATATCGAAGTTATTTTGTACCTTTTCAGCAAAATATCTTACTTCAACCTTTCCAATCTTTGCTCCAGACTCTATAAATATATCTTCTATTTTCTTATAGTATCTATCCTTTTTTAACTTATCAAATTGAACTATTGTAGTTATTTTATCTAAAGCCATTAACTTTTTATTTTTTTTAGGAGTTTCTCTCTTATCTCCAAAAACATAGTACATTACTAATAAAGTATGAGGAGGAACATCCTTCAAGTAATCTTTAATGGCATTATACATCTTTGTACCACTACTATCTGTCTTATCCTTTAAAAAATTAGCTCTATAAACTAATACAACTTTCTTTTCACTCATGAAAGGCATTGTTTCACAGGCATTTAAAATATCATCCATTGTGGTTGTTAAACCATCTAGCTTTATATAATTAAGATCTCCAAATCCATCCTCTAAAAAAGGTTTAGTTAATAAATTCACTCCATCTTTTATTAACTCTTCATCTAAGCCACAAAATACATAAGAATTTTTAATGGAGTTTTGTTTAACTTCCTTTTCAAATATATCATAAGTAATCAAAGTAATCCGCCTTTCCGACTTATATCTTAATATGTAAATATTTTATTATCAAAAATAATAAACCCTCGTACATTTCCTTCTACGAAATCTATTATATCACAATTTTCTTTTACCTTTGACCTATTATTAATCCTAAGTAAATACTCACTCCTATTAAGTTTAAGAATAAAATTCTTGTTATTACTTTTTAACTTTATATTATCAGATATTCTTATATTCTTTCCTTCTAAAATACTACTTTGAGCCAAGTTTTCTTTTTTAAGCTTTCCTATATCTATGTTTCTTTTATTAGTTACTATTGTCCTCTCTCCTCTATAAGACAATAATAAACCACCCTCCCTTAAATACTCGAACTTTAAAAATGGACTATATATGAAAATTGAAACACAGAAAAAAGAAACAATAGGAAATATAAAAAACTTTTTATATCCTTTACATATAAAATAAAAACTTATTAACATTGACATATAAATAATTGCTAAACTTTTATGAGAAATAAAACTTGTATTACTGAAAGCATATAACTCTTCTATAAGATAATCTAATAAATCTATACTCTTTAACAAAATAAAACTTAAAAAATCAAATATAAGTGGAATAAAAGAAATAATCATCCCTAGATTTCCTAATATTATTATAAAGTTTAATATAGGTATAACTAAAATATTTCCTATTAAAAACCACATAGAAAATTCTCTAAAAGCTATAATCATTACAGGTAAAGTAAAGGCTTGTGCACCAATTGATATAGCTATAGTGCTAGAAATGTATTTAGGTAACTTATATAAATATCTACTTATTTTATTAGAAAATAATATTATTCCTAAAGTTGCTCCAAAGGATAAAATAAATCCTAACTGAAATATTGCATAAGGTTTTAATAGAATTATAATTAATGCACTTAAGGATAATCCACCTAAAGGATTATAGCTTTTCCTTAAAGATATTGCTGAAGATGAACATACTATCATTATTAATGCTCTTAAAGAAGAAAATGGGATACCAGTTAAAATAACATAAAGACAACTTAAAACTATAGCAAATTTATTACCAAAAAGCTTTTTTAGAGATAAGAATATAATACTAACATGAAGACCTGAAACGCTTATTGCATGGATTATCCCTAAATTCCTCATATCATCCTTATCCTCACTATCTAAAAACTCAGAATATCCAAAAGATAAAGATGATACTAAAGCAGCTTTTCTTTGCCCTAAATTTTCTTTAAGTTTGTTGTAAACTGTTTTTCTTATAGAATAGATATTTCCTAAAATATCTTTATTAAATATTTTTTGATTCTCTATTTCTATAGTTCCAACTGTACCATCTTCTTTATTTATATCCTTCTTAAAAACTCCAGAAATATTAGCTCTATCTCCTAATTCTAAACTTTCTTTACTGTTTATTTTAACCCTCTTCCCATTGTATTCTACAATATTATAGTAGCTTTTTTCCTCTACAACCCTTACAGTTCCTATAAACTTCTCTTCTAGATTCACCCTATAATAATTAGAATTAATAACTATACCAATAATAAATAAAACAAATATTATTACAGAAAATTCTTTATTAGTATTTAGAAAAATGAATATAAAAAAGAGGCTAGCCGAAAAAAATGCTAACCATATATATTCATTAAAAATTCCATAAAAAACAGAACTCATCATAAATGATAGAGTTATATAAACAATGGGGCTTTTTACTTTTTCTATATTTTCAATAAACATAGACTTTTCACCTCATTAATTTATACTTGCCACCTTTTTTACAATTAATTCAATTATTAAATATATAACTAATATAATTACTAAGCTTATCATTTCATATAAGGTAAATGAAACACCATTAAATACTCCAAATATACCAATTGATAAAATCCATATAAAAATAGCAAAGTAAAGTAAAATATTACTTATATTAATATGAAATAATTTTGTTTTTAAATTTATAATAATATTTATTAATAAGCTACCTGTAAAGACTATTAAAAATACAATCTCACATTGATCTTTTATAATATAAGCTGCCAAAAATGTTAGCACACTACATGCTAATATTTTAAATATACTAAGACCTATCCCCTCACTCTTAAGACCAGAATTTAAAACTCCAACTGTTAAAATCGAAAAAATAACCAAATTAGTAATGAGTACAGGAATGAAATTATTCCCAACTTTATAATCAATTAATGATATAAGATTTAATGATATTAGCTGAGACAATAAAAAAATTAATGTTATTTTTTCACATGAATATAGGTTTTTCATAAAACTTTGTGATACATCAAAAAGATTTAAAAATTTATTCAAGTAATTATCTTTTATAAATAAGTCCGAAACTTTTTTTACTATCTCTGGTGCTTTCCCCTTGCTTATCCCTACTTTAGCTATACCTAAAAAAGATAAATCTCCTAAGGTTTCACCTGCAACCCCTACCTTATAACCATCCTGATTAAATAACCCTACTATTTTACTTTTTATTTCAGGATTTACCCTGGAAAATATTTTAGCTTTAGACAGAACTCCAATTAGCTCTTCTTTAGATAAGGAGTCTAATTCTATTCCTGAAATAACCAAGGATGGGTCTGATATTAGTCTAGTTTTTTGTCCTATAGCAGTTGCTGCTATTTTATTGTCATCTGTAAACAGTATAGGTATTATTCCTCTTTGTTTTATACTAAGAATTTGTTTGTCCACATCCTCAATAATAGGATTTTCTAATGCAACTATTCCAACAAACACCAAATTACTTTCAACATTCTCTGAAATGGAAGGTTGATAATTAAAACTTCTATAGGCAACTCCCTGTGTTTTAAGACCTTCTACAGAATAATTAAAATCCAAGGCTTTTATCATATTGATATCTTCATTTGTAATTTCTTTTTCTAAACCATCTATCATTATATGCGTACATCTCTCAAGTACCTTGTCTACATCTCCCTTTATATTTGCTCTATACCCCTTTTTAGATTTATTTAAAGTTGTTAACATTCTTTTATCAGAATCCATAGGTACTTCAAATATTCTTTTATTCTTACTATCTAATAAAGATTTATATATTCTATTATTAGAAGCAAAACGTATGTATGCAATTTCACTTAAATCACCACTACCATCATCTGCTTCAATATTATAAGTAGAGTTATTACATAATAAAAGAATATCCATAAGTCTATTAATATTAATATCTTTTTTATAATCTATTTTATCAATATCATATAACTTATTATTTGATACTATTCCCTTAACAACCATCTTGTTTAAAGTTATTGAACCTACCTTATCTAAAAATAATATTTCTAAATCTTTTACCAACTCTAAGGTAGATGTATTAATAAGCTCAATACCCTCATTATTAAGATCTTTTTTCAATATATAAATATATGTATTTAATATTAATTCTATAGGTATAATTCCTAATAAAAATAATAAAACAGATATAATTTCTTTATTTAATAGATAGATCACAAGAGTTACAAAGGATATTAATAGGTATAATTTATTAATATTCTTATCTAACATAGATTTAAGAGTGTTCTTATTACTATTAGCATAATTCATTGCAGTTAAAAGTTTACCAAGCTGAGTGTTATTCCCTGTAGATATTACTATACCTGCACCTTCACCTTCTTTTATAACTGTTCCCTTAAACAGGATATTTTTCATCTCACTAATAGATGATACTTCTCCACCTATCTTACTCTCATACTTGTCCTTTAAAAAGTTCTCTCCAGTTACATTCTTCTCATCAACTTTAATATTATGAGCTCTAATGACTCTCATATCAGCTGCTATAAGTGATCCTTTTCTTACATAAACTATATCTCCAACAACCAACTCTTCTGCTTTAACAACTTTTTCAACACCATCTCTAAGTACAGAAACAGTTGTATAATTTATATTTTGTAAAAATTCAACTTGCTTTTTCTTCTGGTAAATATTTAACCACCTTAAGAAAATATTTGTGAACAATATAATAGTAACAAATAATGCTAGTACATAATTTTTATTCACTAAAAGAAATATATCTATAAATAAACAAATAAATAAATATATACTTATTAGTTCTTTTATGTATGAAAAAATCCCACTGCTTCCAAGTGGTAACTTTATTTCATTATCTCCATATACTTGTCTTCTTTTAGGAACTAATTCCTCTAATAGTCCTTTATGTATATCACTACTTAATTTTTCAATAATAAACTTCCATGTATTGTTATAATAGAAATGCAAATTTCCTCCCCCAATCCCTAGAAAATTAATTTCTTTAGTAAGCTATAATATAACTATACACATAAATAAAAGACGAGGATAGTCTTTTTTCCTCATCTCTTGTCATTTTACTTTTTAGTTTTAGGATTAAATATAACTGCCATTATATATCCAAAAAAGATTGCAGCTGTTATTCCTCCTGCAGTGCCTGTTATGCCTCCAATAAACGCTCCTAATAATCCTGATTCATCTACTGCTTTCATAGCAGACTTTGCTAAGGTATTTCCAAACCCAGGTAATGGAATAGTTGCCCCTGCTCCCCCAAAATCAACTATCTTATCATATATTCCAAAGGCACCAAGTATAGTACCTAAAGTTACAAATATAACTAAAATTCTAGCTGGAGTAAGCTTGGTAGTGTCCATTAATATCTGAGCTACAACACATATTAATCCTCCAACAACAAACGCCTTAATAAATTCCAAAGAAAACCATCTCCTTATTGATTCATTTCAATAGCAACAGCATGAGCAATTCCTGGAATACTCTCTCCTTGAAGAGAAGAAGTTGTACTCATTAACGCTCCTGTTGATACTAATAAAACACTCTTTATTTCTTTTCTCATTAATTTCTTATATAAGTATCCTGAAGCAACTACAGCAGAACATCCACATCCACTTCCACCTGCATCAGTATTTTGTGCTTCACTATTAAATATAATATCTCCACAATCAATATGGTTATCTCTCATATCATATCCATATTCTAACAAAAGCTTATCAGTCATTTGTTTTCCTACTCTGCCAAGGTCACCAGTTGCAATGATATCATAATCCTTGGGTGTTTTCCCCGTATCTTTAAAGTGTTTATAAATTGTATCTACTGCTGCTGGTGTCATTGCTGCTCCCATATTGTTAGCATCCATAACACCATAATCTTTTACAAGACCTGTTGTAACATATCTTACCTCTGGAAAATCTCCTTCTTTTCCTAAAACCATAGCTCCTGCACCTGTTACAGTCCATTGAGCTGTTTGAGATCTTTGAGCTCCATACTCTAAAGGAAATCTAAATTGTCTTTCAGCTGCACTAAAATGTGAAGATGTTGCTGCTACAACGTAATCTGCAAAGCCTCCATCCATAATTAATGATGCCAAACTTAAAGATTCTGACATTGTTGAACAGGCTCCATAAAGGCCAAAGAAAGGTATTTCAAATTCTCTTGCGGCAAAGCTTGATGATATTATTTGATTTAATAAATCTCCTGCAAATAAATAATTTATATCACTCTGTTGTAATCCTGCCCTTTTTATAGATTCTTTTATTGCATTAAACATCATATCGCTTTCTGCTTTTTCATAACTATCTTTTCCACATGTATCATCATTTAATACTTCATCAAAGTATGTCTTTAATGGTCCTTGCCCTTCCTTAGGACCTACCACAGAATAAGTTGAAATTATTTTAGGAGGATGAGATAACTCTATAGTTTGTGTCCCTCTTCTTTTAATTGATTGCATGCCCATTTCAATACCTCCTCTTTAAAGTTTAGTAATTATATAATAAACAATTCCTACAATAACTGATGATCCAATTCCATAAACCAAAACTGGTCCAGCAATGGTAAACATTTTTGCAGCAACTCCAAAAACAAAACCTTCCTTTTTGAATTCAATGGCCGGTGCTACTATAGCATTAGAAAATCCAGTTATAGGCACTACTGTTCCCGCACCAGCATAAGCTGCAATTTTATCGTATATTCCAACACCTGTAAGTAATGCTCCTAAGAAAACCATACAAATTGATGTTATAGCTCCTATCTCATCCTTTGAAAAATCATAATTCTTTAAAACAGTCATTATAATTTGACCTAAATCACATATTAATCCTCCAACTAAAAATGCTCTTATACAATTTTTTACTATCTGTGGTTTAGGTTCTACTTCCTTCTCTAAGGTCTGAAACCTTTGAATAATACTTCTTTCTCTCACCATAAATTGTCACACTCCTTTTAGAATTGCTACTCATAGTATTTGTAAAAAATCCATTCTAAATCAGAAAGTTTATGGTAAAATAACCACTATTACTAACCTTTGTCCTTTTTTTGTGAATATGTTATCATAAAAATAATAGAATAAGCTTATTTGCTTTAATATTGAAAATCTAAATTTTAAAGGAGGTAGTTATGAAGAAAAAAGTCTTCACTTTATTTTTGAGTATATTTTTTGTATTTAATATATCCTCAAGAGCTTTTGCTACAAAAGAATTAGATCAAAACAGAAGTGATTTTAATGAAATTTCATCCTCTCTAAAAGATATAGATAATGAAATTTCAAAACTAAATGATGAAATATATAGCATTGAAAAAGATATAAAGAATAACGAACTTGAAATACAAAAAACAAAAAAAGAAATACAAACTATCGAAAATAAAATAGAGAGTTTAAAAATAGAAATATCAGAAAATGAGGAGATTCTTTCTCATAGAATAAGAGAAATGTATAAGAACGGTAGTACTGCGAATATTACAGTTTTACTATCATTACTAGAATCTAATAGTTTTTCTGAAATGTCAGACAGGCTTTACGCCTATCAATCTATAATTAAAATGGATAAAAAACTTATAGAAGATAATAAAACAAAAATGTCAGAACTTGAAAAATCTTCAGAATCTATTAAGCATAAACAAGAAAATCTTCAAGCTATAAATGAAGATATTAATAAAAAACTTTCTTTAACTAACGAAAAGAAATCTGAAGTTGATAAAAAAAGGGCAGACTTATTAAATGAAAAAGAGAAGATTGCTAATAAGATAAAAGAAAATGAAGAAAAGTTAATCTCTCATCAATTATCTGTAGTTTATTCAGATAATCCTACTTATAGCCAACTTAATGACGCAATTGTTAATTTAAAAGGATTATTACCACAGATATCTACCGCTTCTGTAAAATCAAAAATAAATTCCGCTATATCAGAAGCACAATATAAATTATCATTAATGAACAATAATTCTAATTCATCAAACGATGATAACAATACTTCTTATAAAGCAACTTATGAAATGGAAGCAACTGCTTATTATGGTCACGGAATTACTGCTATGGGTACAAAACCTGTTAGAGACCCTAATGGACTAAGTACAGTAGCTGTAGATAAGACTGTTATTCCCTTAGGTAGTAAATTATATATTCCTGGGTATGGCTATGCTATAGCAGCAGATACTGGTGGAGCAATTAAACAAATGAAAATAGACTTGTTTATGAATACAAGAGAAGAATGTTATGCCTTTGGAAGAAGAAAGGTTACCGTTCATGTAATTGCTTATCCAGGAGAGTGGTAAAAAGTTGTAGCGGAGTCACATCAAAACAAATATCCACCCCACCCGTACTAAAGGTAAGGAAAATATAAAATTACTATCCTTTATTTTATATTTTTTAATATGAAAATGTAATAATACCTTTGATTTATAGCTAATACAATTTTTATAACTTGTCTAGACAGTAAAAAAAGGTTGTCGCTTTTAGCAACAACCTTTTTTAATCCTGTAACTTATCTCTCATTACATTTAAAACTTTCTTTTCAATTCTAGATACCTGAACTTGGCTTATTCCTAGCATTTTTGCTACTTGCACTTGAGTTTTATCTTTAAAATATCTAAGCATAATTATTTGTCTAGACTTCTCATCTAGAGACCTTAATGCTTCCTTAAGTGCAATTTTATCAATCATATCGTTATCTTCCACACCTTTTTCACTTAACTTATCTATAAGCAATACAGGTGCTCCATCATCTTGGTGTATCGTATCATATAAGTATTGTAAACTAGATGCTGATTCAACAGCAAAAACTAAATCTTCTTTTTCTATACCTGAATACTCAGATAATTCCTCAATTGTTGGTTCTCTGTCTAGCTGTTTTGTTAATTCTTCCTTATCGAAATGAATCTTTCTTGCAAGACTTTTAATATTTCTACTTACTTTTATCATCCCGTCATCTCTTAGAAATCTTTTAATTTCTCCTACAATCATTGGAACTGCATAAGTAGAAAATTTCACATTAAATGATGCATCAAAGTTTTTTATTGCTTTGACTAACCCTATAGAGCCAATTTGAAATATATCTTCATAATCATATCCTCTATTTAAAAACTTTTTACTTAATGAAGATACAAGCGGAAGGTTCATTTCTATAAGTCTATTCATAGCTACTTCATCTCCAGCCTTAGCTAATGGAAGTAGCTGAGAGTTATCATCATAATTGTATTCCTCTCGTTTAAAATTCCCTTTCTCCATCTTTTTTTCACCTAACTTACTGAATCAAATTTCTTCTTTAATACCACCCTTGTACCTCTTCCTTCTTGACTTTCAACTTGAAGGCTATCCATAAATGTTTCCATTACGGTGAAACCCATCCCTGATCTTTCCAAATCTGGTCTAGATGTAAATAATGGTTCTCTAGCTTGACTTACATCCTTAATTCCTTTACCATTATCTGAAATAATTATAGTTATGTCATTACCTGACAACATTGCTTCTATAACAACTATTCCATCCTTTTTATTTTCATATCCATGAATTATAGAGTTTGTAACAGCTTCTGATACTGCTGTTTTTACATCTGTAATTTCTTCTATTGTTGGATCTAGTTGAGAAACAAATGCTGCTATTGCTACTCTTGCAAAGCCCTCATTTTGGGACTTACTTTCAAATTCAATTTTTATTTTATTATCATACATGAAAACCCCTCCATCAAATGCACTTCAATGCTTCATCAACATCTCTATAGTGATTGATAATTTTAAATAACCCAGACAATTCAAATACTCTGTTAACTCCTCTACTTACATCAACAACGCACAGAGCACCACCTCTAGACGTCATCTTTTTAAATCTTCCAACAACTACTCCTATACCGGAACTATCCATGAATGTTACTCCACCAAAGTTTAAAATTAATCTTTGAGCATTTTCTCTTTCTATTCTATCATCTATCTTTGCTCTTACTTCTTCTGCACTATGATGATCTAATTCTCCAATTAAGCTTGCTATTAGCGTATTATTACTTTTTTCAAACTTTAGATACATATATAATTTACTCTAAAGATTTCCTTAGAGTACTTCACCTCCTCCTCAGGCCCTTTTTCCATATTTTAGCATATATAATTATGTTAAGTCAATGTTTACATGTAATTTTATTCCTATTTTCTGTAATATAATATATTTTAATAATAAAATCTTTATTTTTCACATTGTTATACCATTATATCCCTACAGATGTTTCGACTTTCTCTATTTCTATTGTCACATTTATTATTTAACATATATATATATACTAACATTTCTTATTAAAAAGGATTGTATCAAAAACAAAGAACATTTTTAATACAATCCCTTTAAATGTTTCTATTTAGATTTCCCCTTATACTTCTCAACTTCTTTTTCTATTATCTTAAATAAATCCTTATATGATGTTTTATTGTCTAACATCATAACTTCTATAGCATCCTGTAAATTCTCCATTGTATAAATATGGAACTCACCTTTTTCTATAGCTTCTTCAACTTCCTTGTTAAGAACTAAATCCTCACTATTAGCTGCAGGAATTAATACCCCCTTATCTTTGGTATTATCTAATAGTTTGCAAACCTTGTAGAATCCCTCTATCTTTTCATTTACTCCACCTATAGCTTGAACCTCTCCAAATTGATTTATAGACCCTGTAACTGCAATATTTTGCTTTATTCCAACCTTACTTAACGATGAAAGTATACAAAGTATTTCTGCAACTGAGGCACTATCGCCATCTATTTGTCCATAGGTTTGCTCAAAGCTTAAATGAAAATCTACAGGCAACTTTTCATAAGGAATTATTAAATTACTTAGCAATCCACTTAAGATATTTATAGATTTTTCATGGATACTTCCTGACATGTTACTTTCCTTTTGAATATCTAATATCTTACCTTCACCTTTACATGCTACACAGGTAAGTCTCATAGGTTTTCCAAAAGTAAAATATCCAGAACTTAATACAGCAAGTCCATTTATAGCTCCAACTTTCTCGCCACTTAGTGTTAAAATTATCTTACTATCTTCATACATCTCTAGTATCTCATCTTCAATTAAGGACTTTTCATATGCAACATTTCTTATGTCCTTATCAGATATAATTTCTCTACCATCTAGTTCAACAATATTATTTGCTAATATAAGAAGTCTATCTATATTTTTATCTTCAATACATATCTTTCCTCTACACTCTGCCACCCTAGATAAATATTTTATTATTTCTTTTATTGCATCATCACTTACTTTGTTTATATAATACTTTTTTCCTCTATCCAAAATATAATCTTTTAAAACTTTTCCTTTTATAGGTTGATTCTTCACATAATTAGAAAACTCAACTCTTATTGGAAATAATGATTTAAAATCATCATCTGCATTATATAAAATATCATAGCTCTCATAGTCGCCAATTAAAATCACCTTTACATTTACAGGCACAGCTTTAGGTTTAACTCCATTAATGGAGATAATGTCTAGATATCCTCTAGATGAATCTATATTTACCTTTCCAGACATTAAGGTCTTTTTCAAATAATAATAACTATAATTATTCATTGCCAATTGATTTAATCTAATTATGATACATCCTTCGTTAGCTTGAAGCATTGAGCCAGGACTTATTAAAGATAAATCAGTTGAGTAAAGTCCATTATGATTCTCATATTCTATATTTCCAAATAAATTAGTCACATTTGGATCTTCTTCATAAATAACTCTAGGATTCTTATTATTTGTGTTATCTACCAATACTGATATATCATACTTATCTAATACTTCATTAATATCCGACTCATCATCCTCTACATTCATAGTATAGCAATCAACTAGTTCTTTCTCTATACTATAAAATACCTTTTCAAGATATTCATAAGCATCATCATCATCTATGAAATTCAATAAGCAATCTTCTTTTTCATCTTCCATTTCTATATCCATGAATTCAGCATATATACCTTTTAGCTTCTTCATAGAAGTAATCTCTATATCCTTAAGTTTCTCCAAAACAACTTCTGCCTTTTTCTTTAAATTAGATGCCTTTAAAACTATAGAATCCTTATCTTCTTCTGATAATTCGTCATATTCCTTTTCTGTCATTGCTTCTCCTTCTTTTAAAGGAATAAAAGCAAAGCCTCCATTAGTGGCCTTAACATCGAAGCCGTCTATTTTAGCCATCTCCATTAATTCACCAATATAGTTTGTTCTTTTGCTATGAACTTCATCTATAATTCTATCTTTTTCTGATTCAGAAGATGTATTATAAAACTCCATAGCCACCTCATAATAACTATTCTTAATATTCTCTATAGTTTCTTTTAATTTAGCACCCTTTCCATTAGTTAAAAAAATAGGCTCTGGTCTCTTAGGATCATTTATAGTAACGTAACAAATATCCTTTGGTGCTTCTGCACTTTTGTACAATTTTTCTATAAACTTAGTTAAATTTTCCAACTTATCCTTAGAGAAGGAGTCTATTATATATAAGTTATAACCTTCTTCATCAATACTGATAGCTCTCTTTATTTTTTCATAAGCAGAGGTTATTTCGGGAATATCCTTGAGTCTAATTTTATTATCATCACCCTCATTTAAGTCCACTTTAAATAGTACCTCATTTGGAGTTAACTCTCTCTTCATTTTAATTGCCCACTTTAGAAACTGCTATATTCTACAGTATTACTCAAGTAGTTCCCTCCTTTATTTAGTAGTCTACTATATTAGTATTCTTAATGAGGTAATTTAGATATCAATTTATCAAATATTTTTATATCATTTTATTTTACTCATCAATTCTTGAACGTCTTTATCTCCTCTTCCTGATAAATTAACTATTATATAATCCTCTTTATTTTTATTATTAGCATACTTTAAAGCATATGATACTGCATGTGAACTTTCAATTGCAGGTATGATTCCCTCAAGTCTTGATAGTATTTTAAATACTTCTAAAGCTTCTTCATCTGTACATGGTACATATTTTGCTCTTCCAATATCTTTAAGATATGCATGCTCTGGCCCTACCCCTGGGTAATCTAGCCCTGCAGATATAGAATATACTTCTCTTGCTTCACCTTTTTCGTCAACTATACATTTTGTTTTCATTCCATGTACTACTGCATCTTTTCCATTTCTCATAGTTGCTGCACTTAAATCAGTATCTACGCCTTTACCAGCTGCTTCAACTCCTATTAACTCTACATTTTCTTCTTCTATAAACTCTGCAAAAGCTCCTATTGCATTACTTCCTCCACCAACACAAGCTATAACAGCTACTGGTAACTTTCCTTCTGCATCAAGTCCTTGCCTTTTAGCTTCAATACTTATAATCTTTTGAAATTCTTTTACCATTGCTGGATATGGATGTGGCCCAACAGCTGATCCTAAAACATAAAATGTATTATCTACATCTTTAACCCATTCCTCTATTGCTAAATCAACAGCTTCCTTTAAAGTTCTTGTGCCTTTTGTAGCAGCTACTACTTTTGCTCCTAAAAGCTCCATTCTAAATACATTAAGAGCTTGTCTTCTCATATCCTCTTCACCCATGTAAATAGTACAATCCATACCCATTAATGCTGCAACTGTAGCTGTTGCAACACCATGCTGACCTGCCCCAGTTTCAGCTATTACTTTTTTCTTTCCCATTCTTTTTGCTAATAACATTTGCCCCAAAACATTATTTATTTTATGAGCCCCTGTATGGTTTAAATCTTCTCTTTTTAAATAAATTTTACAGCCCCCAACATAATCTGTAAGCCTTTGTGCAAAATATAAAGGATTTTCTCTACCAACATATTGTTTTAAATAATAATTGTATTCTTCCTTAAAATTAGGATCATCCTTATATTTTATAAATGCCTCCTCTAAAGAATCTAATGCCTTCAATGCATTTTCTGGGACATATTGTCCGCCATACTTTCCATAGTATTTTTCCATTTTTCTTTCCTCCCCAAATTTATTGCATATAATAAAAAAATCGCCAAGGCGACTGTGGAGCCGTCGATTTTTTTCAGCCATACCACAGGTTCCAAAACTTGCTTTTGGCGTTCTGCGGTGGCACTATAATTTTTAACGTCTTAACATATTCTCACCACTGAAACCCTGTATCCATAAAGATTTGCTACTAAGAATTCTTTATACTTTTCCTAGACGTTAAAAAGAGCCTATCATCCTGTTGGGACGATAGACTCGTGGTGCCACCCATATTTAGAAACAATTTTATTGTTTCCCTCTTTTTAGATACAACTTAATATTTTATATCCTATCAATGTAACGTTTGAAAACGGCTAAGCTACTCTTATAAAATAATTTCACATCGCATCTACCAAAGCCCATTCCTTAAAAGCTCCTGCTCCGTACCTTTCACCAAACGACGGCTCGCTTAACCATTTACCTATAAGTACTTTCTTCGGTTGCTGATTTTTACTTTATTTTCTATTATTATATTAATTTAACAAAAATTTTGCAACTACTTTTTAAAATAATGATAATTGCTCTATTTCTGTCTCTCTAAATGAAGATATACTTACCCCTATTAATCTTAGCTCATCTTTTAAATCTTCTAGCTCCAAAAGTTCTCTACATACAGAATAAATATCTTCACTTTTATAAATATATTTATTTAAAGTTTTACTTCTTGTATGATTTTCAAATTCTCCAGTTTTATATTTTAAAGTTATAGTCTTTCCCATCATATTTTTACTAGCTAATATTCTACTAACTTCTTCTGAAAAGTCTTTTAAGTAAACTAATAACTCATCTTTATCTGATGTGTTAAACTTTAAAGTTCTTTCTTTTCCTACAGATTTTCTTTCCCTAGTTACTTTTACTTCCCTGTCATCTAACCCTCTAATTCTATTATAAATTTCTATACCTGACTTTCCTAAATAGCTATGGAAAAACTCTCTAGGAAGTAAATATAAATCCTGAACAGTAAATATCCCCATATTATTTAGTTTTCCAACTGATTTTTTTCCTAAGCCATGTATTTTAGAAATAGATAAAGGTAGTAAAATATCTGGAATCATATCTTTCCTTATTTCCATAATTCCGTTTGGTTTATTCCAATCAGATGCAAGCTTTGCTAAAAATTTGTTATATGAAATACCTATAGACAGATTTAATCCTATTTCCTTTTTTACCCTATCCTTTATGTATAACGCTACTCTTTTTCCATCCTTAAAATCAGTATCTGTTATATCCAGAAAAGCCTCATCTATAGATAAAGGTTCTATAACTGGTGTTATTTCTTTAAAAATATCAAAAATTTTATTAGAAATCTCTTTATATCTGCCATATCTTACGGGTAAAAATATCCCCATTGGACATTTGCTTCTAGCCATAAATCCAGGCATAGCTGAATGTACACCATATTTTCTTGCCTCATAAGAGCATGTAGAAACTACACCTCTCTCACTTACTCCTCCTACAATTACAGGCTTTCCTCTTAGGCTTGGGTTATCTAATTGTTCTACAGATGCAAAGAATGCATCCATATCAACATGCAAAATTATTCTATCCATAAGTTAAACTTAGGCTAATACCTCCGAGAATACTCCTTGATTTTTACTTACTAAAAAAGAATATACTCCCATAGATAATAGTTCCTCTAGATATCTCCCCTCTTCTACTTCTTTTGAGAATTCTATAAGCATAATAGCTATAAAGGCTCTAAAGCTTCTATCCATATAAAACTCATACTGTGATTCTACCTCACATAAATAATCTATAACCATTTCTACTTTGTCCACATATCTTTGAACGCCATCTTCTACATTAATCATACCTATTATAGATAAAAATTGATGACTAATTTTTATATCCCTATTTTCAAATTCTTTCAATAAGTTATATATAATATTCAAATCTTCTACTTTTTTATTTAATAAAACTGTCATGGCAAGTCCTTGTACACTATTTCTTGAAAACATATCGAAGTCTGAAATTAATTCAAATACGCCTTTCATTTTCAAATATAACTCACCAGTATTAATATCATTTAATGCTAATAAGGCACATTGAAGGTGATCCTCTTCATTGGTAACGTTATCATATTTTTGCTTCATGTCCTCATATATATAATGTGTTTTATTAATTAT
This sequence comes from Clostridium sp., assembly GCF_018372875.1. Lineage (GTDB taxonomy): Bacteria > Bacillota > Clostridia > Clostridiales > Clostridiaceae > Clostridium. Next base: position 22,729 of record NZ_JAHAIF010000025.1, on the reverse strand, counting down.
ATAGTTAACGTCTTTTCCTTTAGAATACTTTACTATTGCATAAGATGTTAACACCAAATAATGACTTTCTTTAAATCCTTTTTCTATCAATTCTTCATATATTAAAATTATTTTTTCAGTAATGTTTTTCCAATTTTCTTCATTAGCTATTAAAAATGATAATATATATAGAATATCTCCTCTAAAATAAGACATTCTTGATGTATTATTTTTTATAAATGATCTTATCTCTTTTATTCTTTTTGTAGGTACTTCCTGATTTCTATTTCCATAAACTAATGATGCAAAATGATTTATATATTCACCATCATATCTAAAATCTTCTTTTGATTTCTTATAATTATCTATTACTCTATTACATAACTCTATAAGTGATTCTTTCATAGCATTTCCTCTCTTTATAAGTTAAATTTCATATTAACCCACTACTATTATACTATATTTATCTAGTTAAATTTATAAGAAAATCTTAATTTCCTTTATATTTATTATAACTACTAAATATTTCAACTTAATGACATATATACTTTTGTTTAAAAAAACTTTTTCTTCACATACTAATACAGAATAAGATTAAGAGGTGATTATTTTGAATAATAACAATAACAGAGATTATGATAAAAAAAATTATTTAAGAAATGGAGTTAAATCTCAAGGTCAATATGGAAAAAGTAGCTTTAATACTACTGTAGAAAAACCAGGACTAAATGAAAGTGGAGCTGAAGCAAAAAAGAGAGGATTTTAACTAATCCTCTCTTTACTATATCCACTTATATAATCATCAAATGTTAAAGAATACAAATTTTCAACTTCTAATGTATCTTCAATTGTAAATCCAGCTTTTCTAAATATTTTTTTTGACCTAATGTTATTATGATGAATTTTTGCTACTATCTCATTTGCTCTATAACTTAAAAAAGCTTCTGAAATACCTTTCTTTAAAGCAATGCTTCCTATTCCTTGTCCCCACTTTTCTCTATTTCCTATAGCTATAACTATTTCTACTATCTTACCTTTTGGAACCAATTTAAGATATCCTACAGAATCTTTCTTATATTCTATTATATAGAAAGGTCCTCCTTGATTAAAATATGGTGTTAGTATAGGAAGTGTTGAAGCTCTTAGTAAATAATCTAATGAATTTATTATTCCCTTTTCTTCATTTAAATAACGACTTACTTCCTCATCTCTTAACCAATCCATTAATTTGTATACATCTTGTCTATAAACCTCCTGCTGAAGATTTATATCCTTATATATCATTTTATCCCTCCATGATTTCATAATCATATAGGATTATACTTACAATTTAATCTTTAGTAAAATTTTGTATCTTATTCAAATCATATCCACGGAGGTTTATCTCATTTTATCTCTCTTTTGGTGTATTTATGTACCTTTTACTATATGATGTTATTAAATTACTTTTATTAACATTTAATTCAACTTAATTACATTTAATTCCAAAAAGAAGAGTGCCAAAATAGCACTCTTCTAACAAGTAAAATAAATATTCCTCCACCTTCTTTACCTTATAAACTTAATTTTCTAAAGCTTTCTTTTCTGCAGCTGCTTTTTTAGCTTCTGCTATTTTCTTTAATTGCTCTGGTGTTGGTTTCGGTGGAGCTTTCTTAATAAAAGAGCCGCTAACTTTAAAATTATTCTTATCTAATTCTACCATTTGAGAATCTCCAGTAAGTGTAATTGTCTTTTTAGGACAAAAATCACTACACATACCACAAAAAGTACAGGAGCTTAAATCAAACTCCATTGTTATTTCTTGTCCACCTTCCACTGGCTTTTGAGTTTTAGTTATGGCACCTGGTGAGCAAACTCTTATACACATTCCACATCCAATACACTGGTCTGCATTAAAACTTATTCTTCCTCTATAATTCTTAGGAGTTTCTACAGGTTTCTCTGGAAACTTAGATGTTACTGAAGGTTTAAATAAATTTCCTATTGCCTCCTTTAAATAAGGTATCATTATTTATCCCCTCCTCTTTTATCTTTTAATATCTTAACAGCTTCAACTAACCCCTGAATAATTGCTTCTGGCTTTGGTGCACACCCACCTACAGCTACATCAACTTTTGTCCATTTATCTAAAGGACCATCTACTGAGTAACTTCCCTTAAATACATTGCAAGACATTGGACAAGATCCTATAGACATAACCACCTTAGGCTCTGGAACCTGTGATAAAACTCTTAGCATTCTTTCTCTAGACTGTGTTGTAACTGGTCCTGTTACTATAACGATATCTGCATGCTTTGGACTTCCTGTAAGCTTTACTCCAAACCTTTCCACATCATATCTTGGCCCTAAAAGTGCTACTAACTCTATATCACACCCATTACATGAACCTGTGTTTAAATGATATATCCAAGGAGACTTCTCTTTACTTAAACTCATTAACCCCATTTAAATCCCTCCAATCACATAGCTAATGTAATAGCCAAGAAGCTTATTAAAGATAAAACAGCTGGTACTGTCCAAAAGAACTTTAACCCTTGATTTATTTTAAATCTTCCAGCTATAGCTCTAACTAAAGTTATAGATATAAACATAACAACAAGTGTTAAAATCAAGAATAGTATTATATTCAGTATTATATTTAAAGTAGCATTTCCAGTGACTCCTATACCTTTTCCACCTAAGAATAGTGCTACAAATAATCCTGACATAATAAATGCCTTAATCTGGCTTGTTAGTTTATATAAAGCTAAGTATAATCCACTATACTCTACTAAAGGTCCTTCACAAATTTCTGTTTCAGCCTCAGCCATATCAAATGGTACAACACCTACTTCTGCTGGAATAACCATTAAAAAAGCTATGGCTGCTGGTATTAATGTTATATGAAATAATCCCATTCCATCAGCTACCTGAAATCCTTGTATACCTAATAGTGAAAAACTTACGTTAGTTCCCATAAATGCTCCTGCTTTTTTACAAACGGCAAGTATAGACATAACCATAGGCAATTCATAAGCAAGCATTGTTACAACTTCTCTTGAAGCTCCTATCCCAGCTAATGGAGAAGATGAAGAACTTCCTCCTACTACTAACATTACTGCTGGTATTGTTAAAAGATATATTATAACTATGATATCAGCTGTACTATTTATAAAAGCCTCTTGGTACATAGGAATAAATATAGGTATTATTAACACACTAGTTAGTCCAACTATAGGAGCCAAAAGAAAGGCTTTTCTAAGTGCATTTCTTGGAACTATTACATCCTTACCTAATAGCTTTATAAAATCATAAAATGGTTGAAGTAGTGGAGGTCCTTGTCTTAATTGCATTTTAGCAACAAGCTTTCTATCTATTCCAGACATAAGTAATGCCATAGCTATTGCAAATAATCCTCCTGGAAAAATTAATACATGAAATATAAATTTAACTATTTCCATATCTACTCACCCCCTATAATGTTATAAAGCAATAGATTATTATAACTGCCATGGTTACAACTACCCAAAGTGCATAATCATTAACAACTCCTGAATGGGCATTGCTTAATCTATTGAAATATCCTTTAAAATCATGTTTCATACCCCAGAACAAATCATGAGGTCCAACCTTTGAGAATTCTTCTTTTTCTCCACCTGTAAAGACTTCATATTTTGTATCCATTGCTCCTTCTAAAGAACTACTTTCAACTCTACATTTACCAATCTTATGAATTCCTAAGGTCATTGCTACAATTATAGCTATTACTCCAATAAAGAAAAGTATTAAAAATGACTCTGGATTATATTCTCCTCTAAAGGCAAACTCCAAATCACTCTTTGTATAATTCTCAAGATGTAATATCGATAAATCTCCTAATAGCATATTATCTATATATTTAGGAACATTTCTTATAGCATCAACAATAGGCACCAATATTCCTTTAATAACATAATTAGAACATATACCAAAAACAAAGCATATTAATGCTAATATTCCCATTGGTAACTTCATAGTAAATGGAACTTCTTTTACTTCTTTTAGTTCCTCTCTTTCAGCTCCAAAGAAAACAGAATGTCCAACTTTAATAAATGAAGCTAATGTAAGAACAGAAACTATAAGTTCTACAATTGTTATTATTGGTATTTGAGTTTCTGAAGTAGATTGATACAATATCCATTTAGATGCAAATCCATTAAATGGAGGTATACCACTAATTGCTGCTGCTCCTATAAAAAACATTACTGCTGTAAAAGGCATCTTTTTCCCAAGTCCTGAAACCTTATTTAAATCTGTAGTTCCTACGCGGTAAAGCACTGCCCCTGCACACAGGAACAATAAACACTTAAAGGAGGCATGATTAACCATATGATATAATCCACCCATAAGTCCTAGATTTGCAATACCATCTGCTGCAGTTAAACCTACACCTATACCAGTAATTACATAACCTAATTGAGATACTGAGTGGAATGCAAGAAGTCTCTTAAAGTCTGTTTGTAAAAGTGCCATAGAAACTCCTACTACCATGGTTATAGCTCCCCATATCATTACTAGGTATGCTAACGCCTTATTGCCACTTACCATAAATATCATAAATAATATTCTTATTAACCCATAAACACCAGTTTTACTCATTACTCCTGAAAGTAACATAGAAATTGAAGATGGTGCTGACATATGGGCATCAGGTGGCCATGTATGACATGGAACCATAAAGGATTTAACTGCATATCCAACTAGTAATAATGCTAAAGCTAGAATTGTTACTGGAGTAAATTTCTCTCCTCTACTATTTAGCTCTAGAGCTATTTGTGCAATATTTAAAGTATGAGTTTGAGCATACATTAATGCTGTTCCCATAAGAATTAGGGAAGAACCTAGTCCCCCAATTACTAAATATTTAAATCCAGCTTCTAAAGCCTTATCCTTCTGAGTTCTAAATGCTGTTAGTGCAATGGCTGCAAATGTCATTATTTCAAGCATTACATACATATTAAATAAATCACCAGTAAATACAAAACCTATCATACTACCTGCTAAAAGTAAAAATAGTGTATAGTACTTACCTAGTCCATCATCCTTGCTCATATATTTAATTGAATATATAGAACTTAATGCACAAGCTGCTGTTATTATTAAACCTACAAATAGAGATAGAGCATCTACCTCCATTCCTATACCTATAGCAATATTATCTACAGGCTTCCAATTTCCTAGCCAATAAGTTATTATTTTTCCATCTAAAAATACAGGCTTTATTAATAGCACCGTTATAATAAATGATGCTATACATCCCAATACAACAATAGCTTTCTTTATCTTTATATATTTTTCCTTAAATAGACCTATTATAAATGCTAATACAAAAGGTGTAAGTATAGCTATTAAAGGATATCCTGAATAATCATTACTCATCCTTTAAGCCTCCTTACCTTGTCAGATTCTATGGTTCCATACCTTTCCTTTATCTTTATTATCAAAGATAATGCTAAAGCTGTAACACAAGCTCCAATTACTATAGAGGTAAGTGTTAATGCTTGAGGAATAGGATCAACAAAGAAAGCACCCTCTTTTAAATCACTTATAAATATAGGTGCAGTACCACCAGTTCTAAATCCAATTGTAATTAGCAATAGATTTATTCCTGAATCCATAACTCCCATACCTATAACTATTTTTATAAGATTCTTCTTAAAAATAATTAAAGCTAGTCCAATTATAATAAGTAGAGAAGCTCCTATATAATTAATTATCATTCTCTAGCCCCTCCTCATCATCATCTTTTAAAGTACCTATCATTATAAGAAGAAGAACTCCAATTCCTGCAAGAACTTTATATCCTACAGCAAAATTCATTAAGAATATTGTTCCTGAAGAAAATAATTTACCTAAAGTTCCTTTCCAAACTACGTTGCCAAAGAAGGCAGCTCCATATATAACACCTAAAGTTGCTACTAAAACAAATGCTAAGGCACCTAAATCCTCTGATGTCTTTAACCTATTTAAATGAAATGTTTTTAATACCTTATCTCTTCCATATGCTATAAAAAATATGGCAATAGCACCTGTAAGTAAAACTCCTCCTTGGAATCCACCTCCTGGACTTAAGTGTCCATGAAGTATAATATATGCTCCAAGAACAAGAGTTATAGGTATAACTAAATCTGCACAAGAAGGGATTATTATATCCTTTTGCTTTCTATTCTTCTTCATGATTTCCTACCCCCTTAGCTCTTCTTTTTCTTAGAACAGCTGTGGCTCCACAAACTGCTGTAAATAGAACAAATGATTCTCCAAGAGTATCATATCCTCTGAAATCAAATACTATTGATGTAACAGAGTTTATAGCTCCTGTTTTCTCTTGAGTTTCATTTACTATAATTTCTGCTGCTCCATTATAAGTGGAGGGCATATTCACCATCTTAAATCCCACAAAAATGAATGCAGCTGTTATTACTAAAAGAGAAAGAATTCCTATTGATTTCTTCATTTTTCTTCCTCCTTATTATCTTTCTTATCTTTTACCTTCTTTAAGGTAACTATAAAGATTATTGGAGTAAGTATTGCTCCTACTGCTGCCTCTGCCAAAGCTACATCTGGCGCCTTTAATAGTAAAAACTCTAATGCTAAAAAACTTCCCATAATTGACATAGCTATTATTGATGGTAATAAATCCTCAATAAATAAAAGGGATGCAGCTGCAATAATCATTCCAAGGATAATAATTGTATTTAATATAGTAAAACTATTCATCCTCTTCATCCCTCCCATAGTGATCACACTTATTCTTCTCAAATAATTTGGCCTTTGTTTTATACGCAGCTCTTGTCATAGCATGTGATGCCACTGGGTTAGTTATAATTAAAAAGAACATAATAACTAAAGCCTTTATTCCTAAAGAAGAATTACCAATAGCAAACCCATATATAGCACATCCAAGAGCAATTGGTAAGGCTCCCATAGTTGCAATATTAGTTGATGATTGTAGTCTACAATAGGTATCTGGCATTCTAATCATTCCTACGATTCCAGCTATGGTAAAGAATATTCCAACTGCAAATAGTAAATCTATTAAAATTCTTACCACTATCATATTTTCCCCTCCAAATACTTAGAAATAAGCACAGTACCAATAAAGCCAAGTAATGTCATTATAAGACCAAGGTCCACAAACAAACTTCTCTCTTCAATACAACCAAATAATATTAATACAACACCTAAGATAATATCTATACAGTCTGCTGCCACTACTCTATCTATAATATGAGGGCCCCTAAATACTCTATATAAAAGTACTAATGATAAGAGAGAGAGGATTATTGCAACTATCATTAAATCATTAACCATATCCATTATTTAAAAATCCCCCTTATTCTATTCTCAAAGTCTCCCTTGATTATTTCTCCTGCTTTATCTTCTTCTTCAGTTTCAACGTCTATCCAATGAACATATAAATAATTTTTTCCGTCCTCTTCTATAATGTCCATAACAATTGTTCCAGGTGTTAAAGTTATAGAATTTGCTAGCATTGATAACCCATAATCTGATACTAACTCTGTTGGAATTTTAACTATACCTGGATTTATCTTTACGTTTTTATATAAAGCTCTTTTTGCCACATCAATATTCGCTTTCATTAAGGCTACTGTATAAAAAGGTATATAAGCTATTAATTTAAAGAATCTATTTTCTTTGAATAGCCAAGTTCCATCTTCCTTGATAAAAAGTGGACATGTAAAATACCCAATTATTACAGATACTATTAATCCAACAATTACTTCTTGGATATCAATTTTGAATATATTTATATCTTGTAACACAAATAAAATCCAAAATACAAAAGCAAAAAGGGAAGTTGCAAAAATACCCTTTTTATTTCTCATATCCTTTCCCCCTATTCCTCAATTTTAGAAATAAGCCAATTTTTAAATTCCTTTATATCCTCTTCATTCTTAGAATTCACCTTAAATAACTTAAGCTCATCATTTCTCATTAATGCATTCTTCTCTACTCTTTCCTTATTAAATTCAAAATAATTTATTAAGTCATACTTTGTTAATACTAAGGCATCTGCTCTTGTAAACATTAATGGATACTTTTCAACCTTGTCGTCACCTTCTGGAATACTTAGTAAAGCTACCTTAAGGCTTTCCCCTATATCAAACTCTGCTGGGCAAACAAGATTTCCTATATTTTCAATAATGATAAGATCTAAATGGTCTAAATCAAATTGTGGAAGTATGTTTTTTATGGACATAGCTTCTATATGACAAGCTCCATCTGTATTTAATTGAACTACTGGTATGCCTCTTTCAGCCATTTTTTCTGCATCTATTTTACCTGCAATATCACCTTCAATAACCCCTACTTTAATTCCTGATTTTTTAAGTTCATCTATTAAACCTAATATAAATGTTGTTTTTCCTGCTCCTGGAGAACCCATTATGTTAATCATAAATACCTTCTTTTCTTTCAATTCATCTTGAAGTTCTTTATGACAATTTTCATTCCACTCCATAATTTGTTTAACAACCTTAATCTCCATATTACTCAACCTCCAAACTGTCTACATAAAATTCCTTGCCATTCTTTATTTTTATCTTATAAGAATTACATTTAGGACAAGTATAATTTCCCTTAGATATTTCCCCTTTATATAAGCATTCTCTACACTCTATTTTTATTGGAAGCTTTTCTACAATTAACTTTGCACCTTCTGCTACTGTATCCTTACTTATTACATTAAAATAGTAATCTATACAGCTAGGTACTAACCCTGTTAATTCTCCAACCTTTATTCTTATTTCTTTTATACTTTTAAAATTATTCTTTTTTTCTTCCTCTTTGCATATTTTTAAGATACCTTCAGTAACTGACAATTCATGCATCTATCTATCCAAACAAGAGAAACAAGGGTCTATACTTGCAACTATTAAACCTGCATCTGCTATAGTATTATCCTTAAGCATAACTGGTACAGTAGCTGCATTTTTAAAGGTTGGTACATGTATATTTACTCTTCCATTAGTTTGTCCACCATTAGAAACAACATAGTATGATACCTCACCTCTAGGTGCTTCAATTCTAGAGAAATACTCTCCCTTTGGAACCTTTGGCATTTTCATACCTAAGTTAATTGGTGTATCAGGCATATTATCTAAGGCTTGTTCAATTATTTTTATACTCTCTTCTATTTCTAGTAATCTAACAACAGCTCTTGAGAATACATCTCCTTCTGCTTGAACTATAGCTTTAAAATCAAAATCATCATAAGAACAATATGGATCAACCTTTCTAACATCATCCTTCATTCCTGATGCTCTTCCGTGTGGGCCACAGGCTCCATATATAAAAGCCTCTTCGTTTGTTAAAACTCCAACTCCTTTAGTTCTTAGTGCTACAGTTTTATCGTTAGCATAAATATCAAATATAGCTTTAAAATCTTCTTTTAAAATGTTAAGCTTCTCTCTTAAATCCTTTTCAATTTCTTCATTAATATCTCTTCTTGCACCACCTATAATATTCATTGCATAGTTAACTCTATTTCCTGATAGTGCTTCTAACATGTCCATTATCTTCTCTCTCTTTTCAAAACACATCATAAACAATGAATCAAACCCTATTATATGGGCCGCTAAACCTAACCATAAAAAATGAGAATGTAGTCTTTCAAGCTCACAGGTAATTACCCTTAAGTAATCTCCTCTTTTAGGAACTTCCATTCCTGCTATTTTTTCTACAGCTAAACAATAAGCTAAAGTATGAGAATGAGAACATATACCACAAACTCTTTCAACAAGTGTAATTGTTTGAATATGATTTCTTTCTTCACATAACTTTTCAATTCCTCTATGGTTATATCCTATATAAACCTTTGCATCCTTAATTTCTTCCCCCTCAGTAAAAAGCTTTACATGAACAGGCTCTTCTAGTGCTGGATGATAAGGTCCTAAAGGTACAACATAACTCATTTACCTCACCCCTTTTATTTATCCTTATATTTCTTTAATTCACTTAATGGCATAACTAATATTTGTCCTTCACCATCTTTAAATTCTTCTGGTAAAAATAATCTACCAGACCTATCTAACCCCTCAAACTTCATATTCATCATTTCCTCTATTTCCTCTTCTGCCCACCTTGCTGAAGCTGAATAAATTGGAGTTATAGATGGAAGTACTTCTTCCCCTTTTACTAAGTAAGTTGTTATATCGCCATTAACATCAAAGTTATACGCAACTACATTTTCCTTATTTTCATTAATGTAACCATTAATCATAACTAACCTTCGTTTTTCCTTATACATAGATTTAACACTATCTAGTAGGTCTTCTTTTTTAATTTCAATCCCATTAAAGTCATGCATTCTTCTCACCTCTTTCTTAACATATTCTTGGGAATAAATCTGAAGCCAATTTGTTTAAAATTCTCCTCCCTCCTAAAGATCCTTTAAGTAATACCTTTTCCTTTTCATAAGAGACAACCTCTCCTATAATAGAAGCTTCCTTACCTAAATCCACCTTTCTTAGCTTTTCTACAAGTTCCTCTGCAATGCTTTCATCTACAACTATTAAAGCCTTCCCCTCATTTGCTGCGTATAATAAATCTATACCTAATATCTCACTAGCTCCTAAAGCTCCCTCACTAAAAGGTAATCTTTCTTCTTGAATTTCAATAGAATAATTAGTTCCATCTACAAATTCATTTAATGTCGTTGCCACTCCTCCCCTTGTTGGATCTCTTAAAATCTTAATTTTGTCACCATATTCAAATATTATAGAAGCTAATGGATATAAATAAGCGCAATCTGATTTTACTGCTCCTTGAAAAAAGTTATTTCTTTCACACATAATGGATATGCCATGATCACCTATATTTCCTGTTACTATCACCTTATCTCCAGGCTTAATTCTTTCTTTTCCTAACCTTAAGTTTTCCACTTTAATACCTATTCCAGAAGTATTAATAAATATTCCATCTCCATGTCCCTTCTCAACTACCTTAGTGTCTCCAGTTACTATTTCTACTCCTGCTATCTTCGCAGTTTCACTTAAAGATTCTATTATCCTATTTAAATTTTCTATACTTAATCCCTCTTCAATTATTAATGCCAAACTTAAATATTTAGGAATGCTTCCACACATTAATAAATCATTACAGGTTCCACAAACCGCAAGCTTTCCTATATCTCCACCCACGAAAAAAAGGGGATTAATAACAAAACTATCTGTTGAAAAGGCAATTTCTCCTCCCAAATTCAAGCTTGCACCATCCCCTAGTATATTCAATTTACTATTACCAACCTTAGGTAATATTACATTCTTTATTAAATTTTCACTTTGCTCTCCACCACTTCCATGAGAAAGAGTAATTACATCTTCCATAAATTTCACCTCTATTATCCTTCATACTTGTAATATGCTGCGCAAGTTCCCTCACTTGATACCATACATGGCCCTATGGGGAATGCTGGAGTACACACCCTTTTAAAAGAGCTACATTCACAAGGTAATATTTTTCCCTTTAGTACTTCTCCACATCTACATACATACTTTTCTTTACTCCTAGTAATTAGCTTTAATTCTTCATCTAAAGGAAATTTATTTAGTATATCCTTTTCTTTATATTCATCCCTTAAAACTAATCCACTTTTATCTATATTTCCAATCCCTCTCCATAATGATTGTGATTCCTTGAAATATTTGTTAATTAACTCTTTTGCTACAATATTTCCCTCTCTATTTACAAAACTTTTATAACAATTAATTATTTTTTTACTTCCCTTATTCTTTATAAGCTCTATAATAGCTTCTATAATTTCATCATCTTTAAATCCTGCTATTACACCTAATTGTCCATATTCTTTAATGAATTCAAAATCTCTTTCTCCTAATATAACTGCAACATTACCTGGACAAAGGAATCCATCTAATTTAAGCTCTTTATCCTCCATAAGTTTCTCCATTACAGGTTCAACTCTCTTATGCATTGACAAAATAAATAGATTACTAATACCTTTATTTATTATCTCCTCTAATAAGATACAGGTAGATGGTACTGTAGTTTCAAAACCAATACCTAAAAACACAAAATTCTTATTTTTTTCCTCTTTAGCTATTTCTATGGCATCCACTGATGAATATACTAATCTTATATCTCCACCTAAAGCTCTTGCCTTTTCTAGTGATATCAAAGGACTTGTCCCAGGAACCCTTAACATATCGCCATAAGTTATTATTGATATATTTTTATTCAAAGCTAATGAATATATGTAATCTATGTACAAACTTGGAGTTACACATACAGGACATCCTGGACCAGAAATTAATTTAACCTTATTTCCCAGGAAATTTCTTAAAGACATTTTCCCAATTTCCATAGTGTGGGTTCCACATACCTCCATAAATGTTGTAGTGCTTTCTATCTTATCTAGCTCCTCCTTAAGTTCCAAAATTAATTTCTTATTCATTTTCTTATTTCTCCAATCTTTTCTTCAAGTTCCCTAAAAATATTTAAACGTTCCTCTCCTTCTTCCTTATTTAGCTTGCTTATTGCAAAACCAGCATGAACTAGCAAGTAATCTCCTAATACTACATCTTTTATTACATCAATTCTTATCTTTCTTCTATTTCCTAAATAATCACATAAAGCTTCTTTATCATCTATACTTATTACTTTCATAACTAAACCTAAGCACATTTCCATATCCCCTCTGTATATTTTTTACATATTTTCATAATATCATATTTTTTGCCTTTCTAAAAGTTTTTGTGTGAATTTTTAAAATATTCTCTATTTACTATACAATTGTTATTTTGAATTTTGTTAAAACGATTACTGATTTATTATTTTACAAAAAATAAATGTATGGTATAATACAGATATATTTATAGGAATTATTCATAATTATTTATAAAAGGAGATTAGTCATGGGTTTTAAAGATAAGTTCAATAAGTATTTTCAAGATTCATATTTTGAAAAATATGGGGATAGAATAGCAAGTGCGAGTGGTACAGTTGTATCTGTAAAAGTTGAAGAAAAAAACTTTATTTTTATTCATAAATTAGTTTGTGATTTAGTTGTAAAGCCAGAAGTAGGAAAATCAGTTATAAAAGCTAGATACAAAAAATGGCGTTGGTTTAAAAAGGTTGATTTCATTCCTTTATCCATGGGACATAAGATTATGATTATGGGACTTAAGGGAGTTAAAGGTAAGAAGGATGCTGACATACTTCAAATTCAAAACATACTTAACTTAACAGCTAAAAAGGATCTAATTCCAATAGACCATTCTCAAATAAAGAAGTCTAGACAACAAGTTAACAAAATGAGATATAAGTAAAAGAGCACTTAATGGTGCTCTTTTTTACTCAAAAAATCAATATAAATAGTAAAACGAGGGGTTTGTAGATGAGAAAAAAAGATATACTTGAATTAAAAAAGCGTTTAAAGAAGGATTATTGCACTTTTACTAAAATGTGTGGTTGTTATGTTAATGGAGAAAAAAATGTAATTCTAAAATTTAGAGAAACATTTTTAAATTTAGAAGAAGATGATTACTTTAAATTCTTAGAAATAGCTAGAAAAGTTCTATCTGGAACTATTGGAAATAACATTTTAGAATTAAACTTTCCACTTAATGAAGATCTTATAAATGAAAAACAAGTTTCCCTTTTGCAACTTAAGAATAGTAAATTAAAAGATGACTCTATTCTTGATGATTTTTATAACTCTATCATAGATAGTTATGATTACACTGGCAATTTTTTAATACTTGTTTTCCACGATGCTTATGATGTTATAACTAAAACCAAAGATAATTTAAAATTAGATGAATCTGAAGAAGTATATGAATATGTACTTTGTGCAATCTGTCCAGTTTCACTTTCTGAACCTGGCCTTAGATACTATGAGGATGAGCACAAAATTAAAGCACGTATTAGAGATTGGGTTGTTAACCCTCCAACTAATGGGTTTGTTTTCCCTGCTTTCATTGACCGTAGCACAGATGTTAACTCTATAATGTACTACACAAAAAATGCTAAGGATCCACATCCTGAATTAATGGAGAATGCTTTAGGTTGCTCCTCAAAGCAAACTGCTACTATACAAAAAGAAACTTTCCAATCAATTATTAAAGATTCACTTGATGCTGATGAAGAAAAAGCTGATAAAATTTTTATGGAAGTACAAGATAATCTAAACGCTATGATTGAAGAACATAATGCCATATATGAGGATACAGATAGCGAGCCAAAAACTCTAACCAATAAAGACATTCAAAACCTTTTAATAGAAAGTGGAGTTCCTGAGGAAGCAACTACAAAAATTGAAGAATCTTATGTTGAAAGCTTTGGTGATGACCTTCCTTTAGCAGAAAATTTAATTGATGCAAAAGTACTTAAAGCAAATGAACAAAGAAAAAAGGAAGAGCATCTTGAAAAACAAGTAGCTATTCTTCAAACTAGACTTGAAGAAGTTAAGAAAGAAGTTGCTGCTGATAATAATGATGAAGAATATGTTAACTTAGAAGAAGATAATCCTGAGTATGATGTTATACTTCAAGTAAAACCTGAAAAAGTACCTCAAATAAAATCTGAAATAATAGATGGACAAAAGTGCATAATTATTCCTATCAATGAAAATGAACAAGCTACAGTTAATGGAGTGGATGATTTAATTTAGGTTATCTAAATATAAAAGCAAATCTTAAAAATAAGATTTGCTTTTATATTTATAAGTTCTTAATTATCTTCAACCTAATTGCAATTATTTTGTTTTTATAAACAAATAAATACTATTTATAAATGCTATTATTCCAGAGAAGAATAATACAATCATCCATTGGTTAAGCATTAATGGTACTGTATGGAATATTCCTTGTAAAAAAGGTACATATAATATTGCCGATAACATTATTATAGAAAAAGATACTGCACCAACTAAATATAAATTAGTAAATAACTTTATTTCAAATATTGAATGTCTTTCAGATCTACATTCAAATACATGGAATAATTGTGACATTACTAATGTAGCCAAGGTTAAAGTTCTACAAGTCTCTAAATTCATTCCATAATATCTTCCAACCATAAATGATAATAAAGTACAAATTCCAATTAAGGAACCACGTACTAAAATCTTTTCAGTTAATCCTCTAGCAAATATTCCTTCTTTTCTATCTCTAGGAGCTTGCCTCATTATATCCTTATCTGCAGGATCTACCCCTAAAGCTATAGCTGGTAAACCATCAGTTGCTAGGTTTACAAATAAAATCTGAATTGGCGAAAGAGGATTAGGTAATGTAAGTAACGATGCTAAGAACATTGTTAATACTTCCCCTAAGTTACATGATAATAAGTACCTTATGAACTTTCTAATATTATCATATATAACTCTTCCCTCTTCTACTGCCGATACAATGGTTGCAAAATTATCATCCATAAGTATCATAGATGATGCTTCCTTAGTTACATCTGTTCCTGAAATTCCCATGGATATTCCAATATCAGCTTCCTTAATAGCTGGAGCATCATTAACACCATCACCAGTCATTGCTACAACATTACTATTTCGTTTAAATGCCCTAACAATTCTAAGTTTATGATCAGGTGATACCCTAGCAAAAACTCTTATCTTTTCAACCTTTTTCTTCAACTCATCATCTGTCATGGTTTCTATATCTTCACCAGTTACAACTTGATCATCATTATTACATATGTTTAAAGACTTTGCTATTGCAAGAGCAGTATTTTTATGATCACCAGTAATCATAACAGGCTTAATACCTGCAAGTTTACATCTAAGAACAGCATCTCTAGCCTCAGCTCTTGGTGGATCTATACTACCTGCAACACCTATGAATATCAATCCATCTTCTAACTTTTCACTCCTAGTTAAGTTTTCATCCTTATATGCACCTGCAATACATCTTAATGCTCTGGAAGACATTGCCTCAATAAATGAAGCTACTTGCTTCTTCTTTTGATATGTTAGAGGCTTAACCTTATTATTTTCTAATACATAAGAGCATTTTTCGATAACTCTTTCCGGTGCCCCCTTAACATAACAACATTCTTTTCCATTTTCCCTCATAATAACAGACATCATCTTTCTTGTTGAATCAAAAGGTATGTCATATACACGCTCAGATTTTTCAATAAAAGCTTTAAGAATATTTGTATCCTTAAAGAATAGTTTTACTAATGCTGTTTCTGTTGGATCACCATGTAATGCTTTATCTATATTTTTAACATTAAAATCATAATTACAATCATTACATAATACTAACGACTTCATTAACATTGTATAATCTGTAAGCTTTTCCTTATCAAGTTCACATACTTTTCCATTTAGATATACTTCCTTAACTGTCATTTTATTTTGTGTTAATGTACCTGTCTTATCAGAGCAAATAACAGATGTACATCCTAATGTTTCTACAGCTGGAAGCTTTCTAACTAATGCGTTTCTCTTAAGCATTCTAGAAACTCCAAGAGCTAATGAAACTGTTACTATAGCTGCTAATCCTTCTGGAATTGCTGCTACAGCTAAACTTACTCCAAGTAAGAACATCTCTGTTATATCATTTCCTCTAATAATTCCCAAGATAGTAACAACTGCACAAATTACAAGACATAAAACAACTAATATTTTTCCTAATGATTCTAATCGTTCTTTTAAAGGAGATTTTTCTTCTTTTATATTATCTAAAAGATTTGCTATCTTACCCATTTCAGTATCCATTCCAATGCTAGTTACTGTAAATAATCCTTTTCCCTTTAGCATTGTTGTTCCCATGTATCCACTGCGCTTTTCTTTCTTATTTGTATCCTTAGAAACTCCAACTGATTCTCCTGTTAATAAGGATTCATCTACCATTATTGATGAACCTTCTAGAAATTCTCCATCTGCTGGAATTCTATCTCCAGCTTCAAGTACAACAACATCTCCTATTGTTAGATAAGCAGAATTAATAACCTTTAATCCTCCATCTCTAAACACCTTACAAGTTGGTGCCGCTAAATTCTTCAAAGCTTCTAAAGACTTTTCAGTTCTAAATTCCTGTACAAATCCTAAAATTGCATTTACTATAACAATTATTATAATTGTAATAGCATCTGCTGTATCTCCCATAATACCTGAAATAATGGTGGCACCTAATAATACCCATACCATAAAATCGTTAAATTGAGATAAAAAAATCATTATTGGTGAAGCTTTCTTTTTATGCTGTATTTCATTTAATCCAAAGTTCTTCATTCTCTTCTCTGCTTCTCGTGTTGTTAACCCCGGAACTATTGTCTTTTCCTGTATCACCCTTTTTCCTCCTTAAACAAAACTCTATATTATATATATTTTGCTTTACTAAAGTTAGAACACAAGAAAACATAATAAAGTTAAAGGTTGTTATGAACTTTCTTTTAATAAAACGTCTATCATAATAATTCACTATTCTCTTATATGATTAAGGTCACATATCTTAAATGTACTATATTTTTTATATTGTTAAATATTTCATTATAAATATGTTTTTCTACTATACTTCTCTATTTTCTTCTTTTCTTTACTTTTTTCGTGTTTAGCCTTAAAATATAATAGTAAAATTTTAAGCTAAAGGAGGAATAGTTTTGAGAAACGTAATTTATGTAACTGGACATAAAAATCCTGATTCAGATTCAATTTGTGCAGCTTACGCATATGCTGAATTTAAGAACAAAACTGGAGAAATTCCTGCTGTACCTGTTAGATTAGGTAATGTTAGCAGAGAAACTCAGTTCATCTTAGATTACTTTGGTGCAGAAGCTCCTGAGTATTTAGAAACTGTAAAGTTAAAAGTTGAAGATTTAAAGATAGATAATATCAACCCTGTTACACCTGAAATATCATTAAAGATGGCTTGGAACATTATGAGAGATAAGAACATCCAATCTCTTCCTGTTGCTGATTCAAATGATCATTTATTAGGTATGCTATCTGTATCTAACTTAACTTCTTCATATATGGATATATGGGATAATGTTATCCTAGCTAAAAGTAATACTTCTATAGACAATATAGTTGATACTTTATCTGCAAAGGAATTATACATCCATGGTAATAAGCCAAAATTCCCTGGAAAGATTTGTGTTGCTGCTATGCAACCAGAAAGCATGAAGGGATTAATTGAAGAGGGTGATATTGCTATAGTTGGTGATAGACCTGAAGTTCAAGAAGCTTTAGTTGACCTTAAGGTTTCTTTAGTTATAATAACAGGTTCTCATAATGTATCTGATGAATTACTTGAAAAAGCTAAGAATAATGGAGTATGTATCATAAGCACTCCTCATGATTCATTCACAGCTTCAAGACTAATAGTTCAAAGTATACCTGTAGGATATGTTATGGCTATAGAAAACATAGTATCTTTCTCAACTGATGATTTAGTTGAAGATATTAGAAAGGAAATGAGTGAAACTAGATATAGAAGCTACCCTGTTACTGATTCAGATGGTAAAGTAGTAGGTTTAATTTCTAGATATCATTTAATTTCTAATCATAAGAAGAAAGTAATTCAAGTTGACCATAATGAAAGAGGTCAATCTGTAGATGGATTAGATGAAGCAGAAATCTTAGAAATCATCGACCACCACAGAGTTGCTGATATTCAAACAAACAACCCAATTTACTTCAGAAATGAACCTCTTGGAAGTACTTCAAGTATAGTTGCTAAGTGCTTCTTTGAAAATGGTATAAGACCTTCTAAGAAGGCTGCTGGTCTATTAATGGGTGCTTTAATTTCTGATACATTATTATTCAGAAGCCCAACTTGTACTGAACAAGATAAGCACATCTGCAAGAGATTAGCTGAAATTGCTGGAGTAAGTGATGTTGAAGCTTTTGCTAAAGAAATGTTCAAAGCTGGTACTTCATTACAAGGAAAGACAGTTGAACAAATCTTCAATCAAGACTTCAAGCCATTTACAATTGGTGAAGTAAAAATCGGTGTTGCTCAAGTTAACACTATGGATATAGAAGGATTTATGCCTTTAAAAGAAGATATGCTAAAGTATATGGAAAGAAAAGCTGAAGAAAATTCCTTCAGCATGGTAATGCTTCTTCTAACTGACATATTAAATGAAGGTTCTCAAATTTTAGTAGCTGGTAAGGCTCCTGAAATAGTTGAAAAGACTTTCAGTGTTACTTTAGAAGCATCAACTGCCTTCTTACCTGGAGTTCTTTCAAGAAAGAAGCAAGTTATACCACCATTAACAAACGTAATATCTACAATGTAAAAAACTGCCTCTGGGCAGTTTTTTAATTATTTGAAATAAAACTTTCTTTTAAAATTTCTTCAAACCCGCATTTTTACTATATATTTATATATTTATATGTTTATTTCTTTATGTATTTAAAACAATATTTAAATATTTCTTTTCAAACTAAAATTATCATAATTCTTTTGAACAGATCTTTATGTTTAAAAAACAAAAAGAAACTTTAGCATAACTAAAGTTTCAATCTTATCTTCTCATATTATTAATCATTCCCCACATCTCATCAGCACTTTCCATTGCTTTAGTGCTTAATTGAAATGCTCTTTGAGTAACAATCATATCTGTAAATTCTGTAACAATATCTACATTAGAACCTTCCAAGAATCCTTGATACATTTCTGCATTAGTTGATACTTGAATGTTCACATCTTCTCCTGGAAGGAATAAATTATCTCCTACTGATTGAAAAGCATTTGTTCCTACTGCTGTATATAAAGGAATATTTCCAATCTTTATAAAAGTATCTCCCTCTCTATTATATACTCCACCTTTTGTATCAATTAAAAGATTTCTTGCATTTAATGTAGTGTTTTGCTCATTTCTACCATTTATGTATTCTATATAAACTTTATTTCCTCTAGTATCAACAAGTCTTCCCATACTATCCACTTGGAATGCACCATCCCTAGTATAAATATATGATCCATCTGGTTGAACTAATCTAAAATATCCTTCTCCATCTATACTTAAATCTGTTGAAAGTCCTGTATCTGTTAAGAATCCTTGAGCATTATCTCTATATAACTCTGTAGTTTTTACTCCTGTCCCCATAGATGCATCTTTATCATTTACTGGATATCCTTTTCTGTCTAAAGATTCATTAAGTAAATCTTTAAACCCTACATCTACTCTCTTATATCCCATTGTGCCAGAGTTAGCTAGGTTATTACTTATTGTATCTAATTTAACTTGTTGAGCATTTAACCCTGTTTTACTTGTCCAAATTGTTCTAAGCATTCCCTAGTCCTCCTA
This sequence comes from Clostridium sp., assembly GCF_018372875.1. Taxonomy (GTDB): domain Bacteria; phylum Bacillota; class Clostridia; order Clostridiales; family Clostridiaceae; genus Clostridium. Next base: position 2,479 of record NZ_JAHAIF010000025.1, on the reverse strand, counting down.
TACTCTTCCAATATCATTTGCTGCTTTATTTAAAGTTTCATCTAGCATTGATACAAACTTCTGATTTGTTTCAAAACTTCTTTGATTTGTAATAATATTTACCATTTCATTTGTAATATTAACATTAGATGCTTCAACAAATCCTTGGCTTACAGTAACTACTGTATTATACATTGGGTTTTCTCCTCTGAAGTAGTTATCTCCCATCCTTTGTAAATTTCCATAGTCCTGAAAATCAGCTAGCGCTAATGAATGAGTAGCAACTCCACCTACTGAAATATTATTATTTCTATCAAGAGAAAAATTATCATTTCCAACATATATAGGTTCCATATTTCCTGTATACTTATTTACACCTAAAACTTTATCACCTGTAGTAGTTGTTAAAAACCCATCGTTTCCAACTAAAAAGTTACCATCTCTAGTATAAAGTCTTTCATTACCTCTTTGAACTGTAAAAAACCCTCTTCCACTTATTGCAAAATCAGTAACCTTTCCAGTATCTTTAAGTGCACCTTGAGTAAATACAGTTTCTACAGTATCAATTTCTGCTCCTAAACTTAATGATCCTAATCTTTGAGGAACATTTTTACCTGCAGCAATCTTATCTTTATTTTGTATGTATACTTCATCAAAGCTTTTTATAGATAGGTTTTCAGATTTATAACCTATTGTGTTGGCATTAGCCATATTGTTAGTGATTGTACTTTGCTTGTTCTCTAATGATATCATTCCGGAAACAGCTGTATATAAACTTCTAATCATTTTTCTCATCCCCTTTAAAAAACACCTTACACTCATCCTCTGTGTGCATACCTAGACCTCTAGCTTTTTCCTCTATCTTAGCATCAGTCATTGAATTACTATATTCATATGTAAGCATAAGGCTTGTACCTAACACTAATCCTATTCCAATTCCTATAAGGATTTTTTTATCACATAGGAAGTTAAATACTTCCTTTATTTTTTGTATAAATTCCTTACTAATAATACTTCCCCCTTACCTAAAGAAAGTTTTTCACAAATCTCCTCATCACTAAGTCCTAGACTAATTAATTCTCTTATAACCGCTGTTTTATTCTTATTATCTATTTCATTTATTACGTCTACTTCCTCATCTATAGACGTTAAATTATTGCTAATTAATTCTTCGTCTATTTCTAAGTTTTCTTTAATATCTTCTATATTATTATTTAAATTAATATATTGTTTAATATCTAAAATTTCTTTTTGAAGCTCTGTTAAGCTTTCAGCTATATCTCTTCTTATAGCTCCTATCTCTACTTCCACTTCTGTCATATCTTTCTGCTTGTATTTTAACATATCACAAAAGGAAGTTTCGTCCTTTTTTAGAGCTTTATAGTTTAAAACCACCAAAATAACTCCTATAACTATTAATATAAATGGCATATTTCCACACCCTCATTACAAATAATTAATTTTTTGCATTTTTTCTCTTAAGTTTCTTATAGCTCTACTATGTAATTGACACACTCTTGACTCAGAAACTCCTAAAACAGCTCCAATTTCTTTTAATGTAAGCTTTTCATAGTAATATAAATTTAAAACTGTTCTATCTTTTTCATTAAGAGATTCTATTGCTTTTGATAAAATCTCTATCTGTTCCTTCTCTTCATAACTTTGCTCAGGGCTTGGACTATTTTTATCCTCAATAATTCCCATAATAGTCATATCTTCATCGTCAGAATATACTATTTCTTCTAATGAAACAACTGATATATAGTTTATGTAATTTTCTATTTCTCCAACTTCACATATTAATAAATTCATATGTTTTGCAATTTCATCAATTGACGGTTCCCTACAAAGTGTTTTTTGTAGAGCTTCTACAGCTTCATTATATCTATTTAGCTTATCCATAGCTCCTTTAGATATAGGCCTATTCTTTCTTATTTCGTCAATTATTGCTCCCCTTATTCTTATAGATGCATATGATGAAAACTTCATACCTTTAGTTTCATCATATTTAGAAATAGCATCTATTAATCCAATCATTCCATAGCCAACTAAATCTTCATATTCCATATTTTTGTTTTTTCCTAAACTGATACGTGAAGCTATGTACTTAACTAATGGTATGCATTCCTCAATAATTTGTTCTTTTCCCTCTAATAGATTTAAGGTAGTCATAAATCCCCCTCCTTTTATACAAGGTTAGTATAAAGTTTTTTTACACTACTTTTCTTTTTAAATCTTTATATATCAAGGTTTCGAAAGTTTTTTAGCATAAAAAAACAACGACCCCCTAATTCTATGTTAAAATTGAATCTCTTACCAAACAAAATCAACAATGAAAGGTTGTCGTTATCATGGATTCAATTATAACTTATTTACTTATATATAATCAATATTTAATTAGCATTATCGGTAAATTACTATTATTTATTTCAAAACATATTCCACTTAAACAAGTGGTATTTGATGACTCGAATAGTCCTAAATATCAGAAATTTAAAGT
>NZ_JAHAIF010000099.1 GCF_018372875.1 Clostridium sp. | reverse complement strand
GTTAGAGTATAATTTTAGTAGGCAGAGATAGTAATAAAAACTAGATAAAAATAAAAGGAGATGCAAAAGCATCTCCCAATATACATAAATATCCATTATAATTAAGTTGACTAGACTAAATAGAATGGAGTTAGATTTATGTATGAATTAAGTTTAAATGATAATGGAATGACTTTCAAGGATTTAGAGAAAAAAATTTATAAATATGCTTGTAGTGAAGCTTGTAAAGCTCTAAAAGAAATACTTGAAGTTTTAGATGAAAAACTAATGAATGAAAGAGATACTAAGATCTATAGGAATAAAGGACGCAAGCAAACTTGTTTGCGAACTATTATGGGAGATGTAGAATATTCAAGACGTGTCTATGAATTTAAGCTTGAAGATGGTAAAAAGGCTACTAAGTATCTCTTGGACGAATATCTAGGAATGGACACTATAGGTAATGTATCCATTAATCTTGTAGAAACAATTTTGACTAACGTTTCGGAACTTTCTTTTAGAAAAACAGCTGAGAATATTAAGTTAATGTGTAATCAGGAAATTAGTGCACAAGGTGTTTGGAATGTTGTTCAAAGTGTTGGAGAGAAGATTAAAGAGATAGAAAATAGAAAGATAGAATTAAATTATAATGGTTTGTTAAAAGGTGAAACGGAAACGCCAGTACTATTTCAGGAACAAGATGGTGTATGGCTTTCAATACAAGGGAAAGATAAACCAAAGGGAAAGAGTAAAAAGAAAGAACTCAAGTTAGCTGTATCTTATACGGGCTGGACTTTACGTCCAGGGCGTAAAAAAGAACATATCGTTGTTGATAAAACAGTTTGTGCAAGTTTTGATACAGTTAAACACTTTAAAAAGTTAACAGAAGCTACAATAGCAGAAAAATATAATGTTGATGAAATACAAACTAGAATATTAAATGGAGATGGTGCAAAGTGGATAAAAGCTACATGCCAAGATCAAGACATTCACTTTCAATTAGATCCATTTCATATAAGCCAAGCAATATTAAGAAATGTAAGTGATAAGAAAGACCAAAAAGAATTACTTGGATTTTTTAGAGATGGAAAAGTAGATGAGGGATTAGAAGCAATTACTAAGCTACTAATACTAAATAACGGTAATGAGAAAGCTTTTAATAAGCTTGTAACATTGTATGATTATCTTGTTAGTAATAGAGATGGTTTAATACCTTATAAGCTAAGGGATAATATAAAAATGCCTCCGCCACCGGAAGGCATTGAATATAAAGCATTAGGAACAATGGAACATAATATTTGTGATGTACTAGCTCAAAGAATGAAAGGTAGAAAAATGAGTTGGTCTGTTAATGGTGCAGATAATTTGGCTAAGATACTATCAGAGAAATTTAGTAATAGACTTTTTGATACTGTGGATAAAATTTATAGAAATATAATTCCAAAAGAAATTGTGGAAAGTATAAATGCAACTTTACCATTAACAGTATTTCAAGCTAATAAAAAATCAAAAAAGTGTAAGGTATATAAATGTAGTAGTGCAAAAATTCCGTACAGCGACGCTGCTACAACCCTTGGTAGGAAGATACTACGTGATCTATGTGGACTAAAATCATTTAGTGATATT
>NZ_JAHAIF010000024.1 GCF_018372875.1 Clostridium sp. | reverse complement strand
CATAGCAAAGGAGAATCCACCTAAACCACAAGTTTCTTGACCAACAACACCATTGTTTAAACATATTTTTTCATCAATAGCTCTTTGTTTATTCAAACCCGGACGAATTTGCATAAATAAGAAATCAGCACCTTTTAAAGCTTCATCAACATTTGTTGTGTATGTAACGTTTACTTTAGAGCCTAATTCCTTATAATACATTTTCGTATATTGTCCAAGCAAAGAAACTCTTTCTTCATCAATATCATATAAAACTAAATCACTTAAGTTTAATTCTTTTGCACGCTTTCTTAAAACTTCTAAAATACCAGGTGACTGAGTAGAACCGCCACCAACCATTACAAATTTATTACCCATTTTCTATCTTCCTCCAATTTTCAAAAACTATTTCTTACTTTATACATGTACTTTTTTTAAATAATCTATATAAGCTTCAACTTTTTCACGTTCTTGTTCTACACCCATACCAATGACGATTTGGATGTGTTTACCTTTATCAACAATTCCAGAAGACTTTACCTTTTCTTTTAATACTTTAATGTCAACTTTATTTTCATCTTTTACATCAACACGTAATCTTGTGTAGCAATTAATGATGCTTTCAATATTGTCTGCACCACCTAAACCAGCAACGATATTTTGAATTTGTGGTTCAAATCCTGAATCAGAATTACCTACAATGGAATCAAGGACTGGCTCACTTACAACCTCGGCTCCTTCACGTCCTAATGTTGGAATATTTAATTTCACTATTAATTTTTTAAAGACAAAATACTCTAAAACAGCAGTTACTATAAAGATTACTGGAATTAAATATTGATGACCTAAACGTGTTGGAATTGCAAAACTATTGATAATCATATTTATTCCTGTATCAAACTGAATAGCAATACCTACTAGGTTTGTAATGAATAAACTCAATCCATATACTACAGCATGTGCTACCCATAAAACTGGTGATAAAAACAAGAATAAAAATTCTAGTGGCTCAGTAACACCAGCCAAGAAAGCTGTAGTTACAGTTGGAATTAAAATTGTAGCAACCTTCTTCCTATTTTCTGGACGTGCTGTTTTCCAAATTGCAAAGGCAATACCAATTGGTAAAGAAATTGAACCAAAGTTTGATAGATAACCTATCGATGGATGCATTGTTGTAATTTGACTTGCATTTCCTAATTCTGCTAACCAGATATTAAATGCACCGTTATACGTTTGACCAGCAATTTCTGCGATACCACCAAGTGGAGTATAAAAAATTGGCATCCACAAAAAGTGATGTAAACCTACTGGTAAAAGGAGACGATTTAAGAACCCATAGAAGAAGAACCCTACTGATCCCGCAGTTGTAGTTGTTTTAACCACTCCTTCAACTGCTGAATTAACCATTGGCCAAACATAAGTAATTCCTATTGCAAACAGAATTGTTGCAAATACGATTAAGATGTAAACAGACTTTGTACCAGCATATGGTGACAAATACTTATGCAGCTTAATCTCTCCGAATTTATTGACCATCCATCCTACGAACACACCTAAAGATATTCCTAGAAAAACTCCCATATCAGTTACTTGAATACCAAAGACCATTCCTTGTCCAGTACCATAAAGTCCTTGTTCTCCAGCAACAGCCAAGCGATCCGTAATTGTTAACCAAGAATTATTTGCATATAAAAATATTAAAAATGTAATAATTCCTAAAATTGCCGCATCTGTTTTATATTTTGGTTTTGCTAATGCTGCAGCAATTCCTACACAAAATATAACACTTAGTTGACCAATCATACCACCAGATAAAATATTAAAGATAAAATCCCCAATATTTTTTGTGAAGGTTGGCATAAATTCCAGTTTTAAAATTGCACAAACTGATAAAATAATTCCAGTCACCGCCATAAACATTACTGGCTGAATAATTGCTTTTGAAAAAATACTAGCTGATTTAACAAATTTCTCCTTCATATATATGTCCCCCTTTAATAGTATTAATTTAATTATTACAACTTTTAAAAAAGTTAATAATCAACAAATACTTATACATTTTTGTAACTACATGTAACAATCTGATTATCTGCAAATAGTTGCTTAATTTGTGAGTCACACAAAATTGATACTTCCTTCATCCTTTGAATATTGAATGAAGAATTGAAATACAGAATCTCATCTACATAAGCTGGATGAACCATAAGCTCTGTTATCTCATTATCCTCAACTTGATCAAGGACTGCTTGAACTTCCTCGAAACATCTAATTCGGTTTTCTTCAAAAGGTATTGTTAAGTCACGAATTGCTGAATGATCCATTAAATCTAGAAACCCCTTAATTCCCTTCTGAACAGGTAACTCTATATTTTCTTCTAACTCAAAAACATTTCTAAAACACAAATGATATTTATCTGCAATTCTTTTCGTTATCTCCAAGTTTTCAGGAAATGTATGGGCATGATGATGACTATCCAAATGAGTCAGCTTAAGTCCATGATCCATTAAATAATCTATTTGATGAGACCATTCCTGAAAAATTTCTTCATCACACATTTCATTACGATGTTTTTTATATTCAGCTAGACTATAAAAATCTCCGTTTTCATCTATGAGTGACTCTCCTTTAGTTAAAGGTTTTCCACAAGTTAAAACAAGATGACCTCCTACTCCAAGATCTGGGTTTTCCTTAGCAAGCGTAATAGCTTCATCACATCCTGGCATATTTGCCATTAAAGTTGTAGAGGTCAGAATCCCTTCTTTATAAGCTTTTATGATTCCTAGATTGACCGCTGAAGAGTATCCAAAATCATCAGCATTTATAATTACTTTTTTCATAATCTCCCTCTTTCATTAAAGACGATCTTTTAATTTAAAGAACAATAAAATCTAGATTTTATTAAGCTATTCTTTTATAACAGCTCAACATATTTATTAAAGAAACTATATTCATACAATTGTATTTGCTTTCTTTATGTTAATAGTATATTATATAAAAAAAACGTAAACAACGCTTATACACTAGTATGGCTACGTTTTCATTTTATGAATATATTTTCACAGGAGCGTGATATTATGTCCAAAATTTACTATTTAAATCGTTTGTTTCCCAACAGTAACTTTCGCGATGAAGATGAAAAAATAATAGAGAGCATTATAGAATCAATTAAAAGCAAAGCCATCATCGACATTCGTACTGTTGCACAAATGAACTATACCTCACAATCCTCAATCAGTCGCTTAGCAAAAAGAGCAGGCTTTAATAATTTTAAAGAACTCATTTTTTTCCTTTCAAAAGAATTTTCACATAGGTCTACAAATCAATTGGAATACTTGCCTTTTGTGAGTGTAACTCAAGACTGGGATCAAATAGATAGTTATTTTAATGATGCTTTTTCTAATAAAAAAATCTACTTGTTTGGTGAAGGATTTTGTCAAAATCTAGTTAATTATACTTATCGTAAATTACTCTTAAAAAAAATTTATGCTATTGATTTAGAAGGTGTGGAAATCAGTTTGGTGTCAGATCAAACACCATATACCTTAATTACATTTTCTCAATCAGGCGAAAACAAAAACGGTTTGCTCAAAATGGATGAATGTAAGATTTATGGTGGTAAAGTTATTGCTTTGACAGCTACAGAACACAGTAGCTACACTGCCAAAAGTGACCTTTCCTTCATTGTAGAAAGTGGAAGCACTGGTATAGATCATGAAAATCAAAATTTAAATTACTTTTTTGGTAACTCTTTAAATTTAATGGAGTACCTTATAAATCGTTATACAAAAGCATAAATCTTTTTGATTTATGCTTTTTCAGTTTGTTGAAAAAGGGACTATATCCAAAAAAATTTGATACAGCCCCTTTTTTATTTACTAAAGGTATTTTTTGAAAAACAATATTAATTATATTTTGATTTATGAAATATAGTATTCATAAATCAATAAATGAACTAAAAAGTAGGGTATTTCTACTTTTTTAGATAATATTCTTTGATGCAAATATGTGTCAAAAATATAAATATGAACATAATTGATTCTATAAAATGTTCTATAAACGTTGTATTTTGAGAATTAATTAAAACTCCAATCGATGTAAATATTTGAAATAACATAGTTATTAAAAACGCCTTCATATCTGTGTTCTTAGGATTTTTGACTAATTGTAAAATGAAATTGAACTAAAAAATAAAAGAAGGATAATAAACCTATCCTTCTACCAACATAATCAATCTATATATACTTTTCTAATTCCTCTGACTTCTTATAAGATTTTTGTATAATCTCATTTGGATATCCGATATACTCTAAAAGTCTTATGGCATTTCTAGTTTTAGAAACCCCCTTCTTTAATTTGTAATCAAAGCTTAATCCTGTATTATCATCTATATCTTCGCTGAAGTAATAGAATTCATACTCATCTTTAAGCATATCTGTTAATTCTCTGTCATGAGTAGCAACAATTGCAATAGCATTTCTTTCATTAATATAACTTAATATCTCTGCTGAAGAGGATATTCTTTCAATAGGATTTGTTCCCCTAAAAATTTCATCAATTGGACAGAAGACAGTTACGTCCTTTTCTAAAGCTTTAATTATCCTAAGTATTGACTCTGCTTCTGCCAAATAATAACTTTTACCAGCATTTATATCATCCTTAGGAGCAATAGATGAAACTATATTTAAAAAACATCCCTCATATTCTTTAGCCATAACGAAATTCATAGTTTGAGCTAGAACTATATTTGCCCCAAGCATTCTTAAGAAAGTAGATTTTCCAGACATATTTGTACCTGTAAGGACTATTCCTTTACCATCAATACTTATTGAGTTAGGCACAGGCTTTTTTAAAACAGGATGTACCCCATCTATAACCTTTAATTTATTTTCATTAATGAATCTAGGTTTTGATAGTTTACTTTTATTACAAGCCTTATAGCTAGCTATAGCTGTTAAAGCATCTAATTCACCTATTAAATAATAAATTCTATATATTTCACCTGCATTTTCTTCAATTTTGTCACTTATTTTATAGAAAGTAGTTTCTTCTAATAAAAAAGGTATTGATAATAACTCAAGTACTCCTCCAAAGGCATTAATAAATTTTATCACTGTAGTACCCTTTTTTAAATAACTAATATTCTCTAAGTTATACTTTAAGTTTTCAACATAGTGAGATATCTTAGGGTCTTTAATTTTACAGATCTTTTCACTAGTTATAAATAAATCACTTAAATAACTTAGTCCATGAGACTTAATTATCTCCCTCTCTTTTCTATTAATCTCTATATTTACAAATACACTTACTAATAATAAAAGATTTAGTCTAGGTTCTTTAAAAATAAAGGCTAAAGCAATTAATGCTATAGGAATAAAATTTCCTAGAACCTTATATAGCCAATACTTTTGCTTATTTACAGGTAATTTATCAGATATCATTTCTAACAATCTATTTTTCTTATCATGCCCTAACTTAAATAAATTAAATCTTATCTCTGTAGTTAAATCTTGATTTTCTATAAAATAATCTATTAATTCACTTCTTTTATTAAGTTTCTCCTCACTCATTAAGGGATTTCTAAAAATAGAATACAATACCTGCTCTCCAGGAGTGGAATATGTTTTATCTATCTCCTCATATATATCATTCATACTTAAGTCATTCCAAGTTTGATCATCAATAGAATATTCATTTTCTTCACTAATATCACTTAAACCCCTTATTTTATCAAACTCTCTTGTTTTATTTTGCTCCTTCAAAAAGTCAACTCTTACATCATCTTTTAAGCTCATAATCACCCCTCCAATTTACTACATTATCACATAAAAAAATGCACTTAACAATATCTTACTTATATAAAGCAAAAAGATGTAGAAAAATCTACACCTTTTTACGAAACACTGCAAACGATATAACATTATAAAATTATCTTGCCCGTTTGGGGAAACAGGTACTTAATCCTGGGAGAATTAACTACAACGCAAGATTAATTTTATAATTCAATTATATAGTAATTTTTCCCAAACGCAAGTAGATAAAAGTCCCTTTTTTTTAGGACCTTTTTCCTTTTTTCTATTTTGTACATACTCTTCTATTATAATATTCCTCTATACTATTATTTATGGCAAAGATAGTAGCATGAACCCTATCTTCAACTCCTATCTTTTTAAATATAGTTGTTACATAATTCTTTATTGTTTTTTCTGATAAATATAACTTTTCTGCTATATCCTTATTTTTAAGTCCATTAGATATTTCAAGTAAAATTCTAAGTTCTCTATTAGTTAATGAATCAAGTAAATTATTTCTCCCCTCAATATTTACATCATTAATAAATGAATCTATCAATGATTTATCTATGTATTTTCCACCAGCATATACTGTTCTAATAGCATTAGTTATTTCGCTTCCAGCTGATTCCTTTAATACATATCCTGAAGCATCAAAATCCATTGCTTCCCTTATTTTTCTTCTTTGTTTTTCAACTGTTAAAATAATAATTTTTATTTTTTCACACTTTTTCTTTATGATTTTTAAGGTTTCTATTCCATCTAAACCATACATATTTATATCTAAAAGAACAATATCAACATCTAATCCTTCTATTTTCCTAATTAAGTCCTCTCCACTACTACTTTCTACTACTATGTTTAAATCATTTTCATAACTTAATATCTTGCTTAAGCCTTCCCTAATTAAAGCATGATCATCAGCTATTGCAATATTAATCATCTATAATACTCCCCCTAAAATAGGTAACCTTATCTTATACCTTGTCCCCTTATTCATTCTAGAATTAATGTCGACCTTACCACCTAATCCTTCTACTCTATCTAATATCCCTACTATTCCATATGATATTTTTCTTAGTTTTGATTCATGTACAACCTCATCTAAATCAAAACCTATTCCATCATCTATAAAATTAATAAACAAGTACTCTTTTCCTTTTTCTATTAAAATATCTACATAATTAGCCTTAGAATGCTTCTTTACATTACATATAAGTTCTTGTACTATTCTATAGACACCTATTTCTATAGTATCATTACATTTATCGTAATTTAGCATCTTAAACCTTATATTTACGTTACTTTCATCTGAAAAAGTATCAATTAAATCTTGAATGGATTCCTCTAAAGTTTGCTTTTCTAAATATGGTGGTCTTAAGTCAAATATAATTCCTCTTACTTCTATTAGTGCTTTTTTTACTGTACTTTTCAACTCATCCATTTCTTGGAGTCCCCTCTCCAAGTCTTCTATCAATATTTTCTTGCAAAAGTCTATTCTCATTATTGAACTTGCTAAATATTGAGCTGGCCCATCATGAATATCTCTTGCTATTCGTCCTCGTTCTGCTTCCTGTATTTCTAATACCTTTATAACCATTTCTTGATTATTCTTTTCATTTATACTAGCAACAGTTTTGCCTAAATCACCACATAAATAATTTAAAACTACGTTTACTTGACATACAACACTTTCAGCTTCTTCAATGTTTTTAAGATAGTTTTTTAATGATATCTCAAGTTTGTCCCTTTTTACTCTTAATTCACGCTCTTCTTTTTGTTTTGTTATATACCTCACTTTAGTTTCAAGAGCTTCGTTATAAACTTCCTTTACTACTTCATCAGATACATTTAAGTTAGCTGAAACCTTAGCTAGTTTCTTTCTCATCTCCTTATCCTTTTTTTCTAATTGATCTACCTCTCTAATTATCTGCTTTAGATTAAATAAAATTATCTCTAACTCATGCTTTTGATTTTCAAACTCATTTTTTAAATTCTCTGTGATATTAAATATTTTATCTTTACCTTGATTTATTTCTTCTATTACTTTTTCTAAAATTAAATTTATATCTTTTATACCATTACCCATTACATCCCCCTTATTAAGTAATAACATCCTCCAACATAAAATATTCAATATTTTACCTAAAACTCCTTCTTTTTATATAAAATTATATATTTTTACATATTTACCCACCAAATTTATAGCTTTGAGATTTTATACTTTTCTATACATAAATAAAGACTGCTGACACTTTGTCAACAGTCTTAAAATAAAAACTCCCAAGAGTGAGTTTTTATTTTTCATTATCCTTTATTATCTTGTTAATAATGTCAACTCTCTCTTCTCCAAGAACTAATGATACCTTTCTATCAACGTTTCCATTCTTAACTAATCTCTCTTCATTTACTTCTATCATTTTTAAAATCTTTTTTTCTAATTCTTCATAAGACATTAGATCTTCTAAATAAGTATCAATTGCATCTTTTACTGCTGTAGCTAACTCTTTAGGATTTCTATAACTAACTCTCATCTTTAAGTACTCCTTATAATTTAATGTAACTTTCACTTAAAGTTTATCAACTGGATAATAAAATTGCAACACTTAAGATTTAATATAGATTTTTTATCATTTTATATACTTACTTTACATATATTTTTATAAATAATATTAATGAGGTGATTTTAAAATGAGTGAAACTAAAGTTTATAAGACATTAAATATATCTCTTCAATCAAAAAGGTATACCATAGTTCAAGACATTATAAATAGCTGGGATAATAATCTAACTAAAAGTGAAATTGTTTGTGAAGGTATTCTAGCTATGTACAAAATTAAACAGATACCTTGTTTAAAAGATATAGTTAACCTAATAATTAATAAGTGTGAACCTTTAACCGATATAAATGATAATGAATATTTTCTTTCTATTAACAAATCAATTATCAATTATTTTCAAGATACGTATTCCAAAGATCCAGAAATAGCAATGACTAAGGAATCAAATGAATTAAATAATTATAAAAAGCTACTTAGCTTAATTATTGAATATGATCCAACTCTTGCTATTAAGCTTATAAAGAAGCTAGATAGTTAAAAGAGGATAGACTAGGATGAAAGAAATCATCTTAGTCTATCCTCTTTTATAACAAGTGAGTTATTAAATTAAACCTTCTAAATCACAATGAACTTCTTCTTTAACCTTGTCCCATTTAACTAAATATCCTTGCCCTTTTGAGCAAAAAATTGAGGTAGATGTGTATTCTATATCTGCATCTTTATTATATCCTCTATTTTCTATTACATCTTCCCAGTTATGACACTTATCGTATCCATTATATATAAGACTAATACTACCTTTTCCCTTTGTAAATGCATTAAATTCATTACTATAATCCATAAATGTAGATACTGGCCCTCTCCCCTGTATAATTACCTTATTTTCATTTTGTTCTGGGGCATTAAAGCTTCCACTTAATCTTTGTATATCGGAAATAATTCTCCCCATGTATTCTATATCTGCACTAATTCTAAACCTATAGTATGGCTCTAAAAGAATATTTTCCACCTGTTCTAGCCCTTGTCTTATTGCTCTATAAGTAGCTTCTCTAAAATCTCCTCCACTAGTGTGCTTCAAATGAGCTTTCCCTGTTAATAAGGTGAATTTTATATCAGTAATTGGAGAACCTGTAAGTATTCCTCTGTGCTCTCTTTCAAATAAATGTGTTTTTATAAGATTCATCTGTCCTATATTTAAATTATCACTATGACACTTATTTTCAAATGTTATTCCTTTGTCCCTAATATTGGGTTCCATTAATAGGTGAACTTCTGCATAATGTCTTAATGGTTCAAAATGGCCTGATCCAATAGCCTTTTCTGTGATACTTTCTTTATATAAAATATTACAAGGACCAAATTCAATATCTAAGTTAAATCTTTCCTTAACTATTTCCTTTAAAATTTCAGTTTGAATCCTTCCCATTATATGAACATTTATTTCTTCAAACTCTTCCACCCATGTTACATTTAATAAAGGGTCTTCACTATTTAAAATCTTGAAATAACTAAATACTTCTTTAGCATTTATATCATCATTAAATATTACCTTTGATACCATAATTGGAATAAAATCATATTCTATATTTTCTTTCTTATATCCTATAGTCTCACCTGGATATAGTTCTGTAACCCCTGCAACTCCAAATATATCTCCAGCATCTACAGAATCAACACTCTTAAATTTTTCACCATTATAAATTCTAATATTACTAACCTTATCTTTTTGGTCTTTATATTTAATTTCATCTCTTACTTTAAGCTTCCCATTAGTACATTTAATAAATGTTATTCTTGTTTTATTATCTTTATCATATTTCACCTTATATACAGTACCTTTAAATTCACCTTCATTATTATAGTTTGTATATGTTAGATTATCTAAAGCATAGATAAACTCCTTCATACCTATATCTTGTAAAGCTGAACCTGAAAATACTGGGTAAATTCTACACTCTTTTATTTGATTTCTTAAAGCCTTAATCCATTCATCTTTACTATATTCACCATTAAAATATTTTTCAATTAACTCTTCATCATTTTCTGAAATTTTTTCAACTATCTCTTCACTTAGCTCCTCTTCTAAACTATTTTCTATGAAACAAATTTTATTAGAAAAGTTAGTTTTTATTTCTTTTATAACCCTCTCTACCTCTGCCCCTACTCTATCTATCTTATTTATAAATATAAATGTAGGAACCTTATTTTTCTTTAATATATTCCATACAGTTTCTGTATGTCCTTGAATTCCTTCTACTGCACTAATTATTAATATGGCATAATCCAACATTGATATAGTTCTTTCCATTTCTGTAGAAAAATCAACATGACCTGGGGTATCTAACAAATAATATGTAGATTCACCAATGTTAAATACAGCATCATGAGAAAATACAGTTATACCACGTGCTCTCTCTATATTATGATTATCTAGATATGAATTTTTGTAATCAACTCTTCCTCTAGTTCTTATACTGTTTGTATGATAAAGTAGTTGCTCTGAAAAAGTAGTTTTTCCCGCATCTACATGTGCTAATATTCCTATAGTTTTCTTCATATGATATATCCTTTCTTTTATTACTTAATTTTATTATACAAAAAAATAATCCTAGTTTGAAAACCAAACTAGGATTATTTACTAAAAACTACTTATTTTCATCTATTAATTTTAAAATAGTTTCTTTACATCTTGATGCATGACAGAATCCAGTACCTGCTCCTGTCTTTTCACTTACTTCTTCAAAAGTTTTTGCACCATTCTTTATTGCTTCAACTATTGTTTCTTCTGAAACACCTTTACATAAACATACTATATTTGACATATGCTCAACTCCTTTTCTATACATATAATTTCTACAAAAAATTTTATTTTTATTCTTCTATAGATATTGCTGCTACTGGGCAGTTTTCACACGCTTCTCTTACAGCATCTTCAGTTCCATCTACAACTTCACCTGCAACTGCTATTCCAGTATCTAATGAGAAAACTTCTGAGCATGTTCCTTCACATAAACCACATGATATACAAATATTTTCATCAACAAATGCTTTCATAAAACTTAAACCTCCAAAATAACATCTATAGCATTCCAAATCCGAGTAGAATGCTCAACTATATTATCAATTAATAATCGTTGTTTGTCAATAGTTTGTATCATTCTACTTCTGAAATTAGAGGATAATGATCTGAAGGATACTTTCCATTTTCATTATATGTTAATATTTCAGTGTTTTTAATTGATAAATTATCTGTTACAAAAATATAGTCAATATGAATGCCTTTACTTTTCCCTTTAAACTTACTCATTGTAGTATGATTATATATTTCTTTTTTATAGTCCTGAACTGCTACAAACTTTTTGTTGTTATAGTTATATTTTCTTATTTCTTCTATAACTTTAGAATTTGGTGATGCATTAAAATCTCCCATAAGAATAGTTGGTAAATTTTCTTTATCTTCTTCATTTTCAATAAAACTTAGTATCTTCCTCACTTCATATACTCTTGATTTTGTAAACAAAAAATCCAAATGAGAATTACATATTCTATACTTATTCCCATTATCATCTCTTATCACAGCAGCTGTGCATATTCTAGGAAATACAGAATACCATCTAGAGCTACTTACTTTTTGTGGAGTATTAGAAAGCCAGAAAGTTTTATATTCTTCTACATGAAATTCTCTAGAGATAAATATATCATTTCTTTCTACAAACATTTTTTTACTTCTTGGAGTTCCGACCACATAATATTCATCTAACGCATCCACTAATTCTCTATGCATAACATTTGTTAACTCTTGCACTCCAATAATATCAGGCTTATATTTCTTTATAATATTTATTACCATATCTTTTCGATTTGTCCATCTGTTATTAATATCTAAAATAAAATCACATCTTAAATTAAATGTCATTATTCTCATAAGAAAACCTCTTTTAAAAAATTATTTTTACAGCACAATTTTTACTTAAGTGCATAGTATAAAGTATAGTTAAAAGGGAGTAGTTATAACTATAGGGTCAACATACTGGTCGTTAGCGCCTGGCCTTATAACCCATTGGGTAACGAGACTTTTAGCACAATCTATTTAGGTTGTGTTAAAAGTCTTTTTTAATTCTTTAATTGTTTATTATACTTACTACCTGTATTTATCCCAAGTTATTTTAGATATAGGTATTTTAAAAATTTATCCCTAAATAATAATAAAAAGTGGTAGACTCCCTACCACTAATTTTTTTTTCTATCTTCACCTATATGCTCTATTCTATATCCAATTTCTTTATTAGCATGTCTATATCCTTCTCTTATCATATCTTCTTCTGAAATACTGCTATTTAAAGAGTCTAAGGTTAATTGATATCCAGATTTATAATACTTTTCTAATAAAGATTTTTCAATATCTTCTTGACTTCCTATAGAATAATCATGCAAAATATGTTTAACCTTAAATCCTGCATCTCTTAGGGATCTTCCAACCAATATTGCTCTATGGCACCTTATTGGATCTTGCATCGCTCCAAGCAATGCAATTCTATATCCTTTTTTACAACCATTTCTTAATCTTTCCAATCCATTTATAAAGTCTTCTTCCTGAACTACTTTCTCAAAATCTGAATACCCTTCATCATTGTAAGAAACTTTATTTATACGCTTAGCAGCTAACTCTTTTGCCATATAAATATATATAAAACCTTCTCTTTCAAGAGTTTTTTGTATAGTTTCTTTATTATATTGGATATTATACTTAGAATAAGGAGTACCTCTAATATCTACAACACAATTAATATTATAACGTCTTAGCATATCTATTAATCTGTCTACATCATAATTTGAATGACCTATTGTAAATATCTCCATACTAAAGACTCCCTTCTTTATATGATTACAATCTATTCTACTTGAGTTAATAGTCTTCTAGTTATATCTTTAAGTTTTCCTTCACTAAACTCTTCATGAACTATAACAATTATTCCCCTTACATCATTATCGCTTTCATCCCATTTGTAGCTTTCAACATTAATAACAGAATCATCTGGCATGAACTCCTCCAAATCTGTTCCAAGTTCAGTAAATAATCCTAATAATTCTTCAAATAGTTCATCTTCTGTTAGTTCATTAATATCATAATCATCTGATAATATTTCCTTTAAAATATCAACAGATAAACTTAAATTTAAAGCTACTACATCTTCTCTCTTACTTCCTTTAGACATATCCTTTAAAATTTTAAAATTGCTATTTTCTTCAATTAATTTCTTAAAATCTAAACTGTCTACAACTCTATTTCCAAATGCTACGTACATATTAATTACTCCTTATTTATGTATATTTGCCATTTCAATATAATGAACGGAAGATTCTTTTATAGATTTTATTTCCTCTTCACTTAACTCTCTTACTACTTTTGCTGGACTTCCCATACAAAGTACACCTGATGGTATTTTCTTATTTTGAGTTACTAAGCTTCCAGCTCCTATAATAGTATTTTCTCCAATTTCTGCTCCATTTAATATTACAGAACCCATACCTATTAAAACATTATTAGAAATTTTACATCCATGTATAACACAATTATGTCCTATAGTAACCTCATCACCAACTATAGTTGGAATTCCAAAATCATTATGTAATGTACTATTTTCTTGTATATTAGTATTTTTACCAATTATAGTTTTATCCATATCACTTCTTATACAAACCCCATACCATATAGATGCATTTTCTCCAATTACCACATCTCCAACAACTGCTGCATTTTCTGCAACAAAACAACTTTTATGAATATTAGGTATTTTTTCTTCAATTCCTTTTATCATGTTTTCCTACCTCTTTTATTTTTTTCTTAATTATATTACCACAAATTTTAATCTTTTATCTATATATTGTATAATTAAAATATATTTATAAAGTGCTGGGAAAATTTATGAGAAATATTTTAATTGTTACAACTTCAACTCTAATGAGTAACTATGAAATAGAAAAGTATTATGGATATTGTGAATACGTAAGCATTGTGGATATCCAGTAAAAATGGATAGACAAGGTTCTTTCAATTGTAATTATGAAAAGAGAATATCAAATCTTAAATCAATCTATGAAATTCTAACAAAATATTATACATCCTCATAACCTATATAAAAAAGGTGGAGGATATTTATTTTGACCGTTCCATCACAAACTCCAAGTCACATCAAAACAAATATACCTCCACTCCTACTAAAGGTAATATAATTTTATTTTTTATTATATATCATAAATATCAGAAAACTCTATATTAATCTTTTCTTGTATTGCGGTCTCAGCAGCTCTATTATCATCATCATGACACACATCATCCCTAACTAAATTAGGAATTTTAAATAAAAATATACTTCCCATTTCTGAACTATCTTCTAACATAACTTCCCCATTATGTTTGCTAATTATATCTTTAACTAAAGCTAACCCTATTCCACTTCCTTCTCTCTCCCTACTAAATGATTTATTGCTTTGAACAAATCTTTCAAATATTACATCCTTTAAATGCATAGGTATACCTATTCCTGTATCTTTCACTCTTACATATACCCAAGTTTCATCCACTTGAATATCAACGAAAATCTCGCCCCCCTTAGGAGTAAATTTAACAGAATTAGAAATAAGGTTTAACATAACTCTTTCTATATTTTCAGGATCACATCCTACTATTAACTCTTCTATTGAAGTGTCAAACATTATATTTATATTTTTTTCTTCAACATATGGAGCAGTAGATAATGTTATATTTTCAATTAGACTAATAATATCTACATTCTTAATTTTTATTTGCATTACACCTGTATCTATTTTAGAAATATCTATAAGATTATTCACCAATCTTAACAATCTAAATGCATTTTGCCTAATAGTTTTTTCATATTTAATATAGTATTTAGCTAAAGATTCATAGCCATTCTTTTTTTGATTATTTAACAACTGAAGACATGAATAAATAATATTTATAGGCGTGCGAACCTCATGAGATAAGTTTGCAAAAAACTCTCCTCTTATCTTATCATATTCTTTAATTTCGTTATACTTCACTTTTAGGGACTTTAATTCTTCCTTCATTTCTAAACTTCTAGATACAACAACATATGCTTGAAAGTCACTACTAATTCGTCTAAAAACAGATTCTACCCTTATACTTTCACCATTCTTGCATAATATTTTATGTTTTATTATATCACTATTTTTAATATTATTAATCCCAAATACTTCTCCATCATATTTCTTGAAAAACTCACCATAGTTATGCCCTACTACCTCCTCTACTTTAAAGCCTAAACTTTCTATAGCTGAGGTATTAGCAAAAGTAATTCTTCCACTTATATCAATAGTAATAATAAAATCTAATATATTTTCTGTTACACTCTTAAGCCTATTTTCACTTATTTTCAGCTTATATATAGCCTCACATTCATCAGTTTTATCTATAAAATTTCCTATTATCCAATTTGAATCATCTGTTACTATCTTTTGAAGGTGTACCTCATAATACTTCTTCAAATCACTAAAATACAGTACATTTGAGTAAGTGCCCTTTAACTCAATTATCTTTTTTATATCTTTAGAAATTTCTTTATCTATGTTAAATATAGACATTTTCTCCAATCTATCATACTGGTCTTCTATAGTTGTGCCCTCACCAATAACTCCTCTTGCCAACTCGTTTGCATATACAATTTTATAATTATCGTTGTATACTAAAATGTTACTTTGTAAATTTTTTTCATTTGCAGCATAAAAAACATTTAGATTACGTTTCAACTTCTCAGATTCTTTAATTCTAAAAATCATTTCATAGAACAAACCTATTATTATTACTAAAAAAGCAACAAATGTTAATACATATCCAAACAAGTTTATATTACCAGGTAATTTATTATACAATACAAAAATATATAAATTCTTTACAGTTAATATATTTATACTTGCTCCAAATATAGAATAAATAATTCTTTTTGTTTTTATACTATTATTAAATAATACAAAAACAAGTATAAAGTGGAATATGATTAATCCACAAATTAAATAAGAAAATATTCTTTCAATTACTACATCTTCATAACTTATTACTTTACCTATTTCTGCAAATATTATTGATATGGATAAAATAGATACAACTATACAGGATAATAACTTATTATTTAATATACACTTAAACAATATATTATTTTTATATACTATAAAAGATAACAGAAAACCTTCATACAAATATATAGCAGTTATTGTTATAAATCTATCTCTCATTTCTATTCCCCAATAACTCCCAAATGTATTAATTACAATAAACTCAATGGTCACCATTGTATATACTTGGCATATTATAAATATATCATCTTCTTTATAGATATAGTAAAATGTATAACAGCATATTAATGAGAATACAGCCAATATTATGTCACCATTTATTATAAGCCTCTCTATATTAGATTCTTCTATTACTTTTGCATTACCCAAAAACAATGTTAATATTGCCACCAAGTTAAAACAGATTATGGTAAAAACAATTGAATATATTGTCCACTTAACGCCTATATTATCTTTATTCCTCATCTCATTTAAAAACATATATTCCTCCACCTCCTTTTTCTATTTAGTAAACTTAAAATTCATATTTGTAATTTCATATCTTCCATTATTAACATTTATCTTAAAGAAAGACTTTCTTTTCTTATTTTCTTCTATAAATGAATTATAAAATTCCTCTCTATTTATACTTTTACAAATAGATTTTAAGTTCTCCAGATTCCACCTATAATAATCCCTTTCTACACTTTTTAATACTTCCTTCTTAGAAACATTCTCAATAATTGGACCACCTAAATCCCTTTGCAAACTAAAAAGAGTTTTATTATTAGTTCCTCCATCTAAAATACAAAAATAGCCGTAATCTGTAGTGCTTCTAATTAGTCTTCCATAAACTTGTTTAACTTTTATACAAAGTTGCGGATAGTTAACATATCTATAATCCTTATTTCTATAATTAACTATTGCTTTTAACAATGGATCTTCAATAGATTTATTTGGTATCTTATCTAGAATTACTGCTGTTAATGCATCTCCAGGTAAATCAATTCCTTCAAAAAAGCCCTTACTTCCTAATATAATAACCTGTCTATCTTCATCACTTAAATATCTTATAGCCTTTTTATTTGAATGTACCTCTATTTTACTTCCTTTTACAAGTTCATTAAGTCTATCCTCAACAGCTTGTTTTCTTAAATTATTAGTAAATAGCACTAGTATATGACCATTTAGCTTCACAGCCATTTCATATACAAATTGAGCAGAATTTTCTATAAAATCTCTACTATTATACTTTCCAATATCCTTTAAAGTAATTATCCTAGTTCTATCCCTTAAATTAAACGTAGGTGGAACCACCCACTCTTTTGCTTCTTCCTGACCTAATATAGACTTAATCCTTGAAAATGAATTATTAATTCTAAGTGTTGCAGACAAGAATGTAACACTTTTTACATCTTTTAATATCTGTTCATTAAATAATTCATCTACGTTTAATGGTATATTTCTTATCCTAAAATAACTATTATCTTTTGATACCTCAAACTCTTTTGCGATATTTCCTTTTCCTTCTGACTGTTCTATAAATGAATCTAGAGTATCAAAGGAAGACTTTAGTTTTAAAATATAGTTTGTCACCATCCTATATTCATGTTCCTCCTTACCCTCCTCCCCCTCTAAGGTTATGTTATTAAAATATTTATTTAACACTGAATATAAAGCATATATATTTTCTTTTAACTTAGATATATATACATCTAATCCCTTCAGCTTTTCCTTAATATGAGATTCAGCTAAGACATATTCTACCTTAAAGTTATATTCATCATTAGGTAGATCTACATTATTTAAATAAGCCAATATACCTTGAATATCTAAATTTATTTGTGATACCCAATACTTCAATTTATCTAAATCTAGTACTTCCCTATATCCTAAAGATGCATTTAAATAATTTAAAATTCTAAAGATAGAAGGTTCCTTTCCATATAAGTACTCTAGTTGTTCATCTAACCCTTTAGATTCAAATTCATCTGCAAAAAAGTCATAGCACTTATCCATTAAATTATGAGCCTCATCTATTATAAGATGAGTAATCTTTTTCTTTTCACTATATGGCCAACTAGCAAGTAAAGAATGATTTACAACTGTTATATTTTCTTGCGGCAATTCATTATACCTATTTCTTAAATAGCACTTTTTGTAGCATCTATCTAAGTTACACTCATCACTATCACACAAAAACTTATTTATATCCCCATCTAAATTAAAATAATTAAAGGCAAACTGAGATACTTTTTCAACATCCCCATACTCACCATCTTCACATAGTCTTTTTAAAAAGATTTCTCTTAAATCATCTATTAAGTTACCAGTGACTTCACTATTTTTAGCTAATCGTTCTGGACATAAATAATTACCTTTTCCTTTTATATATCCAAAATTTATCTTATCACTTAACCCAAGCATTTCTAATATATTAGGAATATCCCTATCTATAAGTTGATTTTGTAACTCCTTAGTATCTGTAGAAATAATAAAAGATGCATCTTCAACCTTATATGTATTTAAGTTCTTATAACATTGAAGTATTGCTATAAGCAAATATGCAAAAGTCTTACCACTTCCTGTTGGTGCCTCTATAAATATACGTTCTTCCTTTTCAATGGTTTCTCTTATCTTAAATGAAAACTTCTCTTGCTCTTCTCTATACTGATAATTGAACTCACCGCCTCTATCCCATATATCCTTCCTTCTTAATAACTTTTCAAATTCATTATAAGGAATTTTCTTCTTATTAGCTTTAATTTCAACTTCTTGTTTTTTATCATATTTAACATAATTAAATTCATTATAATTAAAAAATAGTGGCCTCTGTAAATATTCAGCCCATCCCCATTTTTCATGGATGTTATAATCAAGTTTTAATATATTATATAAGCTAATTTTTTTCTTATTATATCCTTCTTCCTTATCCCACAATCTACATAAAAATGCATTAAGTACATAAAGGCTATTTTTTGCTTTATTTATATTCTCAAAATCAATTGATGTAACTTCTTTTATTAAACTTATAACTCTATAATCTCTTCTCCAAGGTTCTAAAATAGAACAAAGTTCCCTTAAATCTAAAATTTTATTATCTATATCACTTATATATTTTTCTAAAAGTCTTTTGGTAAATGATGCATCCTCACATATTATTGGGAGCACTTCTATAAACGATATTAACTTTTTTACATCTTGTACTTTATTCTTGAAGGAAGTAGAGAAAAGTTCAACATTACCTTCTTTTACTTTTACTCCATCTATTCTTATTATTTCTGAATACAATGGATCGAAGGTTGTAGCATCAATATAAAGATATACTACATTATTTAAAATACTATTATCCATAACCCTACTCCTTTCTTTATACATACGTTAGTATTTTACAAGAACTACTTAAATAAGTAAAATATTATTTTTTAACAAAAAAAGTGGAGTGGATATTCATTTTGCTTGTTCCGTCGCTACACTCCAAGTCACATCAAAACAAATATCCCCCCACGCCTACTGAATGTAAGGAAATTATAAAATTATTATCTTTTATTCTATATTTTCTTATATGAAATTTTAATAAACCCTTTGATTTATAGAAAATTAAAATTTTATATTTTCCTAGACGCTAAAAAATAGTCCTATCAAAATTTGATAGAACTATTTCTCTAATAAAACTACTTTACTAAATTCTTTGTATCTCTTGCTATAACTAATTCTTCATTAGTTGGTATAACAAATGCTTTTACTGTAGAATCTTCAGTAGAGATTTCTCTTACTTTTCCTCTTACATTATTCTTTTCTTTATCAACCTTAACTCCTAAGAATTCTAAACCTTCTAGGCAAGCTTCTCTAGTTTCAGGACCATTTTCTCCAACACCAGCTGTAAATACTATAGCATCTACACCACCCATAGCAGCTGCATAAGCTCCTATTTGTGTTCTAATTCTGTAGTGATATATATCTAAAGCAAGTATAGCTCTTTCGTCCCCTTTAGCTGCTGCATCTTCAATATCTCTAAAGTCTGAACTTACACCTGAAATTCCAAGTACACCTGATTTCTTATTTAATAATGTATTTACATCTTCAGCTGAATATTTTAATTCATTTATTAAATATAAAACTATTGCAGGGTCTATACTTCCTGATCTTGTTCCCATTACAATACCATCAAGTGGTGTGAATCCCATTGTAGTATCAATTGAAACACCATTTTTAACTGCACATAAAGATGCACCATTTCCAAGATGACAAGTTACTATCTTAAGATCTTTTATATCTTTACCCATAACTTCTGCAACTTTATTTGATACATACATATGTGAAGTACCATGGAATCCATATTTTCTTATTCCATTTTCAGAGTATAATTCATATGGTAATGCATAAAGGAAAGCTTCCTTTGGCATTGTTTGATGGAATGCTGTATCAAATACTGCTACCATTGGTGTATTTGGCATTAACTCTTCACATGCTTCTATACCAATCATGTTTGGTGGGTTATGTAATGGAGCTAACTTATAGCACTCTTCAATTGACTTCTTAACTTCCTCAGTTATTAATACTGATGAAGCATATTTTTCTCCACCATGAACTACTCTATGACCAACTGCAGTAATTTCATCCATTGACTTAATTACACCATGTTCATCATCAACTAAAGCCTTTAATACTATTTCAATAGCTTCTTTATGATTCTTCATAGGAGTTTTAACTATATACTTATCTTTTCCTTCAACCTTTTGTGTTAAAACTGACCCTTCAATTCCAATTCTTTCAACTAATCCTTGTGCTAGTGAGTTCTCTGTTTCCATATCAATTAATTGATACTTTAAAGATGAACTACCACAATTAATTACTAAAACCTTCATGTTCAATTCCTCCAACTTCATTATCTTTTATGCTATAAAAGCATTAAATAATTATTATTTCTTATAATGACACATATCTAAAATACCACTTATATTCTTGACATAATATCATTAAATAATTCACTTTTAAATCGTTTCCACCAATGTAAAATATATCCTAATAATTACTATTAACAATATATTTATAATAATGGCTAAAACCCCTGTAGTCAACAGTTTTAACCCGTTTTTTCATGTTAAGTTTTTAACATATATAGAACACTACTTTTAAATATAATTTTATTTTAATTATAAAAAATCCCCAATGCCACTGTGGAGCCGTGGATTTTTTTCACCTATATTCATAAGTGATATACCAAATTTAAACTTGGTAAATAGAACTTACTCATTAGAGCTTCTGAATCTTACCTATGGAAAATATTGCATAGCATTTTATTCTTTAGGAAGAAATTTAACTAATATATGAATAAACAGTTAAAGTTATCCTCATTTAATAATAAATATAATTTCCTAAAGAATTAAAAAAGAGAGTGGCTAGCACTCTCTTTTAAAAGCATCTTATTATTCAGGTAATGACCTATGCCCTATTCCTATTACAACTTCATCTAAATGCAATAACCCAATGCTTAAAAAAATACATACAGAAATATGTTCTCCTTTTCTTGCTATACCTATTTTTCCACCTACATTTTGTGCATTTGCCCTATTACTTACTTGCATTAATGCATCTCTAGTTGCACCTATTACTGCACCTTCATGAAGATGTTCATCTCTAATTAGGTTATTCCTTTTAGATGCCACTAAGGCTCTTTCAAGAATTTTATGAATTGATTCATTAATATTTCCACCAACATTAACTGCCGTAACCTTTACGCCTTGCTTAAAATAACTTTCTTTTAAAATTTCTTCCTCATCTCTATTACTAATTGCCATTCTGGTAGCAATTCTCGCAACTTCTGTACTATTTTGATTTGCCATTTTATATTCTCCATCCTAAGTATAATATTTTTTATATAACTGATAATGAAAAAACTGTACATTCTTCTATTGCTAAGAAAACATTAATTTCATCACTTACATTTATATCAATTAAATCAGCCTTTAGCTCCTCAACATATTTATTTAGTAATAAACCTAAAGAAATTATTATCCTTAAATCTCTATGCATAAAATATCTATATTCCTTAGTATTTTTCAAAGAATTATAAATATCCTTTAATTCTACACAAAAACTTTCAGGATCTTCTACTAACATAGTAGCTAGTCCCAATAATGGATATGCCTTACCTGGGATTTCGAATAGCTCTGATTTTATATTACATATTATATTTAATGCTTTTTCAACCTTTGTTTCAACATCATCTTCATCTATCATAAGTAATGTTGAAAAACTTTTTATATCTACAGAAATTTCTCTTCCTGTTACCTTCAATATATTTTCTATTTCTGTAAGTTCTTTTGTTATTCTATAAATACTTCTATTTGTACATGATAAATTTGCATAACTTATATAATCATTATCTTTTAGACTACTATTTATATCAATTATTCTATTGATTCTATTGTCTAATTCTTTACCAGAAAACCTTTTTGCAAGCATTAATGATGCAAAAGCAGCTTTCTTATTTCCTTTAAATCCATTTTGGATTAATCTTTCATATACATATAATGTATTATTAAACACTTGTACATAATCATCCCTATCATCTAACATAATAGAGCAGATTTTATTAAATACCCCTTTAAAAGGATAAGGTAGTTTTCTACTATCTAAATACTTTCTAACTTCTTTTATTTTCTCTAAAGAAAACTCTTTATCTGTCCTAACATATAGCAATGCCTCAAAGTGATTAAGAAGATTTCCATCCCACCTTAATGCCTTTCTAATATCATTATAATTATCAGAAAGTAAGTCTACCTTACTCCTCAGCTCAACGTCCATATCATCATCCTTTTTTATTCTTATATATTTTCATTATAATAATACCATATATTTGATAATATTTGAATTTTATATTTTTAATATTTTATTAATAAATCTCTTATAAATTAAAGAGGATAAGCATATTAAATACTCATCCTCTTTAACTATCTTCCCATTTTTCTAAATTTTTCATATCTATTAGTTAGTATTTCTTTCATATCTTTATATCTTAATGAATATACCTCTTCTACAAGTTCCCTTTTTATAGCTGCTGCCATTTTAAGTGGATTCTTGTGAGCACCTCCATTAGGTTCATTAATAACTTTATCTACAATATTATAATCTATTAAATCCTGCGCTGTTATCTTCATAACTTCTGCTGCTTCCTTAGCTTTACTACCATCCTTCCACAAAATAGATGCAAAACCTTCTGGTGATAGAATAGAATATATAGAATGCTCTAGCATAATAATTCTATCTGCAACTGCTAGCGCTAAAGCTCCTCCACTTCCACTTTCCCCTAAAAGAACAGTTATAATAGGAGTTTTTAGTCTACTCATTTCTAATAAATTCTTTGCAATTGCCTCTCCCTGCCCTCTTTCTTCTGCATCAACTCCACAAAAAGCTCCTGGGGTATCTACAAAGCAAATAACAGTTCTATTAAATTTTTCAGCTTCCTTCATTAGTCTTAATGCCTTTCTATAACCTTCTGGTTTAGGCATTCCAAAATTTCTTTCTATATTTTCTTTAGTGTTAGACCCTTTAGTTATTGCAATAATTGTAACAGGAATTCCTTCTAGAAAACCTATTCCCCCAATTACTGCATTATCATCTCCAAAATATCTATCTCCATGTAGTTCTATAAAATCACTAAAAATATTTTCAATGTAAAACCCTCCTGTAGGTCTATCCTTATGTCTTGCAATTACTACCTTATCCCATGCTGACATGGTTTTAATTGTATCTCTAGCCATTGTTACTCACCTCATGCATTAAAAGAAGCTTATAAAGCATCTTTCTAAGATCCTTTCTATTGACTATAGAATCTACAAAACCTTTTTCTAACAAGAATTCAGACTTTTGAAAATCATCTGGAAGTGTTTCTCTAATGGTGTTTTCAATTACTCTTCTTCCTGCAAATCCAACTAATGTTCCTGGTTCACTTAAAATAATATCACCTTCCATAGCAAAACTTGCAGTTACTCCTCCTGTTGTTGGATTAGTTAGTACTGTTATATATAACAAACCTGCATCATCATGCTTTCCTATTGCTGCACTAATTTTAGCCATCTGCATCAAAGAAAAAATACCCTCCTGCATTCTAGCTCCTCCAGAAGTTGTAAATATAATTAATGGAAGCTTTCTTTCTGTAGCACATTCAATTAATGATGTAATTCTTTCACCTACTACAGTTCCCATACTTCCCATCATAAAATAGCTATCCATGACAGCTATAGCTACAGCTACACCATTAATTTTACCAATACCTGTAATAACTGCTTCACTACTATCAGTTTTTTCCCTACTTTTTTGAAGTTTTTCTTCATAGCCATGAAAATTAATAGGATTGTTTGTTTTAATATCTTCTCCCATCTCTTTAAAACTTCCATTATCAAGCAGAAAATCAATTCTAGTTCTTGCTTTTAATCTTAAGTGGTTATTACAACTATTACAAACATAAAGGTTTGCTTTTAAGTCTTCTTTATAAATAATACTTCCACACTTATCACATTTTAACCACATCCCAGATGGTATATTAGGTTTTTCTTCTACCTCTACATTCACACTTTTTACTGTTCCGTATTTATTTTTCTTAAATAAATCCTTAAGCATTTCTCTTCACCATCACTTTTTCTAAGAAAGAGGTATCATACTCCCCTCTAACAACTTCATCCATTTCTAATAAAGAAAATTGAAAATCCACATTTGTTTTTACTCCACCTACGCCAAACTCTCCTAAAGCTCTTTTCATTATTGTTATAGCCTCTTCTCTATCTTTACCAAATGAAATTAGCTTAGCTAACATTGAATCATAACAATGTGGAATTTTATAACCACAGTAAATAGCTGAATCTAGTCTTACTCCTCTTCCTCCAGGAACATACAATTCTGTAATTTTTCCAGGACAAGGCATAAAATCTCTATCTGGATCTTCTGCATTAATTCTGCATTCTATAGCATGACCTTTAATTTTAATATCATCTTGATTTAACTCTAATTCTAATCCTGATGCAATTTTTAATTGTTCCTTCACAAGGTCTATCCCTGTTATCATTTCTGTTATAGGATGCTCTACTTGTATTCTTGTGTTCATTTCCATGAAGTAATAATTACAATCCTTATCTACTAAGAACTCTATTGTTCCTACATTTTTATAATTAACAGCCTTAGCTGCTCTTTTCGCAATTTCTCCCATCTCACTTCTTAAAGCTGAAGTTAAAAATGTTGATGGTGCTTCTTCTAGTACTTTTTGATTCTTTCTTTGAAGAGAGCATTCTCTTTCATTTAAATGTATTACATTTCCATAATTATCTGCTAAAATTTGAAATTCTATATGTCTTGGATTTTGTACATATTTTTCAATATATAATCTATCATCTCCAAAGCATGCTTTAGCTTCTGCTTTTGCTGTATTATAAGCTCTTCTTAACTCTCTTTCATTGAAGGCTATTCTAATACCTTTTCCTCCACCACCTGCTGATGCTTTTATCATTACCGGATAACCTATTTCCTCCGCAATATAGAAAACATGTTCTTCACTTTCAATAATACCTTCAAAGCCAGGTACAACAGGTACATTGGCATCTTTCATTACTTCTCTTGCCTTAGCCTTATTTCCCATTAACTCAATTGAAGTATAATCAGGACCTATAAATTTTATATTACACTCCTTGCACATCTTAGCAAATTTAGCGTTCTCCGATAAAAAGCCAAAGCCTGGATGTATAGCATCTGCACCTGTAAGTACACATGCACTTAATATATTAGTTATATTTAAATAACTATCCTTAGCGGATGCTGGTCCTATGCATACTGCTTCATCTGCTAGTTGAGTATGAAGAGCCTCTTTATCAATTTCTGAATATACTGCTACCGTTAAAATACCAAGCTCTCTACAAGCTCTTATTATTCTAACAGCTATTTCTCCTCTATTTGCAATAAGTACTTTCTTAAACATCCTTATCACCTATCCTATAGCAAACATTATTTCTGCTTCACAAACCTTTTTCCCATCGACAGTAGCTACTGCCTTTCCTATTCCTATTGGTCCTCTTAACTTAATAATTTCACAGCTTAAATCTAATCTATCACCTGGTACTACTGGCTTTCTCCATTTAACTTTATCTGCACCAGCAAACATAGGTATTTTCCCTTTAAATTCATCCATACTTAATATTGAAACTGCACCTAATTGAGCTAGAGCCTCTAATATTAACACACCTGGCATTATAGGTTTTTCTGGAAAATGTCCTTGAAAAAATTGATCATTTATGGTTACATTTTTATATCCTTTTATACTTTTACCTTCAACCACTTCAGTAACTCTATCTACTAAAAGGAAGGGATATCTATGAGGTAAAATTTCTCTAATTTCATTTATGTCCATCATCTTTTATATCTCCTTTACCTTAAATAATGGTTGCCCATATTCCACCATTTCGCCATCTCTTACTAATATCTCTTTTACTACTCCATTTACATCACTTTCAATTTCATTCATAAGTTTCATAGCTTCTATTATACATAGTACATCACCCTTAGAAACTTCTTTTCCTTCAGATACAAAAGCCTTACTATCTGGAGATGAAGCACTATAAAAAGTACCAACCATTGGAGACTTAATAACTTTTAAATCTTCATCCTTTTCTTCTACCTTTATTTCACTTCCATCTGTAGCAACATTTACTGATATACTATTATTTAATTCCCCTTGACTAATTGGTAACTCTTTTGTAACAACCTCTTTATCCTTTTCTTCTGAGACAATATTTCTATTTAATGATTTATCCATTTTTATATGTCCGTCATCAGTTTCTATCTCAAAGTATGCTAATTGCGATGAATTTATTAACTCAATTAACTCTTTAACCTCTTTAAAATTCATAATAAAACCTCCTAAACCCTACTCCCACTTCTTAAATAGTAAAGTAGCATTGTGGCCTCCAAAACCTAGAGAATTTGAAAGAACATATTTCAGTTCCTTTTCTCTTCCCTTATTGGGTACATAATCTAAATCTAATTCTTCATCTACATTTTCTAGCCCTATAGTAGGAGGTATAAATCCCTCTTGAAGTGCCTTAATACATGCAACAGCCTCTATAGAACCAGCTCCCCCTAGTAGATGTCCTGTCATTGACTTTGTTGATGAAACAGGTATATTGTATGCATAATCATTAAATACTCTTTTAATAGCATATGTTTCATACTTATCATTTAAAGGTGTTGATGTACCATGAGCATTTATATACGAAACTTCATTTCTTTCTATTCCAGCTTCTTCAATTGCTTCTATCATAGCATCAGCTGCACCTTCTCCTTCTGGATGTGGGCATGTAATGTGATAAGCGTCACAAGTACTACCATAGCCTACAATCTCAGCTAGGATTTTTGCTCCTCTAGATACAGCATGTTCTTCTGACTCTAGTACTAACACAGCTCCCCCTTCACCAATTACAAAACCACTTCTATCTTTATCGAAAGGAATGGATGCCCTAGAAATATCATTATTAGAATTTAGTGCTTTCATGCTAGCAAATCCAGCAACCCCCATTTTCGTAATTGGAGCTTCTCCACTCCCTGCAAGCATTACATCTGCATATCCATCTTTTATTAATCTAAACGCCTCACCTATATTATTATTACCAGTTGCACATGCTGTAACCATTGATGTACATGGTCCCTTAGCTCCATATTTTATAGCAATGTTACCTGCTCCAAGATTTATGATAGTCATTGGTACAAAAAACGGTGAAACTCTTTTAGATTTTCCTATAGCTATTTTTTCAGTTTCACTTTCCATAGTCATAAAACCGCCAATTCCTGATCCAACATATACTCCAAATCTTTTACTATTAATATTTTCTATATCTAATCCAGATGACTTTATGGCCTCATCAGCTGCATACAGTACAAATTGTGAAAACTTATCTAATCTTCTTACTTCCTTCTTTGGTATAACCTCTTCCGGATAAAAGTCTTTAACTTCTGCTCCTATTTTTACATCTATAGTTGATGTATCAATGTTTTTTATATAGTCAATACCGCTTCTTCCATTCTTAAGGCTATTCCAATACTCTTCAACATTATTTCCTATAGGAGTAATAGCTCCCATTCCAGTTACAACAACTTTTCTACTCATAACACCCTCCACTACATTACCATTCCACCATCAACATGGATCACTTGCCCTGTTATATAATTAGCACTATCACTAGCTAAGAAAGCTACAACTTCTGCCACATCTTCTGCTTTTCCTAATCTTTTTAAAGGAATACTCTTTTTTGCTTCTTCTTTAAACTTATCTCCTAGTACATTAGTCATATCTGTTTCAATAAAACCTGGTGCTACTGCATTTACAGTTATTCCTCTAGATCCTATTTCCTTTGCAAGAGATTTTGTCATTCCAATAACTCCTGCCTTTGATGCAGCATAATTAACTTGCCCTGCATTTCC
The DNA here is from genome assembly GCF_018372875.1 of Clostridium sp. Taxonomy (GTDB): domain Bacteria; phylum Bacillota; class Clostridia; order Clostridiales; family Clostridiaceae; genus Clostridium. The sequence continues at coordinate 11,114 of NZ_JAHAIF010000024.1, read as the reverse complement.
AACTAAACCTACTACAGAAGAAAGATTAATTATTTTCCCATCTTTTTGCTTTACCATAACAGGTGTTATAGCCTTTAAACAATTAAATACACCTTTTAAATTTACATTTATTACAGAATCAAAGTCTTCTTCTTTCATTCTTAATAATAATGTATCCTTTGTAATTCCAGCATTATTAACCATAATATCAATCTTACCAAATTTCTTTTTAGCACAATCTATTAAATTCTCTACATCATTTAGTTTACTTATATCACCTTTAACTCTTAATACCTCCACCCCTAAACTCAAAATTTCTTTTTCTGTTTCTATAGCCTTATCTTCGCTACTTCTATAATTTAAAACTATATTTACTCCTGAACTTGCTAGTTTTAAGGCAATAGCTTTGCCAATACCTTTTGCAGCTCCTGTAACAACTGCACATTTTCCCTTTAACATTTATGCCTCCTACCTACATTCTTTTAACTCATTTAAAGTATTATTTAAAGATTTCATATCTTCTACATTAAGTAGTCTTGAATTTTTATCTATCTTTTTTACAAATCCCCTTAACGCTTTACCTGGACCTACTTCTACAAATGTATTAACCCCTTTATTAAGCATATCCTCAATTTCATTCTCAAAATAAACAGATGACATAATATGCTTTTTTAAAATAAATCTAATATCATCTTCCTCTTCATAGGGCAATCCTTTAACGTTAGAATAAATAGTTTTCTTTACATTTTTAATGTCTACCTTTTTTATAGCTTCATAAAACTCCTCACTAGCCTCTTTTAATAATGAACTATGGAATGGTCCACTTACCTTAAGTAAAACTGCTCTTCCCCCTAATTCTTGAGCTATTTCAACAGCCTTATCTATAGCCTCATTTTCGCCTGCTATGGCTACTTGCCCTGGGCAATTATAATTTGCAACCTCACAAACTCCATATTCACTTGCTCTATATAAAAGTTCCTGAACTTTCTCATTATCTAATCTCATTATTGCAGCCATTTTACCTAACCCCTTAGGTAAGGCAGAGCCCATAATTCTTCCTCTCTCTTTAATAAGCTTTAAACCATCTTCAAAGGATAAAGCTCCACCATAAATTAAGGCTGCATATTCTCCTAGTGAAAGTCCTGTTGCATATTCTGCTTCAACACCATTAACCTCCAGTGCTTTCAATGCTGCTAATGATGTAAGTAATATTGCAGGTTGAGCTAGTTCAGTTTCCATAAGCTTTTCTTCTGGTCCATTAAATATTAAATCTTTAATAGATATTTCTAGTATTTTTTCTCCATTATCAAAGATTTCTTTACACTCTGGAATACTTTCATATAACTCTTTTCCCATTCCAACGTATTGAGCTCCTTGACCTGAAAATAAAAATGCTACCTTCTTGCTATTCATTGTTACCTCCAAAAACTTGGAATATGTCTGAAACTTCCTTCATGATCTCTTCAATAATTTCTTTACAGCTTTGTTCTTTATTTATTAATCCTGAAATTTGGCCTGCCATTACAGATCCAAAATCCACATCACCTTTAACAGCTTTAGAAAGGCATCCTCTTCCTAGTTCCTCCAGCTGTTCAACTGAAGCTCCTTCTTTTTCAAGCTTCATAAATTCTCTAGTTAACTTATTTTTAATAACTCTTATTGGATGCCCTGTAGATCTTCCTGTAACTTCTGTATCAATATCCTTTGCTTTAATTACTCTATTCTTATAATTTTGATGTACTGTACATTCTTTAGCTACTAAAAATCTTGTTCCTAATTGAACACCTTCTGCACCTAGCATAAAGCTAGCTGCAACACCTCTTCCATCTCCTATTCCTCCTGCAGCTAAAACTGGAATATTTACTGCATCAACTACTTGAGGTACTAATGCCATAGTTGTTAATTGTCCAACATGACCACCTGATTCTGTTCCCTCTGCTATAATAGCATCTGCCCCTGCCTTTTCCATTCTTTTAGCTAATGCTACTGAAGCTACAACAGGAATAACTTTTACTCCATGTGCTTTCCACATCTCCATATACTTCCCTGGACTTCCAGCACCAGTTGTTACAACTTTAACTCCTTCTTCACATACCATTTTAGCTATTTCATCTGCATGTACATCCATAAGCATGATATTTACACCAAAGGGCTTATTAGTTAGCTTTTTAGCCTTCCTTATTTCATCTCTAACCCAGTCAGTTGGTGCTGTTCCTGTAATAATTCCAAGGCCACCTGCTTCACTTACAGCTGCTGCTAAAGATGCATCTGCAATCCAAGCCATCCCACCTTGAAATATAGGATATTCTATATCTAATAATTGACAAACCCTACTCTTCTTCATACATAACCCCTTCTCACTTTGTTAAATAAAACACAATCATTTTTATGATTATGTATATAATTAAATCGGGCACCCTATATTTATAATGAAACCCGATTTAAAACTTAATATAATACTTTTACTTATTTACTTTCTTTTCTACATATTCAACTGCATCTCTAACAGATTTAATACTTTCAGCATCTTCTAACTGAATTCCATATCTTTCTTCAATTTCAATTACAACTTGAAATAAATCTAATGAGTCTGCCCCTAAATCTTCAAATGTAGTATCCATTGTAACCTCTTCTGGCTCAACCTCTAATTGTTCACATATAACCTTTTTAATTTCTTCAAATATCATTTTAATACCTCCAAATTTTAATAATCTCTTTAACATTTAATGGAAACCAAATATTATATTTCTATCAAAATTGACCCGTAAGTCAACCCACCACCAAATCCAACTAATATTATCTTAATTCCCTCTTTTAGCAAACCTTTTTCATACATTTCATTTAATGCTAAAGGAATTGATCCAGAAGACGTATTACCATACTTATCTAAATTCATGAAGAACCTATCTATACCAATTCCTAGCTTTTTGGCAGAATAATCAATTATTCTAGAATTAGCTTGATGACATACGATATAGTCTATATCCTCTATACCTATTTCATTTATTTTAACTAATTCTTTTACAGAATTAACTATTGAAGTAGTTGCAAATTTAAAAACTTCTCTACCATTCATGTAAATCTTCTTGTTTCTAATGTTTTTTTCCTTTATATAAGGATTTACAACATCAAAAGCATAGGTAGTTAAGAACTCTCCCTTATCCCCCTCAGATTTAGAGTAAAAAGAGAATTTCTTTGAAAAATTCTTATCCTCCTTAGATAAAACAACAGCTCCTCCACCATCTCCAAAAAGAACACAAGTACTTCTATCTTCCCAATCCACAATTTTCGATAACGTCTCTGCTCCTATTACTAAGGCATTGGTAAAATTATTAATCTTCATCATTGAATAAGCAACCTGCATACCATATATAAATCCAGAACATGCTGCATTAATATCAAAAGCCATAGCGTTTTTTGCTCCTATTTCTTTTTGCACTAAACAAGCTACTGAAGGAGTAAACATATCTGGTGTTATAGTTGCCACTACAATTAAATCAATATCTTCACCTTTAAGTTTTGACCTATCAAGTGCCATTTTTGCTGCTTTAATGGAAATCTGAGATGTATCTTCTCCCTCTGAGATTCTTCTTTCTTTTATCCCAGTTCTAGAAGTAATCCACTCATCACTTGTATCTACTATTTTAGATAAATCATCATTTGTAATAACAAGTGAAGGTGCGTACGCCCCAAAACCTTTAATATTAATTTCCTTCATAATACTCTCCTTAATCAATCAACTCATATTTCTCTTTAAAGAAGATATTTAATCTCTCTAATGAAGAAATAAGTATTTCTTCTTCATCCTCCTTTAATCCACTTATTGTTTCATTTATCATGTCATTGTGAAACTTTTCATGTAATCTATATGCTAGTTTACCCTTTTTAGTTAAGTGAATTAGAACTACTCTTCTATCCTCTTCAATTCTTTTTCTGTCTACATATCCTTTTTTTATAAGTTTATTAATTGCAGTTGTTAATGTCCCTACTGTAATTTTCAAGTCTTGTGCAACTTCAGTCATTGTTCTTTCTTTATACATTCCTATAGCTTCAATAGTATGTAACTCCGTTACAGATAAATCTGATAGTGGACCATTCTTCAAAGATTTTTCTTCAATTTGAAGAATGTCATTAAATAATTGCACCAAAAGTTCATTAAGTATCTTTTTTCCTTTTTCCATGTAAAATTTTCCTCCATTTTTCTAACTATATTAACATAATAATAGCTTTCCTTTTAAAATTCAATTGGTGCATCAAAATATTGTTATTTCTCAAATATTTTGATACTCAAAATATACTATACTCAAAATATATTGTCAATAATATATTTATTTTTTTACATTATTAATAATAATTTTATATTTTCTGTCAATGATTTATAATAGATACTAACTATAAAGGAGAGATACATAATGAAAAAATTTCTTAAATACTTTTTCTTAATTTTACTAGTAATAACTCTATCAGCTGGCTTTATCTTTAGAAATAGGATATCTCTTTGTATAAATATAGTAAGTAAATTTTCTAATGCTAAAGAATCTCTTGCAACAATAGATACAGTAGCAAGCTATAATGATATAAAATGGATGAGTGATTCAGACTCAGAAAAGGTAATTTATAAATCTACAAATAATAAACCACTAACTTTAGATATATATAAATCTAAAAAAGAAAGCAAGAAGGCCTCTCCTGTAATTATTTATGTACATGGTGGAAGTTGGGTATATGGTACTGACAGTATTCCTCAAGCACTCTCCCCTATACTTGATATTTTCAGAGAAGAAGGTTATACAATCATAAGTGTATCTTATGAAATGTCACATAATAGCATTGACTTTAAGAAGCAAATTTCTGATGTTAAGGATGCAATAAGATGGGTGTACAAAAATAGTAATAGTTATAATTTAAATACTAATGAAATTGGATTAATAGGAATATCTGCCGGTGCCCACTTATCCTTAATTGCTGCCTATTCAGAGAATGATGCTTTTATAGATAGTCCTGATTTAGCTGAATACCCAAGTAGGGTAAAGTATCTGCTAGATTGCTTTGGTCCAACAGACCTTTCAACTTTAGATCCATCAAATATTGACTATAATCTAGCACATGTATTTAATTCAATAGAAAACAAAGAAGAATTAATAAAAAAATATAGCCCTATCAACTATCTTAAAAAGGGCTTGCCTAAAACAATGATAATACATAGTAAGGTTGATTCCCTAGTTCCATACTCTAACTCTGAGATGCTCTATACAGAAAGTAAAAAACTTGGAAACAATGTTGAGTTAGTAACTCTTGATTATTTAGGACATGATTTATCTAATTTTACTACTGAAGATGGTAAAAAAATAGCCTTGAACATTTTAAAATTCGTTGTATTTAATTCACCTTTGTAATATTAGGTGGGATAGATATTTACACTTTCCTAGACATAAATAAAGACTCAGATATTCTACTCTGAGTCTTTTGATAGTATTAAATTATTATTAATACTATAGCAAATACTAATAACATAATAGCCAAACTAATCAATATAATTGGTAGTTTTAATGTACTTGGATAATCATTAACCTCAAAACTTTTTGGGTCATTTGATGGATATACTATATTAATAAAATCTCCCTCTTTATAAATTGGTGGATTACTTCCTTCATCGCATACTGCTTGTAATTTTAATCCATCCTCTGTCTCAAATTCTATAACAGGCCTATAAACTGTAATTTCAATTATTTGGTCAAAGGAATCCACTGTATGCTCTATAAACTTTTCATTTCTAATTACTCTTCCTACAGTTTTTATTCCATACTTCTCCAATATTATCTTAGAATAGAACATCCATAATCCACCAGATAACAATATAAGGCTTACAACCACTAATAATATAAACATAATTATGGAAAGAGCCTCCTTTATATACTTTTAGTACATAATATGAGAGGCTCTCTATAAATGTTATTCTAGTATTCTTCCACTATCTCTCCAAAATAAAGAACATGCTTTGCATCCTTTGAATAAACTGCTTTAACTATATCTTCATCCATATTCTCTAAATCTATTTCTTGCTTATAAACAATCTTACATTCAAAATATCTATCACAGCCTTCTACTACTGGTGTTTTAACAGATTTTGAATCAATAAATTTAATATTAGCTTCCTTTTCCTTATCTATATCTCTTCCTGACTTAGTACCACAGATAGTTAGTGCCTCCTTTTTACTTCCTCTTTTCGGAACACTAATTGTATATGTTTCTCCTAAATCTAAAAATTCATTTGTGTATCTATTAGTTCTTATTAAAGCCATAAACATTGGTTTCTTCCACATGTATCCTATGCTTCCCCAGCTTATAGTCATAGTATTAGCTTTAGCTTTATCTCCAGCTGTAAAAAATGCCCCCTCTAAATAAATATTATCCATTACATTTTCAAGATTTTCTGTAAACTTATTTATCATTTTTAACCCTCCCCAACTTTTTTTCTATTCTTATAATATCATATATTTACCAAAGTTAAATCTTATCCCAAATTTCTTCTAATTCTTTATCCTTCTTAGAATATTCTATAAAGAATGAATTAAGTTCTATGCTCTTTTTTACATCCTTCAAAGAATTCTCATAATCCTTTAAATTTATATAATTACACCCTCTGTTATAATAAAGAAATGCTTCTTCATTAAATTCTAACCCCTTATTTAATATTTCTATTGCCTTTTTATAGTTTTTCTCTTCCTTATATGTAACTGCTAAATTTAAAAAACTATAGGGATAAAATGGATTTGATTTAATTGATTCAAAATAGTATTTTCTAGACTCTCCTACATTTCCTAATTTCTTAAGTACTACGCCTAAATTAAATAATACTCTAAATTGTCTATTATCTATTTCTAAAGCCTTTTTAAGATATCCTAAAGCTTCTTCATTCTTATTTTCCTCTTCTAAAATGCATCCAATATTAGCATATGCCCAAAGTTCATTGGGGTTTATCTCTATTACCTTTTTATACTTTTCTATAGCTTCCTTCTTTTTTCCAAGTTCATCTAATATGTTGGCTAAGAAAAAATATGCCTTATCATATCTTGGATTTAACCCTATTGCTTCTTTATAGTACTTAATAGCTTTTTCATATTCTTCATTTTCATCGTACAATACTCCAAGACCATAATAGGCACTAGCTTCTCCTTTATCAATCTCAATAACTTCTTTATATTTCTTTTCAGCTAAATCCTTAAATCCAAGTTCATCATATAAAAGCGCCATATCTAGTAGTAAATCTATATCCATTCTTCCTATCGGAAGACTGTAAGCTTTCTTATAAAACTTAAGTGCCTTTAAGTTATCTCCATCAATTTTAGAGTTTCTTGCTATATTTATATAATTATCAAAAAGATAATTCTTATTTTCCATGTAAAATCCTCCATAAATTTATATAATTTAATATACAACAATAAAGAGGTTGTTGCAAAATAATTAAATATTTGCAACAACCTCTTAACTCCTTATTAAATAAAAGGATTAAAAAAACGCTTATCTGGATTATTTAAAGTAATTACTAAGGATACCATTAACAGTATAATCATAAAAGCAATTGCTATATAATCTCCCTTTTCAAACTTTCTACCACTATACCATGTCCTTTTCTTCTTATTACCAAAGGCTCTAAGTTCCATTGCACAACTTACAGTTTCTATTCTCTCTAAACTAGAGAAGATTAAAGGCATAAGAATAGTAGACATGTTCTTTACCCTCTTTATCAACTTTTCTTTATTTGACATATCTATTCCCCTTGCTTGCTGAGCAAAGGAAATCTCCATATAATCTCTTTGTACATCTGGTATATACCTTAATGCAATTGAAACAGAATAAGCTATTTTATAATTTACCCCAATCCTATTTAAGGATGCTGCAAATTCACTTGGATTTGTAGCTACCATAAATAATAATGCCACTGGAATTATTGAAAAATATTTTAAAGTAACGTTAAATTGATAAAAAAGTTGTTCCAAAGTAACATTATAATTTCCTACAAGGTGAAATAAATCTGTCCTTGATTTATAAATTTCAACCCCTTCATAAGGTGAAAATATAAATATAGCTATATTATTGATTAATAAAAATACCAATATAAAATATAATACAAATGAAATTTCTTTAAACTTCACTTTCGATATTTTAAAGAATACTATGCTTAATATGAACATTAATATTAACACTCTTGTGTCGTAGGTAACCATTGCTGTTATAGCCCAGATTATTAATGCTATAAGCTTAGTTGCACCAGTTAACTTATGTATAGGTGACTTTAAATCTGTGTATTCAAGCATTGCATTATTCACTTTCTCGAGTCCTCCTATCATAGTCAATAAACTTATTTACAAAATCTCTTGGATCAGCCAAATTTGCTTTTAAAGCAAGTTGATACAGAGATGTTTCTTTCAAGTTTGCTTTTTCTATAACCTCATCATCAGTTAAGATACGAAAAGCTTTATCTTCTGCAATCTTCTCCCCATCTGATAAAACTATAGATCTATCTGTATATTCAAGCATAAGATGCATATCATGAGTTATCATAACTATAGTTACACCTTTTTTATTAAGCTCTTTTAAGAACTCCATTATTTCTGTATAATGCTTAAAATCCTGTCCTGCTGTAGGCTCATCTAATATTATTAATTCTGGATTTAGTACTAATATAGATGCAATAGTTACTCTCTTCTTTTGCCCAAAGCTTAATGCCGATATAGGCCAATTTCTAAATTCATATAAGCCACATATTTTCAAAGCTTCATATACTCTTCTCTTAGTTTCATCTTCTGAAACCCCTCTAATCTGTAATCCTAAAGCCACTTCATCAAATATCATAGTTTTAGATATCATTTGATTAGGATTTTGCATTACTAAACCTATTTTCTCTGCTCTTTCTTTTATAGTACTATTTTTAAGATTATTTCCTTCAAATAGTATTTCTCCTGATGTAGGGTGATAGAAACCACAAATAAGTCTAGATATAGTTGATTTACCTGCTCCATTTCTACCAACTATGCTTACCATCTCACCCTTGTTAATTTTAAAAGAAATATCCTTTAAAACCTTTTTATTTTTAGAGTATTCAAAGTTAACATTCTTTAACTCTAGTAAAGGTTCTATAGATTCTTTAACTTCTTCATTAACTACTCCATCAGCCCATGATTCAAGAGCTTCACTTAAGGAATGTAAGTTAATTTCATCTATATTTTCTAAATTCATATCTTTATCTAGTTTACAACCTGCATATTTTAATGCTGTTATATAAAGAGGTTCACGAATTCCACATTCTTTTAGAATTTCTGTAGCTAACAGTTCACCTGGCGTAGTATCCTTTACTATTTCTCCATTGTTAACTACTATTACTCTATCTACATTTCTATATAAAACATCCTCAAGACGATGTTCTATAATCACTATAGTTTTATTACTATCTTTTTTTATTTTATCTATAAGATCTATTGCATTCTTTCCTGTAGCAGGATCAAGACTGGCAAGAGGTTCATCAAATAATAAGATATTAACCTCATCTACCATTACCCCTGCAAGAGAAACTCTTTGCTTTTGTCCACCTGATAAACGCTGAGGAGATGAATCTAAGTGAGTATCAATTCCTACTATTCTAGAAACTGTTTTTACTTTCTCTTTCATTCTATCTACATCTACACAATTATTTTCTAGCTTAAAAGCTATATCTTCTGCAACTGTTAATCCTATAAATTGACTATCAGGATCCTGAAGCACAGTTCCAACTGAATTTGATATTTCTGCTATGCTCATATCCCTTGTTTCTTTACCATTTATCTTTAAACTTCCACTTATATCTCCTTCATATAAAAATGGTACTAATCCATTTATACAATTTGAAATAGTACTCTTTCCAGAACCAGATGGTCCAACAATAAGTACCTTCTCACCTTCATATATGGTTAAATTAATATTATTCAATGTTGGTTTAGCTTGAACTCTATATTGAAAGCTAAAATCTTTGAACTCTATTACTGGTTTCTTCATTCCATTCTCCTTTGTACATTTTGTCTATAATATTATATACTATTCGACAATATTTTCAAAAGAATTTTTAATTATATTTTTGTTTTAAAGCAATACTTATAAATAAATTGGAATTTGATTATTTCTCCATAATATAATTTTGTAGCACAACCCCACTTCTTTCCACATTCTGTTTCTTAATAACTTTGTACCCACGTTTCTCAAAAAAGGGTCTTGCCGTAATTGAAGCATGGGTAGTTACTTTGCTCTCGTTAAAATTGCATTCCAATTCATCACAAATTGCAGTAGCAATCCCTTGATTTTGAAAATCCTTATGAACATACAATCTATCTAGATATCCTGTGGAATCTATATCACCAAAACCAACTATAATCTCATTTTCAACTGCGACAACTGAAAAATGTGATAATAAAGATTGATTCCATTTCTCTAAATCTACACTTCCCGTTGCCCATGCATTCAACTGATCCAAACTATAATCTTTTGCATTAATAGAATGAACCGTATTATAAAATAATTCCGCTAAATATTTACAATCTAATTCTTCATATCTTCTTATAAACATTTATTATCTCCTCTACAAATTTCAAATGGGAATTTATCTAATATACCCAACCATATTCATATCCTCTAATTTCTTAAGATTGAACGACTTGTAAAATTTATTATCTAATACGTCTTCTATATCAGTTACAACCATGAACATTCTTACTTTCCTATTCATATATTAATTGTAACATATGAAACATTTCCCATTCTTCATTATTAAATATTACCTTGGGGTTAAATGAATCTTTATGTCCTCTAAGACTAGATCTTCATATTCAGAAATTTTATTATATACTTCAATTATTGTTTTATTTTTTCAAACCTATTTAATACACTCTCCTAATTAGGGAAAAATTAAAGATAACCTTCTTATCTTTTTACCACCCTTCCTCTCTACCAACATTTAAATATTTATATATTGTTATATTTATATATTTTTCCTACCACAAAAAAAGAAAGGGGCTGTATCAAAATAAATTTGATACAATCCGATAAAAAGAAAGAAGAGAATTCATGAATTTGAATTCTCTTCTTTCCGTATAATATTAATATGA
>NZ_JAHAIF010000023.1 GCF_018372875.1 Clostridium sp. | reverse complement strand
TTCAATTTTTGAGTTTTTACGGATATTGCAAAGTTATTTGTTTATTATTATTCAAAATTAGCTACAGGCTATTTTTTCATAGGAAACTTTACACTATCCATAAAAATATATCAGATACTAAAATATTAAGTTAACACAAGGGTTTTAAGCACCTTTTTGTAACTTCTATACTATTAATTCAACCACACTTATTTAGAAATACCTTTCATTTTTTTGTATATATTTATATAATATTAAGGTAATAGATTTAGGGGAGGTTTATATCTATGAATAATATACTTACTCACGAAAATATGAGAAAATTGCAAGAAGAATTAGATTATAGAATGACTGTTAAAAGGGCTGAAATAGCAAAAGAGAAGTTAATTGCAGCAGCTCATGGTGATAGATCTGAAAATGCTGAGTATAAAGAAGCTTGTGCTAACTATAGAGAAAATGATAACAGAATACAATATTTATTATCTATGATTTCAACTGCTACAGTTATTGATGATGAAAATGTAGATAAAACCGTATTAGGTATTAACAGTAAAGCTAGAATAAAGTTTGTTGAAGATGATGATGAAGACGTAATTACATTAGTTACTACAATGGACCTAGATCCTGAAAATATGATGATAAGTATAGAATCTGATTTAGGAAAGGCTTTAGCTGGTAGTAAAGCTGGAGACATAGTAGAAGTAAACGCTCCAGGTTCAAATTATACTGTAGAGATACTTGAAATTTTAGAATAGTAATAAAGCTTCTATGATTTTATATCATAGAAGCTTTATTACTATTCTCCATGTTCCATTAAAAAGTTAGCTAAAGCTCCTACTAAATTAGCATCCTTTTTATGAGTACATGTATCTATCTTTGGCATAAGTGTATCTATATTTATCTTTTCTCTTATCATGAATAACTTTTCATTTATTCTATCAATAAAATCTTCCCTATTACTAATTGCCCCACCTAACAAAATAATTTCCGGGTCATAAATATGTTGTAAATTAAATATTCCTTTTGCTAAGTTCTTATAAAATGTATCTATAGCATCTCTACATACTTCGTTGCCTTTTTCTGCTGCTTCAAAAACACTTTCTCCGTTCCATGAATCATCATTATAGTGCTTTCTTACTTTTCTAACAAAAGACATTGTCGATGCAACTTCACTAAAGTTTAAATATTCACCATTAGCTTCTTCCATAAGCATATATCCAACTTCTCCCCCATGAAGATGTTTGCCATGATGAATTTTCCCATCTTTTATTATTGCGCCACCAATTCCAGTACCACATACCACAAATAATATATCATTTAAATCTTTTCCCTTGCCTGAAAAAGCCTCTGCTAAAGCTGCACAGTTTGCATCATTTTCAATACTTATAGGTAATCCTGTTTTTTCACATAAAATTTCTTTCCAGTTTGGTCCGTGAATACATGGAAGTGCACTTGCTCCCCCAATCACCCCAGTTTTACTATTTACAGCTCCTGGAGCACTAATTGCTATACCTTCTATATCATAGCTTTTTCTTATTTCTTCTATCCAATTTACAACTCCATCTATAATAACACTAAACTCATCAGAAACCTTTAAATTACCTTTATTAGTTAAATTACCATTCTTATCAGAAATACCCACTTTTATAGAGGTACCTCCTATATCTAAACATGCATACATCTGTAAAATCCTCCCCATATACTACTCTTTATTAAATACCTTTTCCGTTGAAACCCATGCTTCTAAAACTTCTTTATATTTCCTTACATAATAATAGTGAATTAAATCTATTTGTATTAAAATAGGAATTTGAGCAGATATCATTCCTGTTGATTCTTCCCCAGAAAGATTAGCAGTAACTATAATTATATCTGCATATTCATTTAATTTAGTATGTTCATTTCCTGTAATAACTACAAGCTTAGCTCCTTTTTCTTTTAAGGCTTTTGCACATTTTTGTAGGTATTTATTTCCTCTTAAAGTAAATATAAATACCAAGTCCCCTTCTTCTATTACTGCCGTGGCCATATCTATAGCATCTTTATCATAAATTACTTCTATAAATTTCCCCATTCTAGAAAATCTAAACTTAAAATCTTGAGCTGCTGTTGCACTTAAACCTAATGCAAAAATATGCATAAATCTATAGCTATGTATTAGATCACAAATCGCCTCAATCTTTTCTCTATTAAAGCTTCCATCAATTTGATTAAAGATTTTAAAGTATGATTTCTGTAAATCTACTGAAATATTATTCATATTAATTTTATCATTTTCTTTAAGATGCTCTTTATATAAATATATAAGTTCCTTATAGTTATTAAGTCCTATCTTTTTACAAAATCTTGTGATTGATGCAGGGGAAACACATAGTAACTCAGCCAAATCATTTATTGACATTGGTTCATTATTTCCTAGAAAATACTCAGCAATCTGTTCTTCTACATAGGTAAACTTGAACTTTGCATGAGTTATCCTCAATATAATCTCTTTATTCATATTCCTATCTCTCCCAAATCTTACTATGATTTAATACTATATATTTCCCTCATCTTTTTCAACTATATATTGATTTTTAATGTCTTAATTTCACCATTCTTAAATTTTCCTAGATTTATATGGCCATTAATTTTTTCTTCACTAACTATAGCCCTATTATTCATATTAACCCACTCATAACTAGTCCCTTTATTAGTCTTAAGCTTGCCTCCATCAACTAATTTATTATTATAATTTACAAATCTAATAGTAAATGAATTCTTATCTACAGGTATTATAGAAGTAACTACAATATCTTTTAATTGGCTACAATCTACTACACTCTTTATTGCTTCCACACTATCTTTTAAAGGATGCATAACAAAATATTTAAGGGTATTTGTAAACCTGTTTATTTCTTGTATTTGATAACTTGGAATGGTTATACTATAGTTCTTCCAAAGTTTATTCACTACTGTAGCATCCATTTTATTGCTAAGATATATAGCAAATTTAAATTTCATTTTTCCCCTTAATTGACTATCAGGAGTTTCTATATATCTAAATTCATTTCCAGATGCTATACCAGGTCTTCTAATTAAATCAGGCTTTCCTAAGAATCCAACCCCTCTAAATAAAGTTAATGCAATCTTAGAGTTATCTAATATTTCATATTCCTTTATTCCCTTTGCTAACAATGTAGCTGATGAGTTTTCATCTTCAATTCCTGCAAAATGAAGCATTGGATATATTGGTGATGGCTCTTCTTTCCATCCTAATTCTCTCCAATCATTAATATGTTCAGGAACATTGTCTCTTTTTATTACCCCGAAAGCAGTATCTGAAATACTTTCTGTTGAAAAAACATCTGTTTTTAGAACTATTCTCATTCTATGATCATCTGCATTATTATCCAACTCTAAATGACATTCTATAACACCCTTATTAGATAATGATAAGCTTAACTCATATGGTATACTTGTACCTCTCTTATTTAATTCTCTCTCTTTAAGGTTTTCTGGTACAATAAATTCTCCACATATTTTAATTTCTTTATGAAGCTTTCTATTATTTACTTCTACATTTCCATTTTCAAAGCTTAAATTGTATCTAAAATCATACTTTTCTTCTGGAGGGGAGTAGTCATATGTATCTCCATCATCTCCACTTTCTTCAATGTATAAGCAATCTTCTAACTTTCTATTATTAACCTTATCTAAGATATTAATTTTCCCATCACTGACTTCAACCTTATAGAAATTATCTTCTATACAATTGCCTTTTTTATTTTCTAATACTTCTACTTCTTCATCAATTTCAACTAACTTTAACACTTCTATGCTTAATGGCTCTAAATTACATTTTAATGCCACCTTTGAAACATAATAATATAGTTCCTCATCGTATTGAGACTCATCCTTCTTAATGCTACCTGCATACTCCTTAACAACATCTAATACTTCATGCTCAATTATATTTCCGTTTTTATCTGTAATTTTAAAGTTCTTACGTTTAGTTGTAACAATCACTTTTGCTACTTCTTCTCTTCTATGAGGAAGAGTATTAAATAAAATTATGTCATTTTCCTCTTTACCTTCAATAGATTCACTTATCTTTCTTATAATATAATCACAGGCTGAGTAAGATAGTTGATCTGCTTCCGTTAACCTTGAAATTATACTTCTATTTGTCTTATCACTATTACATCCACAAGCACTATCATGAGCGTGGTTCATAAGTAACTTCTTCCAAATTTCCTCTATCATTTCAACCTTTGGATCTAATCCAAGATTCTGAGCTATAACCATTAATGGCTCTAATTGATAAATTAATCTTCTTTCAATCTTATCATTTAAATACTTATGGTCGTATCTAGAAGAGTATATTGACCTATGAATTTTAGAGTTAGATGGATTTACAAATTCACCTTTTACTTCTTGTAACCCTTCTGACTTTTCTAATTCATCAAAGAACTTATCGCAACTGCTTTCAACATATTCAAAATCGTTTTTAGTTCTATCATTATAGTATTTTATTCTCTCTTTTAAGTTGAAATCTACAAACCTCTGGTCTCCCCCTACTGGTAGAAGAATATTATCAGTTTGGGATCCATCTAAAATTGTTTTTTCTACTTTTTCTACATCATCAGTGTAAATTAAATTTCCACCATAGAAGTATCCATTTTTGATGTTATAAACTAAAAGTGAACTATCATCTTCACCCTTCCAAATAAACTCTCTACTTGGACAAGCATCCTTAGATACCCCTCTCCAGAAAATACTTCTTTTAATATCAAAACCATTTAATATTTTAGGCATATCCTTACTTTGCCCAAAAGAATCTGGTAAATAGCCAATCTTTAAATAATCTCCATACTTTGATGCACTTTTTATACCATAAAAAAGATTTCTAGCTATTGATTCTCCATCTATAATTAGTTCATCAGTTTGTGTATACCAAGGTCCTATTATTAATTTTCCTTCTTCAACAAGTTTTTTTACTCTTTCAAAGTTACTTGGCATAAACTTTATATATTCATCTAAAATACTTAATTGTCCATCTAATAGGTATGTTTCTAAATCTCCATCTTCTAATGCATTTATTACTTCATCCATGTGATATACTAGCTGTATAATTGATTCATTTGAAGTAAAATACCATTCATAATCCCAATGCGTATGAGGATAAACATGTATTTTTTTCATTATATATCTCCTTTTATGAATTAAATCTTTTCTATAGTAAAAATCCACTGGTTATTATTACAATCACCAGTGGATTTTTAAATTATAGTTGTATACCCTTAACTAAATTGTATAGTTTTTGGGAATCTGTTTCTTTGATAACTGTATTTCTGAAATTATCATCTATTAATTCTTTTGCTATTGTGCTTAATATCTTTAAGTGATTTTCTGCTCCATCCTCAGGAATAGTTAGCGCAAAAGCTGTAGTTATCTTCTTTCCATCTAATGAGTCCCATTCTATTGGATTTTTAAATTTAATTAAGAATACACCTGGTGAAATAACTGTTGAATTTTTACTATGTGGTATTGCTATACCATCATTAAATCCAGTTGTAGCTTCTTTTTCTCTCTCTTGTAACCCATGATAAAAATCTTCTTCACTCTTAACATATCCATGCTTCTTAGCTATTGATGCTATAAACTTAAAAGCTTCATCTTGAGTAGTTGAATTTTCATCAATGTATATGTGATCTTCACTAAATAATTCCTTAGATTCTACTATAGATTCCTCAATAACTTCATTAGGCTCTACTTCTATATATTCTTCCTCTTCTTCACATACTGGCTTTCTCCAGAATCCAATAATTAATGCTGTTACTAAAATACCTGCAAATATACATAATATCCAAGTTATAAATGGAACTGGTTGTTCAATGTATCCTATAACTGCTCCAAGTGGAGATCCAATACCACCGTAGAACTTACATCCAGTTATAGAAGCAAGTCCCCCTGCTAATGCTGAACCAGCAACAGATGCAGTAATCATTTGAACTGGGTTAGATGCTGCAAATGGAATTGCTCCTTCTGTAACTCCAACCATACCCATACCAAATGCTGAACTAGCTGATATCTTTTCATTCTTTGTAAATTTATTCTTAAATAATACTGATGCAAGCCATATTCCTAATGGTGCAACTGAAATTGCAGCTTGTGTTGCTGTTTGAGGTACAAAGTTAGCATTTGCTATACCAAACTTAGCTACTGTATCTGTATAAACAGCTGTACCAAATATAAGTGCTGTCTTGTTAACTGGACCTCCAAAGTCAAATCCAATCATACCACCAATAATTGCTCCAATTATAAATGGTGCTCCAGCGAATGTTTCATTTAAAGTTGTTAATCCACTATATAAACTATCCATTAATCCTGCTATTGGATTACCAATTAAGTATGTTACTATAACCATTATTGCGAAAGTAGCTATTAAAGGAATAATCATAATAGCAAGTAATGGTTGTAATATCTTAGGCCACTTTATCTTCTTTAATCCTTTTACTAAATATCCAACTATGAATGCAACTAAGATTGCTCCTAAGAAACCACCACCTGTTTGAGTTCCTAAATATGTTGCATCATTTACTAAGTATGCACCTATCATTGCTGGTGCTATTGCAGGCTTGTCTGCTATTGAGTTAGCAACAAAAGCTGCAAATAAAGGAATCATTAATTTAAATCCAATTTGTCCAACTTCAAAAAGCTTAGACATGAAAAATCCCATTTGTGTTGTTTTATCAAATCCCCAATTTACTATTTGACCAAGTTCATTTGCTTGGAATGCAAATATGTTAGCAATAGCTAATAGTATACCTGATGCTATAACCATTGGAGTCATATATGATATCCCACTCATTATATGTTTAACAAAATTATTTTCTGTCTTTCCTAAAGTCACCTTACCAACCTTAGTTCCTTTTGCTCCAAAAACTTTAGCTTCGTCATAAGCTCTTTTAATTAATGCTTCAGGTGCTTTTATTGCATCAATTGATTTTACTGATAATATTCTCTTACCTGAAAATCTCATTAAATCTATATTTATATCTGCTGCTATTATTACTACGTCTGCTGTTTCAATATCTTTTTCTGTTAAAACATTTTCAGCTCCAATAGAACCTTGCGTTTCAACTTTAATTTTATATCCAGCCTTTTTTGCTGCTTTTTCTAAACTTTCAGCCGCCATATAAGTATGTGCTATACCAGCAGCGCAAGCTGTAACTGCTACTATTTTTTTATTCATTACTCTCTACCTCCTCTTTACAGTTCATATTATTACACCTGTAAAGGTTTATGTAAACATTTTTACTGTTTTTAGTATTATCTTTCTTTTTTTTATGTTTTTATGAAATTATTTTCACACTTTTATTTAAAAAAGGTGTAGCGGATATTTATTTTGCTTGTTCCGTCGCAAGCTCCAAGTCACATCAAAACAAATATCCACTCCCCCCCGTACTAAAGGTAAGGAAATTATAAAATTACTATCCTTTATTTTATATTTTTTAATATGAAAATTTAATAATACCGTTGATTTATAGCTAATTGAAATTTTATACTTTCCTATGCATTTAAAAAAAGTGCTGCTATATTTTGCAACACTTTTTAACTATCAATAATCTCTCTATATTTTCTTAAAAATTAATTTCTGTTAATCATTTATTTTTTTATTCTACTCAAAACAAGATCATTAAAAACTTTCTCAATCTCATTTGTTTTAGTATTATACATAGGTAAAATTTTATCTTCATAAGGAGTATAAATAACTCCATCAAATTCAAACATTGATCTATTTAAAGCATTATTAACATCGCTCTCACTACTAATAAACTCAAAATCAAATAATTCTTCTACATTTCCATTTATCAAATTTAACTTTATAAACTTACTATTCCTAAAATAATAAAAGTCATCTCCTATAATGATTGACCTAGTATGAAACATATTATCGCTAATTTTTGTAGTTCTTCCATCCATAGAAGTAGCAAAACATCCAGTTTCAGGTGAACTACTCATATATACAATATATTTTTCACTTACATTTACTATATCAGGATCATTAGAAGTTTTCTCATTAGCTTCATAAACTATAGTTCTATCATCCTTAAATATTTTATATTCCGAAGTTGGACTATCTTTTATAAATGTATTTTCATCAAAAATTATAGGTGTTCCTTCCATCTCAACATTCTTAATCTCTTTATTAGTATTTAAATCCACTACTATAAAATTACTACTGTTATAATTATTCCTATCCATATACATTAATTTATCATCTTTAATCATTACACTATAAGCCTTATCAGATAATACCTCTTTGTTACTTTTTCCATCCAAATCAACTTTAATCAATTCCATTTTGCCAAGATCCGATTCATCTATATAATAAATATTATTTCTATATATATTTATGTCCTTAGGATAATCATTATTTAGTTTTTCAAGTCCTGTTCCATCATTCTTTATTTTATAAAATGCTCTATCATTCCATCCTGAAAAATAAATTTCATCATTATATTTACAAGCACTCATCCCTTTATAATAATTATTTATTGTATTTCCATAACTTCTGTTACTATCACCAATATTATCCTCCTTAGTATTACTACATCCAATAAATGATATTAGTATAGTAACAATCATTGAAAACATAAAGACCTTTTTTCTCATTTTACTCCCTCCTAACCACATTTATATTTTACCACTATATGTCTTTTAATCTATACTTTACAGCAAAAATATAGATTAAAGGACATATAAAAATCTACCATAACAAAAAAGAGTTACGCACTCATTTGTACATAACCCTAATTTACTATTAATGTTTTCCACCTATTTTACAGGCAACAACAGCATCTATATTATTATCAGAAATTACATCTAAATATTCTTTTTCATTTTTCTTAAACCAATCATTAGCATATGAACATGTAGCTGTTGCTTTAAGCTTTTCTTTTCTTAAATACTCTACCATTACAAGCATTACCTTTGAAGCAACTCCTTGCCCCCTTAAAACTGGGTTAACATAAACATGATCTATATTTACCTCTTCATCTTTTTCACGTTTAAAAGTTACTTCAGCCATTAACTCCCCTTTATCATTTTCACTATATATTCTTTCATATTCATATTTCCAATTCATATTTTTTCTCCTTTGTTTATAATTTAATTAATACTATTATATCCAGTTTTATCTATTCTAATGATTTTTTTATATCCTCTACTATTAGCTCCTCTGTTAAATGATAACGCTCATATAACTCATCTTTAGAAACCCCATTAGTAAATTCCTTATCAGCTCCAAAATTCAATACCTTAATATTTTTGTCACCATAGAATCTTGAAATCTTTTCACCAAATCCACCATCTAAAACGCCATCTTCTAAAGTAATTACTAATTTATGTTCTTCCAAAAGTTCATATAATAACTTCTCATCTATACCACTTATAAATCTAGGATTTATTAATGTAGCATTAACCCCTATTTCAGATTTTAATTTTTCTTTTACTTTCTTTCCAAGGTGATAGAAATTTCCTAGCCCAATTATTGCTATATCTTTTCCACTTTCAACTTTTTTATATGTATTTATATTATGGAAATCAGGCTCTACAGAAATTCCAGTAGATACTACATTTATATTAGGAACACGTATTGCAACTGGATATTTATCTTGCTCAATTCCCCATTCCATCATAGCTATATATTCTTCTTTATTAGTTGGTGCAAGATAAACTATATTAGGAATATTACTTATTAAAGGTATATCAAATATTCCAAGGTGAGTAACATCTCCCCCTGTTATTCCACCACCATAAACCATTATTAATGCTGGATTATTATTTATAGCAAGATCTTGAGATAACTGATCATAAGTTCTTTGGATAAATGAGCTTAAAAATCCAACTACAGGTTTACCTCCTTGTGATGCTATTCCTGACGCAAGGGCAACTGCATGCTCCTCTGCTATTCCAACATCTATAAATTGATTTTTAAATTCATTTCTAAAGTTCCCCAAGCTAACTGATGATGGCGTTCCTGCTGTTATAGCTACAACTTTAGGATCTTCACTTGCTTTTTTCATTAAAAACTCTTCAGTAATGCTCCTATAAGATTCTCCTGAAGTTGGTTTATTTACTGGCTCCTTTGTTTCTAAATTAAAAGGACTAACCCAATGAAATGCTTCTTTGTTTTCTTCAGCATCCTTATATCCTTTCCCCTTAATTGTATGCATATGAATAACCACTGGGTGGTCTATATCCTTTACCTTGGAGAATATATCAATTAATGATTCTATGTCATTTCCATTATCAATATAATGATACTCAAATCCTAATGACTTAAAGAAATTATTTTCAGCCTTTCCATTAGATTCACGTAGTAATTCTAAATTCTTGTAAAGCCCTCCATAGTTTTCTGCTATAGACATATCATTATCATTAACTAAAATTATAATATTTTTCCCTGATGCAGCTGCATTATTTAACCCTTCATATGCTTCACCACCACTTAGGGAACCATCTCCTATAACAGCAATAATATTTTCTTTTCCACCCTTTATATCTCTTGCTTTTGCTAATCCACATGCTAAACTAACAGAAGTAGATGTATGCCCTACTATAAAGAAATCATGTTCACTTTCACTAGGCTCAGTATATCCTGTAACAGTTTTATATTCATCTGGATTAATGAATGCATTTTTTCTTCCTGTCAAAGTTTTATGAGTATAGGATTGATGAGATACATCATATACGATTTTATCTATTGGTGAATTAAATACATAGTGCATTGCTATTGTCGCTTCCACCATTCCTAGGTTAGGACCAAAATGTCCACCTGTTCTACTTACCTTTCTTATTAAAACTTCTCTTATTTCACTAGCTAAATATCCTAACTCTTCTTTATTAAGAAGTTTTAAATCCTTTGGTTCATTAATTCTGTTTAAGACCATAATAAATTCCTCCTATATTTTACATTAGTATATTAATCAGTATACTTCTTGGAGCGAACTCCAAGTCAATATATATTCTCATTTTTTATATAAAGAATCCACACTATAGAAGTGTAGATTCTACTTTAATCCATATTATTAAACAATCCAGCCCCTTTAATAATCTCTTGTTCCATAAATAAACTTGAAACAGCTTGTTTATAATCTATAACTTTTTGAGATTTCTTTATCTTTTTTGCATACTTTTTATTATCAGTAAACATATATCTCATATACCCCCAAAGCTCTTTCATTCTAAACATGGCATTTTTATCATCATTAAATAGTTCTATGTAGTTTTGAAAAACTTCATCATGAAAGGCTTTTAACATATCTTTAGTAATGAAATTATTATCCTTTATCTCTCCTATAAGTCCTGGATTAGCTAAAACACCTCTACCAAACATAACTTTATCTACATCTTTGAAATTATCAACTAATTTATTATAATCTTCAACAGTAAAGATATCCCCATTGTAACACACAGGACTTTTGCTTAATAATAATGCATCTTTAAAGACTTCTAAATTAGGTTTGTTTCCATAAAAATCCTCTCTAGTTCTAGGATGAATTATTAACTCTTCTAATGGATATTTGTTATATATCTCTATAAGTTTATAAAATTCATCTGGAGTGTCTTTTCCAATTCTAGTCTTTATTGAAATTTTCATATCTTCAATTTTATATATTTCCTCTAAGAATCTATCTAGTTCATCTCTTAATGCTAGAAAACCTGACCCTCTATTTTTTGAAACAACTGTTCCTGCTGGACATCCTAGATTTAAATTCACCTCATTGTATCCTAGTTGTTTTAGCTTTTTAACAGTAACAACGAATCCCTCTGAATCATTTGTAAGTATTTGAGGAACTATATTCATACCTTCATTATTTTCAGGCAAAATATCCCTTAACTCTTTTGTTTTAAGACTTCTGCTTTTATTGGGAACAATAAATGGTGTAAAGTATTTATCAATATTATGAAAGAATTTCTCATAAGCATTTCTATATATATATCCAGTAATCCCTTCCATTGGTGCTAAGTAATACTTCATATAATGACTCCTTTATTAATATTCTAAACCTCATTATATCAGCCGTTCCCTTTATTCGCCACTTAATTAATATTAATGATTCTTATGAAAAAAGCCACGATACTCATTCGTGGCTTCTGTCATTAAAATCTTAAGCTTGTTTTTATTAGCATATTTAATAATTATCTTTTGGCTAATATGTCCTTAATCATTTCCATATTTTCAGTAAGATTACTCAACACTAAAACTGCCTCTCCTAGTTTGTCATTACCTTTAACTAGCTTATTCTTAACAAAAGTTCTTTTAATTTCTTCAAAGCGTAGCTTTTCTTCATCTGTTATGCACCCAACTAATTCCTTCCACTTAAGCATATTAGCCTCTGCTCCAGAAGTTAATGTTTGAGCATCATTTTCATAACTAATAAGAATTCTTTGAGATAACTCCTCATCATTCATTATAGCCACCACCTTCTCAGCTATCTTATTCATATTTCTATATGAACCTTGAAGTTTAAATGGTGGTTCATTTCTATATTCATCACTTTGAGCTGCAGAATGAATATACTCCATATTAACCTTTAACACTATATCTCTTACCATAAATAACTTCTGAAGAACGCTAATATATTCATTAAGTTCATCCATTGAATAATTGTTTTCAAGAGTTACACTTTCTCTTTCTACTCCATTAGCCATCTCAATTAATCCATATAAATCTTTTGGGCTGGTAGTGGATAACTTAGTTAATATAGGATTAGAAGTTAAAGAGTTTTCAATATAACTTAACTTAAATGCCTCTTCATTCTCCATAAGCATATCTCCAAGATTATATACATCAGCTCTATTTGCAAGCATATCTGGAATTTTAAATTTTTCCCCATTTTCAGTATAAGGATTTCCAGCCATAACAACAGCAACCTTCTTACCTCTTAAATCATAGGTTTCTCCTACTCCATTGTATACACCTTCAATTTTTCTTTGTCCATCACATAAAGAAATAAATTTCTGTAAGAATTCAGGATTACAATGTTGTATATCATCCAAATATATCATTACATTATTCCCCATTTTTAAAGCTACATTAAGCTTTTTAAGTTCTTCTCTAGCCCCAGTATTATTTGCTTTATCTGGGTCTAATGATGTTACTTCATATCCTAAAGATGGTCCATTTACCTTAACTAATATAATTCCAAGTCTACTTGCTATATATTCCATTAATGTTGTTTTGCCATATCCAGGAGGGGAAAGAAGCAATAGTAATCCCATTGAATCTGTTCTCTTATTTTCTCCTACAACACCAATTTGTTTTGCTAGATTATCACCAATTAAAGGTAAATATACTTTATCAATTAATTGATTTCTTACAAAGGAAGTAAGCACTTGAGGCTTAAAATCATCAAGATGAATTTTTTTCTTAAAGGTATTAATAAGATCTTTCTTAATATCTTGGAATTCAATAAATTCCTTAACATAAATCTCATCAAATTTCTTTAACTTATTCATGAATTTTGTATAAGCCAGAGTATACTCTCCACTATTTATTATAGGATGGCTTCCTATAAGTCCTTTCACCTTTACATTTGAATCAACGTAAATAACTCTTCCAAGCTTTGTCTCACCTTCAATCAATAGAACAATTACTTCATTAAGTAATCCTTCTATCTCCTCCTCATCTAAAGCTTCAAATATAGCAGAATTACTATCTTCTCCACCAATTTTATTTTCTATAATATTTGCTTTATAGGCATTAACACATTCCTTTACGAAATAATATAGACCTTCTATATCCCTTTGACTATTTTCTATAGAAAATAAGAAAACATTTAATAATCCTTTTCCTTTTATATAGCTAATAAATCCATCATATATTATTTTACCTTCTTTACTAACTACAAAATCTTCCCCTTTCATTATTTCAAGGCAAAGATACTCTGAAGCCTCTTTTATATAGCTCTTATTAAATAGATTTAGATTGTTATTTTCTTGTTCAATCTTATCAGAAACATATGGAATATAACTTTCTAAATTAGGTGAAGAATCAAAAAATATACTAACCTTAGATAATTCTTTTAATCTATTTCTTAATAAATCTTTTGTAT
Source organism: Clostridium sp. (assembly GCF_018372875.1). Taxonomy (GTDB): domain Bacteria; phylum Bacillota; class Clostridia; order Clostridiales; family Clostridiaceae; genus Clostridium. The sequence goes on along the minus strand of NZ_JAHAIF010000023.1, from coordinate 25,943 downwards.
CTTTCTTAGCTAAGCATTTCCAGAATAATCTAGCTAAAGCTCTGCTTTCACTACTATATATCAATAAATCTATTTTTTGATGTAGCTCTAGTAGTGCTTTTAGTATTTTAGCTCCATCAATATCATGCACGCCTTTAGTGTATCCTTCCTGATATCTTGGTTCCATAAACTTTTGCACTATCTCAACTAGTTGTTCCTCTGACTTTAAATATAATATATCTAGAGATTCATATTTATTCTTTTTTGCTAAATCAAAAATTAAATAGGCTAGGTACTCACCCCTATAAACTTCATTATTCTCAGATAATACACTTTGTGAGAATACATTCTTGAAGTTTTCAATTCCATCCTCCTTAACTTTCTCCCAAAAATCAGTACCTGTAATATGATAAAATAAACTTTCGTCCTTTTGTACTATAGATAAATTAATGGCTTTGGTATTTACAGAAAAATGATGTTTCCCAAGTTTAATAACATCTTTTCCATTTATATAAAGCTCCTGCCTATCCTTAAGTTGGCGAATAGCTTCTTCTTTTACCTTTTTTAATTTTGAGGTAACCTCATCGCCTTTTACACTATCACCAAGCTCATTTAAATCTGATATTATATCTCTAACCTTTTCGACCATTATATCTGTAGCTAGATATCCATTAATTTCATCCACAGAATTAAAATTTTTCAGCCTATTATCAACACCCTTAAGTATACGTTCTGCAGAACTAAATAAACCAAGTATTCTTTTATTTAATCTATCTAAAATGGTCTGCTTTTTACTTTCAAAAGCATTATATATCTCTTCTCTTTTTTCACTTAGTTGAAGAATATAATCATCAAATTCAACAAACTTTCCTTCAAGTTCCTGAATCATAATCATAACTTTATTTAAATATTCATCACACTTATCCACTGTATCTGATATATCTAAATAATTTACAACAGATTGGCTAAGCAACTTTAACTGTGCATTAAACTGAATTGTCATTTCGTTTTTAGTAAGATCTTCAATCCTATTTATCAACCTTGCTTTGCCATTATTAATTAATGAAAATAAAGAGGAAATCTTCTCTATTATTTTAGTTGTCATAGTTGGATCTTCAATTTTAAAGTTAGAAACTATATCAACAAGAAGTTCAAGTTCACTTGATGTTTCATCCATGCCCTTTTCAAGGTCTTTACCATCCATTGATTTATTAACCTTATCTATTTTTAACCCTAATTCCTTAACCTTTTCCTCATAAGGTTTTAATCCTTCTGGATGAATTAAAAATTCAACACACTTTTTTGAGAATTCTTCATACTTCTCTTTAACATTTAAATCTAAAGAATTAACTATTTTAAAATTTGCATACCTCAAATCCTTAAGGGAGGAAATTTCTCCTCTTAAATTTCTTATATCTGCTAAAGCCTTCACATATTCATTAATTGAGTCAAAAGAACCATACTTTAAATTATTTAATAACTCCTCTGCTCTTTTACTAACTCCTTCAATTTGCTTTTTAGTAGAAGTTTTTATTCTAGTTACCTTTTCAAATTCACCTATAGCGAAGGTTGAGGATTCCTTTATATTTAAAAGTACTTCCTTTAAATTAAATACCTCTTCTTTATCTAACCAAAAATAAGAGTCAATTATTCTTTCACTTTCCCGTACAATATCAACATAAATACTCTGATATCCTTCCCCTTTTTTAATAAGCTTGTATACTCCCCTACAATCAGCCATTGCATTAACGATATCTTTATTGCCAATCTTAAATAAAAGTGAATCCTTATCTCCTTCTGTAACATAGTTTTTCCCTATATAAGGAGTTTGCCATATTTGTATAATGTGATTTCTTCTTGGATCATTTTCACTCTTAAAAACAATCATCTCTCCACTATTAAAACGAGAATATCCACTACAAACAATTGGAGTATCAATTTTTTGTTCAATGATGTTATAGGAATATATAAAATATGACCCACTATAAGCATTATAAAAAATATATTGATAGTCCTCCCCATTTGTGGAGGAGATTCTTTCATCAAAAACTGACTTATCTGCTTCTACATCAAATATCTTATATTCTCCATTTTGTAGATAATACCCCTCGGGAAAGATAATCCCATGGTTTCCTGGTAAAAGAATACATGTATCCTTTATTGAATCAATTCTTACTACATTCTTTAACTTATTATTAAATATAAAATATCTATATTCTTCTTCCTTATATGGTTTGATTTTTAAAATTATCATTTGTTCTAAGTCTGCATAATAGATTTCTGCATCATCAAGGCTTTGATCAGCATCCTCAACAGGCTCGGAATATACCCCCTTACCTGTCTCAGTATTATCTTCAACTTTAATAGTTAAATCTCCCCCTATAGTTTCAACAAACACCTTGTCCATTATTGACACATGAGGATAAAGACCATTTCTTTGGTCATCTCTTGTTGCTTTGATAAATCTAAATTCACTTCTATTCTTAAATCTAACCTCGTGCTCACTTCTACTATCAACATATATTAACTTATTCCCCTCAATTACCCACTTAAATACTTTAATATCCTCTGGGTCTCTTCCTGTTTGGAAAATCATATAGAAATAAGGTTCTGTTATAGTAAACTTAGCAAAAAAAGTATTCTTATAATATTTATATAGCTCATCAAAGTCATTAATAAAATCATTATCATTAATCAATTGAAGAGATTGTTTTATAAAGCTTCTATTTTCATATTTATAAATCGAAAAAACATCACTTAATTCCACTTTAGATTTAAGTCCAATATGAACGTTATAACCAAATATAAAATACTCTTCTACTGGAGCCATATCCCTTGGAATACAGTTATGCTCTGTAATTACTCTTTCACTTCCAAGAATTTTTGTTTCAATAGAACCAAAAACATTTTTTCTTTCTTCATTAAGCTTTTCAACTCTCTCTTTTAACTCAGTACCTTGCTTTAAAAGACGATTTTTAATAACTTCATATGTGCCATTTTCCATATCATCTTTACTATTATCATGGCTATTTTCATTTACGCCTTTTTCATCAATACTACTCAAAATTATTCTCCTTATTCGTTTATAATTTCTATAGTCTTGGCTGGTAACTTAGCTACCCCCGCCTTATTTACTGTATCTAAGAGCTTACTTAGTGCTACCTTATCCTCACCCTTAGCATTTCCCATCATTTTATTAATAGCCCCTGCTATTGAAAGGTTCTTAACATCTTCAGAAGTTAGGTTAAATTTATCAACAAAATCTTGTAATTGTTTCTTAAAGTATTCAGGATCACCTGTTATAAATGTTTCTTTAATATCTGTAAGAACATCACTATTTTCAACTAACCTATCATAAGATTTACCCTTTGCAATAGAACCAATGATTTGGTCGAAGAACATAGTTTCTCCACCAACAATATCAATTTTAGCTGCTTTAAGAGCTTCTCTAATAACTGAAGCTTGGGATTCTGCAACTTCCTTTTGAATATTGATGCTAGCAAGTTGAATTTCCTTGTCCTTTTCAAGCTTAAGTTTAAATTCTTCATGTCCTCTGCCCACTTCATCAAGAGCTTTCATACTATTAGCTTTTTCCTTAATTCCCTCAGCTTCTGCTATATATTTCTTTCTTAAGATATCAGCTTCAACTGTACCTTCTTTTTCCTTAACATCTACCATAACTGTATCGCCCTTTGCTTGAGCTAAAGCCTTAGCTTCAATTGCTTTAGCCTCTGCATTTGCCTTAGCTTCAATAACCTTAGCTTCTGCAATACCAGAAGTTGATTCCTCTAAAACATTTGCGTCAACAAGAATCTTAATTGCTTCTGCTTCCTTTTGTGAAGCTTTATATTTAGCATCTGCATCAATAATAGTTTTCTCTGCAATTTTTTCTGCTGCTTGTTTAGATGCTTCTGCTGTTTTAACTTCAATAATAAGATTCTTTTCAGACTCTTCTTCTGCTTTCTTAATAGTTACAGATTTCAATCTTTCTGCTTCTGCAAGAGCTCTGGTATCCTTAATCTTTTCTTCTTCAATAACTGTATCTTTCTCTACAGCTACTCTTTCTCTAATAATTAATTGAATATTTTTCTTTTCTACTTCAACTTCTTTTTCCTTTGCAATAGTAGCAAGCTCTACAAGTTTTTCCTTATCTGTTTTTTCAAGCAATCTCTTCTTATCTACTCTTTCTGACTCAATTGCCTCTGTACTTTCCTTAGACTTCAATGCAATAATAACTTGTCTTTGCTTATTTTGCTCAGCAACTTCAATTTCTTCATCAGCCTTTACCCTTGCCATTTCAGCCTTATATCTTTCTTCTTGTCTAACTTTTTCCGCTTCTGCTTCTTCTCTAGCATTAATAATTGCAATCTCTCTTTTTTGCTTTGCTTCTGCTTCTGCATTTTGCTTTTCAAGCTCTAATATAGCTTCTCTAGCAGATACATTTTGCTTCTTTATTGTCTTTTCTTTATCTTGTTCAATTTGGTTTGCTAGGATAAGTTGTTGAGATGTAAGCTCAGTAATTTTCTTGATACCCTCAGCATCCAAAATATTTTTGCTATTTAATTGATTAATATCGGTTTGTTCAAGGTAATCAATAGCTGCATCATCAAGAACATAACCATTTAAGTCTGTTCCTATTATTTGAAGAATTTCATCTTTAAAAGTCTCTCTTTCGGTATAAAGCTGTACAAAATCAAACTTTTTACCAACTGTTTTTAAAGCTTCGGAGAATTTTGCATCAAAAAATTCCATTAATGTTGTTGGATCAGATGCCTTTTGACATCCTAATAATTGTGCAACCTTAAGTACATCTTCCTTTGTCTGATTTACTCTAACAAAGAATGCTACTCTTATATCAGCTCTTAAGTTATCTTTACATATTAATCCGTCTTTTCCCTCTCTAGCTATTTCAACTCTCTTTACTGAAATGTCCATTACTTCATGCTTATGAACAATTGGAACTACAAAAATACCGCCAAAACATACAACTGGTCCACCTACACCATTTCTAACTATAACCTTACCTTGATCTACCTTATGATAGAATCTTGAAAATAACGCAAGCAGCCCTATAAGTATTATAAAAACTGCCCCTACACTAATTAATAAAACTTGTGTTGAATACCCCATGTTTTTCACTCCTTAATTTTTATAATATAATAAATATTTTTTTCATCATCTTTTTTAATTACATATGCTTCTTCGCCTTTTTCGAAAGTTTCTTCATTATCATATTGCCTAACATTTATTAATATTGAAGCGCCTTCTCTTTTTATCTCTCCTTGCCCCAATCTACCTTCCTTAAGTTCACAGGTTAATATAACAATTTGTCCAACAATAGGCTCTCCTTGATATTCCTCTTCTTCATAAACCTTTTTAAATACTTTCTTAAGAGGATTTGTTATTATTTTTGCAATTAATATACTAAATATAAATGCAGGAATTAGTAATAATCCATTTGTTAATCCTCCTGGTGTTATTGGCAACAAAAACATAAACATTGCTATAATCCAGAATACTAAAATTATTACACTGAAAACTAACATGAAAGGTAAATCTGCAAGATTTAGAAAAGCTAAAAATGCATGAAATGGTCCTATATCGCCTCCAGTATCTACATCGAAATCTCCATCAATATCAATATCAAATAAGTCCAAATCTATTACACCTATTATTACAGTTAACCAGTAAAATAGTACAAACCCAAGTAGTATAGTAGGTATAATATTTACCCCTGTTAAAGCATTGTTAAGTAACTCACTCATTTTCTCCCTCCTTTACCCATATATAAATTTTATCATTACTATTTTTTCTAAACAATCCATTTTATTCAAATACTATTTTATATTTATTTTTAAAATAAAAAATGGATATACCAAAATACTTTGTACTTTGATATACCCACTGTAAACACATTATTCTACAGGTAATAATAAACCTGCTCTTTTTAATATTGGTCGTATTGAATTATAAATTATAGCTACTAATATTACAGATACAACTGCATTAATAAATGTAGTTGCAGCACTTAATTTAGCTAAAATTATAGCTGCATCTTGAGGCTGTCCTAATATATACTGCTTATAAAAGAATCCTACAACAGGATCTGCAATTACATTAAAAGCTAACCCTACAATTGATGCAATAAGACTCCATTTTAAAATATATTTTTTATCATTGCTATCCCCAATTTTTGCAATTCTATGTGCTATTAATCCTGTAATTAGTCCAATACATAATTTTAGAATAAATGTTTTAGGCGCTACTAATATATATACAGGATCTAGTAAATCTGCAATTGTCAATCCTATTGCACCTGCAAGACCTCCATACCATCCCCCAAGTAATAATGCTGCTAAAACGCAAAATGCATTTCCAATATGAAGGGAAGTAGCATCTCCACCTGGCATTGGAATCTTAATTTGTAGATAAGTAAATGATACAAAACATAGTGCTGCTAGTAATGCTGTTTGTATTAGCTTTTTAAATCTGATTTCATTTTTCAAAATAATTGCCCCCTTTAAATTATAAAACTTATAATTCATTTTATAAATTTAAGGAAATCAAGTCAATTGTACCCATACACTTTAAAAATCACTACCTGCTAAATATCCAGTTGAAAATGCTATTTGAAGATTATACCCACCAGTCTCAGCATCAACATTAATTACTTCTCCAGCAAAATAAAGATTTTTTATGAGTTTAGATTCCATTGTTGAGGCATTTATTTCTTTTACTGCTACTCCACCGCTAGTAACCATAGCTGCCTTAATGCTTAATGTTTCTATTGCTGTTAGTTTCATTTCTTTTATGTAATTTACTAGTTTTATTTCATCTTCTTTTTTAAGTTCACTTGCCTTAGTTTCTGTTAGATTAAGTAATCCAACTATTTCCTTTAAGAAGTTAACTGGTAATAACCCCTTTAAATTATTTAAAACTGTTTTATTTGTATTTTCCTTTATTAGTTTTGAAATTTCATCTCTACTTTTATCTTGCAGGAAATCTAAAGTAACTTCCACTTCTTCATTTTCTAATGCTCTATTTATATATGAAGATAACTTTAAAACTCCAGGACCTGATATTCCAAAGTGAGTAAATATCATGTCTCCTATAATCTCATACTTTTTCTTTTTAACCTTTGCACCTAATACAACATTTTTCATTGATACACCTTGAAGATTTTTTACAAAGCCTTCTTTTATTACTAAAGGCACTAACGCTGGATAAAGTGGATCTATTTTATGTCCATATTTGCTTAAAATATCATACATACTTCCATCAGATCCTGTTGCAGGTACACTCTTCCCACCTGTTGATATAATTACTTTATCACCATAAATCTTATTTCCATTAGCTGTAACTATACCTCTTATTTCATTATCTTCAACAATAAAATCTTCAACTTTAGTATTATACATAACCTTTACGTTACTTTTTTCTAAATTATCTATAAATAATCTAATAATATCATCGGCTTTATCACTCTTCGTATAAACCTTATTATCATTATCATATTCTATTTTATATTCGAAGTTATTTTCTTTAAGGTACTCTAGTAAGGAATCATTACTAAAAGTATAAAAAGCACTATATAAAAACTTTTTATTTGTTACTACCTTATCAAAAAATTCATCTATACTTCTATTGTTAGTGATATTACATCTACCACCACCTGTAAGTCTTAACTTCTTACCAATTTCATTATTTCTTTCTACTAATATTACTTCATTTGTTTTTGATGATGTCAGTGCAGCCATAATACCTGCTGGACCTCCTCCAACAACAATAACCTTTGCCATAACATTGCTCCTTACTTGCTTTTTTCTATACTATTATCATTTATTTTTTCTGCAATTGCAATTATTCCTGCCCTTCTAAAGCTTCCCATTCCAGAGTTCATTACTTCTTTATCATAATAATCACATAGTTCTATAAACTCACTAGCATCATAGTTAGCTTTATTGAAATACCCTGTTACCATCATATCTTTTACTGAAGGGTGAATTCTTCCAAACTTACTTAGACTATAATTTAACCAAGTTGCTACCATACAGCTTTTATTTGATACAGTTAACATTAATTTCTTTCCAACCCTACAACTCTCTTCAATAACCTTATTAGAATTCTTACCTGAAAAAGATATTGCCCCATCAAAACATAAAACTAAATCAAACTCATCTTCTTTGAAAACACTAAGATCCACTGCATTTCCTTTAATAAATTTAATATTATCCATACCTTTTGATTTAAGTATGGCTTTATTTATCATATCTTGTGACAAATCAAAATGTGTTACTTCATATCCCATTTTTGCAAGTGGTATTTACCTTCTCGTCATCATAATCATCTTCTTCAACTGTGGAAATCCTATCCCAAAACTCCTCATAATTCCTATACATTATTTTTCCCCCAATATATTTTCTTACAAATACTTTTTAGATATTATACTGCTATTTTATATATTAGAAAATAAAAATCGTACAGAAACTTTCTGCACGATTAATTTATATCTTCCTTTATTTAAGTTAGATTATTCATTTAGTTGTAAATTTACCTAGAAATAGGTTGTCTTATTATAGTTTTCAATTTTGAAGGTTCCGTTTTTCTTGGATCACTTAAATATATTTCATTGTGCTTTCCTGATAACTTGTATCCATTCTCCTTTATAGTATTATGAAGCATTTTTACTGTCTCTCCCTCTTCACTATATGGGCCAACATATAATGTCTCATAGGCATCTCCTTCAGTATACTCAATATACCTTATTTCTTTTATATATTTTCCCAACTCATCTTTTAATAAATCTTCCTTTTTCTTTTCTATATCCTCTTGCCTCACAAAGTCTGGAAGCTCAATCATCATAGTCCATTTCCAACCTTCTTTATTATTATCTATAAAATCATAATAGTTATCAGACCACCATAAACCATTTAAAGGCATAACAACAAAATCTTTTTCTTGTTTTTTATAAGACATCTTAACTCCATAAGCTACCTTATATAAAGCCCCTACTTTATTACTATAGTCTTCATTATTATTTGGGTCTCCTTCTCCATCTAATGCAATATAATATGATTTATCACAATACACCTTCTTAAATTGTCCCACTTTCACATTAAATAACTCTTTTTTAACCTTTTTTAAATCCACTTTTGTAGCCATAATTAATTCACTCCTTATAATTTTCATTTCATCTTCAGTATAGAAAAAGTAATAAGACATCTCTGTGTCTTATTACCTATACATTTCATTCATACCTTTTATTTTTCCTATAAGCTTTTCCCTTAGAAACTTTGGCTCTAAAACCTCTATCTTATCCCCAAATCCTAAAATCATGCTATCAACCCAATTGTTATATGGTAAACTTGTTTTTATAATAACAAATCTATTTCCTTCCTCAATTGTTTCATAAGTTGGTAAGCTATCTTCTAATATTATTCTTATTTCTTTAGCAGCTCTTAAAATAACATCTATTGTTTCTAACTCTGGCTCTTTAAATAAATTACCTATATCTATATCTTTAAAATCAAATTTCTCTTCTAATATTTCCAAATTCTTAACTCTTGTCAATTTAAATACTCTCATATCATTCTTTAATGTACAATACCCATAAACATACCAATTAAGAGCCTTAAAAATTATTTTGTATGGCTCTATTTTTCTATTGCTACTTTCACCATTACTATTGTTATATTCAAATTCAATGCACCTATCTTGACTTATGGCATTATCTATAATATTTATTTTATCTGTTAATTCACTACTATTTCCCCACCTAGAAAAATCTATAATAAATCTATTACTTTCAGTTGAATTACTATCTATAATTTCAAGCTTATTAATCAATGATAAAACATCTTTATTTCTATAAGTTTCATTTATTCCATCTAGTAAATTCTTTAATAAAGCCACTTCATTTTTTGTCATAGAGGCTTTGTTTACCCTATAACCTTCTATTATTTCATAGCCACCTTCATGACCTTTATAAGAAACTATTGGTATACCTGCCATCTCTATAGTTTCAATATCCCTTTGAATTGTTTTTATAGAAACCTCAAATCTCTCACTTAACTCCTTAGCTGTAACTCGTTCCTTATTATTCAAAATCATTATTATAGAAATTAATCTATCTATCTTCATAACTTCCACTATCCCTTATAAAATTATATAAATATTATATAACAAATATTAAAGCACAACTACTTTCATAAAAATAGTTGTGCTATTTATAACTATTTAATTTGCCACTTACAAATTCTACTTTGTAAAATATCTATTATCTTAAACATAACTATACCTAAAAGGCTTATTATAATTATTCCACAATACATCCCTTCATAATCAACCTTAATCCAAGAATTCATAATATAATATCCAATTCCATACTTTGTGGCATAATTTTCTGCAAAAAATAAAGCTGCCATACTTGAACCTAAAGCTATTCTCATAGCTGTAAATAATCTTGGTAAGGTTGCTGGAATATAAATGTGCCTCATCATTTGAGACTTTGAAAGCTTCAAAGACTTAGCAGATAATATTAATTCATTGGATATTTCCTTTGCTCCATCTCTAACTGATATTATTATTTGAAATATTGCTATTGCTACAATTAATACTATTTTAGACGTATTTCCAAGACCAAATAAGATCATAAATACTGGTAAAAATGCTATTCTTGGCACTGGAAAAAATAAATACACTATAGGACTTATTAAATTATCCAGTTTATCATTAACTCCAATTAATATTCCTATAGAATATCCTATTATAGTAGTTATTGATAGTGCCGTAATCAATCTTAAAAGACTTGCTATAAGGTGAGTTGAAATAATGCTATATCCTGCTTTAAAAAGTCTTGATATAACGTCTATTGGATTAGGAATTACAAAAGAATTTAATATAATGTGAAGTAAGTACCAAAATATAAATACTACTGTTATTGCATAAATATATTTATATATATAATTAAACTTTTTCATTATTAAATCCCTCTAAAACATCTCTTATTTCATTACACTTATCAAAAAACTTATAACTTTTTCTTATATTCCCTTGTCCATAAAATTCATTATCTATAACCTTCTTTATCTCACCATCTATGACAACAGCTATCTTTTTACCTAATACCACAGCCTCTTCTATATTATGAGTAACTATGATGTATGACATATTATATTGTTCTTGTATTTTACATAGTATATTTTGAAAATTTTCTTTGTTTATTGAATCTAAAGCCGATGAAGGCTCATCCATTAATAATAAATCTGAATTTAAAACTAAAGCTCTAGCCAAAGCTGTTCTCTGCTTTTCTCCCCCACTTATTTCAGTGGGATATTTATCTAAAACATGTTTTATATTTAAATCTAAAGCTATTTTATCTATAGATTTTTCCATCTCTTCTTTTGATGACCCCTTTACTATAAGACCTAGCTTTATGTTCTCTTTTACAGTCTTCCAAGGAAAAAGACCATTGCTTTGTAATATGAGATTAGTATCCTTAAATTCATTTAAAATATTTCCTGATTTTATTTCCTTTTGATTTGCAATGGATAATAACAAGGTACTTTTCCCACATCCTGATGGACCTATTATTGAAAGTGTTTCCCCTTTATATAAGGAAAAAGAGATGTTTTTTAATATCTCTTTTTCCCCATAACTAACATATAGATTTTTTACTTCTAACATTATTTAGATACAAAATCCTTCGTTACTACATCTTTATATTCTAAGTTCAATTCATTTCCTTGTAGTTTTTCAGTCCAATCTTCGATTTCCTTTAAGTAGCTTTCATCAGGAACTCTTGTTTTGTGATATGTTGGTAGTACCATTAAATCTTTTACCTTTGGATCTAACTCTAACTTTGAAATTAATATATCCTTAGCTTCTTCTGGATTGTTTATTATATCCTCAACAGCTCTGTTATAAGCTTTATGGAATCCATTAACAGTGTTAGGATTATTCTTTATAAACTCATCTGTGAAGATTATTCCATTTGGAGTATAATCATCAGGTTTACCATATACTCTCTTCTCTAATCCTTTAAGTTGAGCATTTGAAGCTAGTGGTTCAGGTAAAACTGCCATATCTATCTTATTTTCCATTAAAGCTTGCATTCTTAACGGCATTTCATTAATGAATACTTTTTCTACATTATAATCAGTTAAATATTGATCAGCTAGGAAGTTTATTACGCTAACTTCCATTAATCCAACTTTAACATCCTTCTTTTCTTGGAAGTTCTTTGCTAATACAATTGGGAACATTCCATCAGTAGTTGTAGTTATCTTAGCTTGTAAACCACCTTTAACATTATTTAAGAATTGAATCATACTAAGCATTGCAGCATCAAGCTCACCAGCTTGAATTGAACTTTGCTTTGTAGCTCCATTTGTGAAGATTTCTAGTTCTAGATTTACCCCTTCTTCTTTAAAGTATCCTTTTTCCTGTGCTAATAAAATTGGTGCTGAATCAGCTGCAGACATTACTCCTAACCTAATTGTAGTGTTTTCATCTTGTGTTCCTTTATTAGAAGTACATCCTATTAACGAAACAATCATAACTAATGACATTGCTACTAATAATAAGCTTTTTCTAATCTTCTTCATAATGTTTCTCCTTTAATATAAATTTATTTTTTCTGCTCTATAACATTTATAACCTATTGGCTTAGTTATATCGCTATCTCTTAATTTAACTTCAAAAACCACTTTATCCTTTGATATTTCTACTATAGTAATTTGATTTTTCATTCTATTACTTTTCATATCATCTATTGGGTTACCAAATATATCTTTAGTTATTCCCCCAAAGCATATTAATCTATTATTATTTTCAAGAATTCTTACAGCTCCTAAATATGCACAATATAGCTCATTTCCTCTTTCCTTACCATATTGCCACACTTGCTTAACCGTCATATTCTCTTCATCAATTTCATATTCAACTGCACGACTATAGTTATTATGTGCTAAAACTGCCTTTTCTAATTCATAACTCCTAAAATTCCCGTTATCAAATATAACAAGATTCCCATCTTTAGTTAATGAAGGTGTATGTTGAGCATAGCTCCACTCAAAATCATTACACACTGGTTTAAGTAAATATTTTTTAAGTTCATCATTCCATCCATAATGGGGAGCTAATATCCACTTTATTTCAGATGTATCTTTATTAAATTTAACTACAGTACTTTGATTTCTTGATGATGCAATTATAGAATTACTTTCTTCATCATATACTAATGAATTTAGATGTAACCAATCTAATGGGTGATTTACAGATATTTTATCAATAACAGTTTCTCTATTAAAATCTAATATCTTTCTAAAATCCCATTCATTTATTACTTCTTTAGTATTTCTATCTATCTCTACCAATAAATCTTGTTTAGTATTTTCTCTTTGAGTAATAGCTAAGAAGTTTCCATTTGGTAATTCAATTACATCATGATGCAAACCATACTTTATAGGAAAGAAATTTATAATTCTCCCAAGCATATCAATCTCAATAAAACCAGCTGCAGTATAGGCTCCACAAATACCACTTGATATTGGCGCATCTACTATTAAATTTCCATTCTTCAGTTTCATAAACACGTGGCAAGATACTCCAGTATAAAGCCATCTCACTTGTGCTTTATTATCTATGATAGAATATAGATGCTCTACAGTTCTTACACCTTCTGCTCTTCCCAGAGACATGGCTATCATACCATCATACATATTATTCTCATCCAATGTAATTAGCTCTACATTAGGATATCCTTCAGTTAACTTTGAAGTTCTTATGTAATGAATATACTCTTTTTTCTTATTATCCTTATAATTACATACAACCCTTATACAATTATTCTTATCCTCAATTAAACCCAATATTGGTATTTCATGTTCCTTTTTTAATTCTTTAAACTCCTTCTCAATATCTTCTTCAATAAATATTGTTACTGAGCATTCCTCTTCAGTTTGAAATTTCATTAAAGCTGATAATGGACAAGTGTCAAATGGATTCAATACTATAAGTGGATTAGATTCTGTATAATTTTCTTCTGCATATCTAGATTCTATATCTTTTATTATTTCTTTTTGTTTTTTTAGTAATTCTTCCATATATTCACCTCCTATAATCTAACTATTAGCGCATAATATTATATCATCAAAATATATTAAAAAAAAGCATACTATATTATTTGAATAAAAAGCTATAATAAATATTATTGTAACTTACTGGATGCGATGCTTTCATAAAATTTAATAATACATTCACTTTTAAATCATTTTGTTCTTTGCAAAGACTACACAAAGTCATTCATGCTTTTTGGCAAGCCTAAACTGTTTTATTAGCTGTAATATTTTCTAGGCTCTGTAGCACATAGCTTTTTTGTATTCTTTGTCTTAATACTTCATTAAATATTAAGGAGTAAAGAAATGAAATATGCAAAATCACATGCTTTGTTACCAGATGAAATTATTAAGATTATACAAGAGTATATAGATGTTGCTACAATTAATGAATTAACTAAAGAATATTATAAAAATTTGATAAGTATTTAGATAAGCTAATTGACTACTTATATGGAATGTCAAAACTTACAAATGTAAAAAATAGTAGATTATTTAAAAAGAAATTAAAATTATCATCCAAATAATCTCAATATTCAAAAAATGTATATCTAGTCTGGATAGATAATTCAATAAATAAGTTATTTGTTGCTTATGATATGTGTAATAAACTTATAGTAATGTCTTGTAGAATTATAAATTCAGAAATAAAAACATCTAATAGATGTATCTTTGTAATCATATTGATATAGCTAATAAAGTAACTTTTTTCACCTATATATAAAAGCTTATGGTACATATAAATCAATTGACTTTCATATAATCTTTAGATATCAAAAAGTATAATAAAAGAATTATATCCTCAGAAAAGCTTGAAGACCTTCTAAAGATTGTTAAAAATATAAAATGGTCATATACCCCAAAGAGAACCTCCTATAGCTTTGTCTTAACTAATAGGAGGTCTGCTATTACTAACTTATAAAACAAATGCTACTTAATATCTAGTTACACCTTTCACATATTTCATTACAAAATACCTAATAAACTTAATACCATACCAAAAATAATAATTCCAAATAATAATATATTAGTATTGACCTTTTTCTTTATCAACCAATAAATTCCCATTGTAGATACTAACGGTAAAAGTTTAGGTAATATTGAGTCAATCATATCTTGTAAAACTAACTGCGTTCCTCCAGTTGTAAATTCAATAGGTGTAGATATTGGAACCATACTTGCAACCATCCCCCCTACAACTGCTAGTCCAATAATTGATGCAAATTGCATTATACGGTCCATAAGCCCTTCTTGATAAATCTTTGCTAGATAACTATTTCCAGATTTATATCCTAAAAAAGTACCATAATAAGCAGTCAATAACGAAGGAATAGCAAATAACCCAACTGCTAGTATTGGTCCAAGAATACTACCTTGCTTTGCAAATGATAATCCAATTCCAAATGTAATAATTCTCAAAGTCCCTTGGAAGAAAGAATCTCCTATACCTGCAAAAGGTCCCATCAAACTAGTTTTAATCATTGATATTGATTCAGCATTAAACTCACCATTACTCTTTGCATTTTGCTCTTCCATTGATGCGGATAATCCCATAATAAAAGATGTCATCTGAGGAGTACAATTGAAAAATTCCATATGACGCTTATAAGCTGCTCTTTTTTCCTTTTCATTATTTTTATATAATTTATCTATTATAGGAGCCATTCCAAACATGAATCCCATATGCATTTGACGCTCATAATTCCATGAACACATAATAGTCATTGAGTTTAAAAAAACTTTCCTTAAATCCTTTTTAGTAATTAAAACTTCATCTGATTCAACAAGTTGCTTATCTTTAATTTCCTTATCCATAGTTTCCATTAACTTGTCGCCTCCTTTTTACTAAAGCTTACTTTATCCATAATATAAGCTAGAATAACTGCAAATAACGTTAATCCTATTAAATCAAGGCCAGAATATGCTACAACTAAAAAACCAAATAAAAAGTACGGAAACATCTTTTTACTTAACATTGTGCTCAATAGCATAGCAAATCCAAGTGCAGATAAAAGATTCCCTGCAACTGTTAAACCATTAGTAATAACTTCTGGTATCATGTTCACCATATCTTTAACTAAATCAGTACCGAAATAAACAGTAAGAAATATAGGCACAAAATATACAAATGCATTAAATATGAATGACCAATAAATGTGAATATTCTTTGCTCTTCTGTAATTTTCATGTTCAATTGCCTTGTCAGCTATATGAGAGAATTGAGCTATAATCATTCGCATAATAATACTCATAAACTCACCTACAATAGCAACAGGTATAGCTATTGTTAGTGCAGTTTCAGTACTTGCTCCAGAGATTATTGCAAATGCAGTAGCTATTATGCTACCTAATTGCATGTTAGGAGGTCCAGCGGCTCCAATTGAAACAAATCCCATAGAAATTAATTCAAGTGACGCACCAAGCATAACCCCCATTTTTACATCTCCAAGTACTAATCCGGCTAATGTACTTAATATTAAAGGGCGTCCAATGTTTTGCCTACCTATTAAACGCGAATCTATAACTGCTACAACACCTACAAGCCCTAAAAGAATTGCCTTTAATAACATATTGAACCTCCTATTTCATGAAATCAACATTTTCCACATTAGATGTTGGAACTTGTTGTACAAAAATTTTAATATTATTCTCTAAAAGAGTACGTGTATCCTTTAATTCTAAATCATTTAGAAAAACTGCTTTCCCATAAACTTTAGAATCACTTTTCTTAGCTATTCCACCATAATTAATCTCTTTAATTTCAGGTAAATTTTCTATCAATTTGACTGCCTCACCAGGACCTTTTACTAAAATCATTATATTTTTATCACTTTTTCTATTTACTATCTCTTTTACTTTATCAAATTGTACAATACTTAATTCACAGTCTACAGGTTTCGCAATACTTAATGCCATAATACTTAATGGATCATTCGGTACTTTATCATCTGCTATAATTATATAATTTATTGCAAGCTGCTTTGTCCACGAAAAAATAACTTGTCCATGTAACAAACGATGATCTACTCTTACTAATTTAATCATTATAAATCCTCCTAATTAGGTAACAAATCATTAATACATATTAAACCTTTTTGGGAATTTTTAATTATTTCATCTATATTTATATCATTCAACTGAATATTGTTCTCTCGCATTATTGCGATTTCTAACACTAAAGGTAAATTAATCCCTGTAATAAGTTTTACTGATGGACTTAAAAATTTTGCTGCAATATTAGCTGGAGTTCCACCTAAAATATCTAGTAACATAATTAAATTCTTAGATTTATATTTATTGTTTATTAATTCAACTAACTTTCCTTCAAATTTATCTATTTCTTCACCTGCTTCAAAAGAAACTGCATCAATTTCTGATTTATTAATATCTAATATTAATTCTAATGCCTCTAAATAACTTTTACTTAATGAACTATGAGTTACTAATATTAACCCGAATTTATCATATTTCATCTTACCTATCATTACTCCATAATATAACTCCTAATTTTTAATATTCCATTTGCCACATATATCTACGTACATCTAAAGAATGTCCTCTTTCGAATGCAATTGATTCAACTAATTGACGTATAACAACTCCTGATAGAATTGCCGCAATATACTCCCTCATAGGTAGTGATACTTCTGACAAATCAAAATCTTTTTGATCAATTATTGATACTTCATCTGAAAATTTAGTACTAAAATCTTCAACTCTTTGATCTAAATATCTTGTCTTGCCTATACTTTTTACTAATAAAAATGGTATATCATAATCTGTTATCTCAAAAGGTCCGTGGAAATACTCACCTGAATGAATTACTCCTGAATGAATCCATTGCATTTCCATAAACCAACATAGAGCTGTTGAATACATTTCACCATAATTTATGCCACTACCTATAGTGTATATAATTTTTTCTCGCTTAGACTTCTTCCCCCACTCTTTAGCAAATTCACTATATTGTTCCTTTACTTTTACTGTTAACTTTTGAAGTTTAGTTAAATCTTCTAATCCATCTTCCCATTTCTTATTTGGCTCAACTACATTTAAAATGCTGAAAAGTAATGCATATAATATCCCTTTGTTTAAATCGCTTGCATCTACTTCTTTTCCCCAATCATAATGTACTGGATATTCTGCTGCTTCCCACAAAGGAGACCCTTCTAAATTTGATAATGCAATTGTCATTGCTCCATTTTCTCTAGCCAATTTAGTTGCTTGTACAGTTTCAGGCGTATTACCAGAATGCGAACAACTTATAACTACAGAATCCTTAGATAAAGCTTTTGGGGTATTGTAAACGAATTCATTAGCTGTATAAACATGCGCAGGAACTATTGTTTCTTTATCAAACATATATTGACCTGCCATTAATACTGCCTGAGATCCACCGCAAGCTACAAAATAGAAATTTTTCACATTTACTCTTTCCTCTAAAGCTTTTACTACTCTCATAATTTGTTCTTGATGCTCTTTTCTCATTTTAAATCACCCTCCGCAATTAGTTATATAAAGTAATATTACTTTATATAACTAATTATACTGTATTTTTTTGGAATTTCAAGCTTTTTTTTACTTTTAGAGTTTAATTATATTTTTAACCATTTGAAATTTTTTAATATAAATAATTAACTATAAATATTAAATAATAAGTATAACTTTTATTTGTAATATATTTACATATTTATTATGTGATATAATATTTATAAAGTTATATTTTATAATGAATAGTAGTCATTAAGTGTCTAATATAAGGAGATTAGTAATGAGATTAGAAAGCAATAAACCACTTTATTTACAACTTGAAGCTTCTATTAAACATGATATTTACAGTAAAAAATATAAGCCCGGAGAAAAACTTCCTACAGAAGTAGAACTAGGTAAAATATATGGAGTAAGCAAAATCACAGTTCGTAAAGCTATGGAGAATTTGACTAAAGATTTCCTTGTCGAGCGTATAAGAGGGAAAGGTACTTTTGTTTCTCAAAAAAAAGAAAAAATTCATTTAGGAGAAAATTCCGGTTTTAATGATTCTTTTGTCTCAAAAGGTCATTCAACAAAATATAAAATTTTGAGTGCAAAATATATAAAAGCTGATAGTTTATTATCTGAAAAACTTCAAATATCATTAAATAGTCCTATAATCTATATTGAACGTTTAATTTGGGAAGATCTAGCACCAGTAGGAATTGATAAGCTTTATGTATCAGAGCACTTATATCCTGATATTATTACAAAGCTTTCATTAGATAGGTCATTATATCAAACACTAAAAGAAGAATATAATATAAATATCCAAAATTCTATTTTAGAAATAAACGGTATAGTTGCTACTATAGAAAACTCTGAACTCTTACAATGCGCAATTGGCGATCCTTTATTTCAAGTTGAAAAAGTTAGCTATCAAGCATCTGGAATCCCCATACATTATTCTTCTTCCATAGTACGTTGTGATCGTATTTCTTATGTTATTTCCATAAATGATTATGTATGTGTTAATGAGAAAAAGGAGACTTAAATGTATTTGTATTCATATTTACATAGAATTTATAGTAATTTTAATAAACATTAATAGTACCTTTTAGACTTTATATAAAAAACATAAAAAGTTTTATAATCTTGCTATTATCACTGAATATAAAAATAAAAGTAAACTAATAAAACACATTGATAATTTTGTCAATGTGTTTTTTAATACATTTTGTAACTACATTCAAGAATAGCTTTTCATCTATATATTTATCAATCTAATATACAAATAAATAAATTCCAACCCAATGCAATAGTGCAGCTATTAATACAAAAAAGTGCCAAATAAAATGATCATACTTTTTATCTCTTGCAAATGGAACCATTCCAACTGTATAAACAACTCCACCAATTAAAATCATAAATAATAATGGTATATTATTACGGAAGAAGTCAGGTAACATTATAAGACCACTCCACCCTATAGTGAAGTATAAAGTAAAATGTATCCACTTCCACTTTCCTGGTCCAAAGATAGCAAGCATTATAATTCCAAAAACAATTAATGACCATTGAATACAGAAAAGTATAATTCCTAAGGTATTCCCCCAATAAACTAGGTATAGTGGAGCAAAAGTACCACCAATAAGAAGATAAATAGATGCATAATCAAACCTTCTCCATATTCGCTTTACCTTAGATCCACTTTTAAATGAATGATATAAACAACTCATCAACATTAAAATAAATAAACTAATTCCATAAAAACAGGATGCCATTACCTTCATCCCAGTATCTGATTTTAGTAAAAGTAATACAAACCCAGCTAATGCTAATACTGCTCCAACACCATGGGTTATAGCGTTTCCTACTTCCTCTAGAACAGTCAAAATTGGTGGTTCATTTAGTTTTTGAAGTTCTCGTTTTCTTTCTTCCTTATTATTATATTTACTTTTCATAATGACACTACTCCTTTACTTAATGCACATACCTACCTATAATTATAATACCTATCCCCTTATAAAATACTTAAAAATTACTTATACTCTTTAAATTTGTGTATACTATTCTTAAAAGAGGTGGTGGATATGAAATATATTATATTTGATTTAGAGTTTAATCAAAGTTGTAATAAAGAAGATAAAGTTATTCAATTACCCTTTGAAATAATACAAATTGGAGCTTTAAAACTTGATGAAAACTTTCAAACTATTTCAACCTTTAATAAACTAGTTAAACCTACTGTTTATAAAAATGTTCTTCCTTACATTCAAGAATTAACAAAGATTACTGATGAAATGGTTTCTAATGCTCACAACTTTATAGATGTTTATTATGACTTTATGAATTTTATAGGAAAAGAAGATATTACGTTTATTATTTGGGGAATTGTAGACCTAAAAGAATTGTATAAGAATATTCTTTACTTTGAGCTTCCAACTAAAAATCTTCCTAAACTTTATATAGATATTCAAGATTATGCTAGTAAACACTTTAGAGTTCCAGGTGGCAAAAGGATTGGACTGAAAAATGCTATAGATTTTTTAAACATCTCTATAAGCGAGGAACTTCATAATGCTTTTAATGATGCTTATTATACAACTGAGGTATTTAAAAATTTATATAATGATTCAATAGAAGCAAAAGTTTATTCTCATAATACCATTAGAATAAAATCGGAGCCTAAAAAAATAATTGATTATGATGGTTTAATCCTTCAAATTGAAAAAATGTATAATAGGAAACTAACTAGTGAAGAAATAAGCATGATAAAATTAGCTTACAATATGGGTAAAACTAATCAATTTCTTAAACCCTTAAAAAATAGTAGCCTCACCTAGTATATGATGGCTACTATTTTTTACCAAAGTCTATATAATTCTCATTTGATATCTTTTCTTCTATAATATTTCTATTTAAATTAATCCAACTAATGCAATTATCAAGAATTATTGCATCACTAGATACTACATTTTCTTTTGATTGCAAAATACTATCTACATTATCAATATTCTCTACTTCTATTTGAAGTTCTGAACCTTCAAACATCTCTAGAATCTTCATTTTTAATCTACCAGAATTGGAAACTGGCCTATCTAAATAAAATATAGCTTTTTTAATTTTATGCTCTAATAAAAATTCATCTATTAACTTAATTGCAACCTCAGTTTTATCTATAAAGCAATTTCCTTTGACTTTCTTTTTATAACATCATCGTATTTAGATACTCCTCTTACCAAGGCAAGCCTTTGCCTTTCAGATAAAAGATAATGATTGCCTATGAAAGTTGAAGTTCCCTTGATCTTGTATCCTCTATTTAATAAATAAAATAGATCCTCTGATGCTTTATATAATTTACTTAAGCTTTGATTTTTAAATTCTTTCTCATCTGTAGGTACATATCCTCGTATTGCTATTTTACTCATAATAAATTTCCTTTAATATTAATATTTTATCAACACCCTAAAGCTTCCCTACTTTTTCTTTTACCCTTAACTATACTTGTTACAAATATTAAAAATGCTACAACTAGAGCAATTGATGAATATGCATAAATCCATCTATATCCACAAGCTACAACAATTTTTCCCCACATTATAGAACCTATACCATATCCCCCATCTATTAATGCATAATATATAGCATTTGCCATACCTCTATTACTCTTACTTACAGAATCTAAAATTAAAAGGTTAACTATAGGTAACAGAGAACCCACCATAACTCCACATAAAAATCCCATGATTATTAACATTATATACGTTTTAGATACAGCCATTCCAAATATAGAAGCAGCAAATATAAGTACCCCACTAGATACTACAACATTAGTTCCTAACTTATTAACTATTTGATTTATAAATAATCTTGATGCAAGTATACCCATAGCATTAATAGTGAAAAATAATCCAATATTGCTAAAGCCAAGCTCAATTCCATATAGTGCTGCAAAGGCTAAAATTGTACTTTCTGCAACTGCTGCTATAAATAGTACTATTGATGGAATAATTATTTTACTAATAGAGATTCCTTCACCATCACAAGTTCCTTCTTCTTTCTTAGAAACAACTTCTTTATAAGATAATTTAAACGAAAGTAAAATAGTAAATAAAGCTACAGCTGCTGTTGCTATAAATAATACATTAAATTTATCATAATTCTCTCCAACTAAAGCTAAGGCAATAGATGGTCCAATTGCTGTTGTAATAGTTATTCCTACCCCTGAGTAACCAATACCTTCAAGCATTCTAGACTCTGGAGTAACATCTGTTACAATTGTAGCAATTGCTGTTGACGATATTCCAAAACCAACTCCTTGCATTACTCTTAAAAAAATAATTGTATAAATATTATTTGTAAGTAAATATGCAACAGTTGATAAGACTGTAATTCCAACTCCAAACATCAATACTTTTCTTCTACCAATCTTATCTAACATTTTTCCTGCTAATATTCTTATAAATAATGCCGCTAAAGTAAATGCCCCAGTCATAACCCCTGCATATGTATCAGTGCTAGTAATTTGCTTTGCATAAATTGAGATTGTAGACAATAACAAGTTACATGCAAGATTCACCCCTATTGTAATAACTAAAGCTAAAATAAAATTTCTTGTCCATAGTCTTTCCTTCATTTCCACCACTATATCTCCATTCTTTATTTTTAACATTATTTATTTTAATAACATACTTGAAAATAGATTGTAGTCTATACTACAATTTAATAAATAAATTTTTTATATTGATGGTGATAGTAATGGGTACTAATTATAAATTTCTTCCTGGCTCTTCAATAGATATTACACCTGAATTTTATGAAGTCTTTGAAAGCGCCGGTACAATACAAAGATACAAAAAAGATGAGATTATATATTTTCAAGATGATAGAGCTGATAATTTTTACTTGATAAAATCTGGTCGTGTTAGAATCTTTTTAATATCAGATCAAGGAACTGAACTTACAATTGAAATATTAAGACAAGGAAAGCTGTTAGGTGAGTCTTCATATTTTTGTTATGGCTCTAGGTTAACCTCTGTTAGTGCTGCTACAAATGTTGAATTAATTTCAGTAAATTTAAATGAACTGTATCCCTATCTTACTAAATATCCCGAATTAATGATTCAAATGTTTCATCTTATGTCCTTATCCATACAAAATTTATCTATTCAAGTTAATAGTATGGCCTTTTTAAGTTCTGATAAGAAGCTTGCTCAACTACTATTACGCCTTGGGGTATACTTTAAGAAAAATCAGAATGACTCTACATATGTTATTGATTATTCCCACGAGGAAATTGCTCAACTTATTGGTAGCTGTAGAGTAACTGTAACTAAGTTTTTAAATACATTTCAAGAAGAAGGACTAGTATCTCTTGGATATAAAAGAGTAGAAGTTATAAACGAAAAGAAGCTTAGGCTATTTGCTTTTTCATAAGAAAAACTGTACTACAACAAGTACAGTTTTTTATACGTATTAATTATTATCTAAATTCCATATAATAATGTCTTCATAAGGATTTGTCTTAGATAAGGCAATTTTAGTTATTTCTCCACTAAAAATATTAAAATTCTTTTCTAACTCCTCAAATGCTAACATCAATTCTTCCTTAGTTAACTTTTTTGCAATAGTTGTATGTGGCATCCACTGAAATGGCAAATAATATTTACTAATAGATATATTTTCTATAAGAGATATGCCTTCATATATATTAACTGATAGATTATGCAAATATTTATTTAAAATTGGTGCCAAAAATATAACAGATGATTTAAATATTCCTATTGATGCCCAAGTTATTATACCTCTGTTAATCTCTCTAATTCTTTCATCTAATATTTCTATAACTTTATCTTCATCATTAGTTTGGAATGATGCAATAGTTATATGTGGCGGAACATTATTATCAGTCATAAAAGTATTACCACTTTTCTCTGATACTTTATTTATAAAGCTTTGTATTCTTATTGCTGCTTTATCATCAAAATATAAAGATACTAAATACATATTTTCCTCCACTAAATTTATATTTATAAATAACTCTAATATGATTATATAGAATAGATTAACAAAAATCTAATAATAAACTTTAATTTTGATATGTAATATGTAATTTATCTAAATACTCAAATCTTTTAATTGCCTTAGAATCTAAATCTTCTTTATTCATGTCTACAGCACTTATTCCATTATTATTATACGTTGTATAATAATAGATTCCTTTTTGTTGACACATACATGAAGTATATAAGGTTATATCATCTAAATTATCACTTATAACAGCCCCTTTTGGCATTGCTACATTATTTAGCATATGAAAAAATTGACTTATCCCAGCCATTAAATTTTCTGCTTCTGAAAAAGTTGATTTTAAATATGCTATTCTTACAAATCTATCTACTCCTGAAAAGCCTCCTGGTAATCCATTGGTTCCAAGACCTACTCCTAATGGTTTTAATTCTTTATCCCCCCATTTTATAGGTTCTGGTTGAATTGGAGTAGTTTTCATATACTCATTCAAATTAGTTAAATGCCAATCAAATGTTGGGGAATTAGTCATAACTCCAATTGGATTTTCATAAAATTTTAAACCTTCTTTTGTTTTTTCTATAACTATAGATTTTCCATTTTTATCTGCAACAATCCAATGAAGAGTTGGAAGTGGTGTTTTTTCATCAATTGGAACTGCAACTAATTCTACATTTGCAAATTCTTTTAAAACCTCATCTACAGTTTCAAAATTTGATAGTATCCATATAATCAAATCATATGGAGCTAAATTATTTTTGCCTGAAATTGGCTTATCTTCTAAGTAAGAGTACCCAGGAAAATTTAGACCTGCACACCCTAGCCCTTTCTCATTAAATGCATCTGCAAATGCTGGATAATCCCCTATAACACTTGCCATACCTAATATTGCATATTTAGTTTTTTTCATATTTCCAGTAACTCTATCTCTATATTCATAATTTCTAGGTACTAATGTAACTGCTTGATTAAAAGAGTATGATAAATCCATATTTCGTCCAAATAAGCTATATCCATCTTTTGTTTTTAAAGTTAATGCTGTACACATTTTTACTACCTCCTAATAAAGCTTTTATAAAAATTACATTAACCTAATTTAGATAATATTATACTAATCCACTTAACTACTAGCTTATAGGATTATTTTAATGACTGAAACAGAGAAAGCTTATATTGCTGGAATAATTGACGGCGAAGGAAGTATTATGCTCCTAAAAATACATAGTAATGAATTTATGAATATAAAATAAAAGGGGCTGTATCAGATTAAGGTTTTTTACCTTAGGCTGATACAGCCTTATTTTTATAATTTTAAATTTTATTCATAACTTTATATGTATTTATTTC
>NZ_JAHAIF010000022.1 GCF_018372875.1 Clostridium sp. | reverse complement strand
TTTTAAAAAGCCTTTTATCTAAGGCTTATTAAAGTGCGCTTATTTTTAAGTAATATGTGTTTAAGTACAAATAATATCTAAAGGTTATTCGTAAAATAGAAAAAAAGGAGCTGTCGCTAACGGATTTTATTCCGCTAATGCGACAGCTCCTTTTTTATATATATTTATACAAAGTAATAATAATAGCAGTATTAATATTATTATTTGATAATATCTCATATATATTGTATCTAATAAAATTAATTTATCATTCCCGATATTATTCCAATCTTCTACTTTAAACATTATTGTATCAGATGAAGAAATTTCAAACTCCCCATATATTTCAAAAATATAATTGTTTGGAATACCTTTTTTGTATCTTGTAAGTATTTTAAACGGATTCTTTCCATATAATTGATTAAATGATATATATTTAGGAACTTCTTTTATTGAGTTCTTATTACAAAATTCTGTTAACGTGTCTTTTCCATCTATTATTATCAACTCTGATGGATCTTCTGCATCAACAACAATCTTATCATATTCATTTTTATTAATATTGAAATTTGAAGAATTAATAGAAATAAACGGAATTAATAATAATATTATAGCTACTATAATTTTCATTATGACTCTTATATATTTCTTTTTCATTTCTTATCTCCTTAATAGGGTAATTTTTATTTATACATACTAATTATACCTGAAAAAAAACTGAGCTAATAGTTAGTTTAGTTTTTTCCAATCTTCTTTTTAATTGATCTATTTATTTTAATTAATATAATTTTCTATTTGTTTTTTTGATATATATTCGTAATGCTTTTATTAATAAAACAGAAATATATATTCCGACTCCTAATAATATAAAATTAATTAAAGTCCATATTGTTATAAAACTCATAATTCCCCTCCCATTTTATCTTTAAAAAACGTTCAATTACTAAATTATTTAATCCTTGAGTATAAAAAATTATATCATATCTTCAGATTCTTCTTGTCATTTCGTTAAATGGAATTTTAGTGAATAACAAAAGGCAAAGATCTATGGACTTGGATTTTGTCGCAATACTTTAAAATAACACTTTATGTTTAATAATTAGGTTGTGAAAAATAATAACTCCATCATACTATTAATCCCATAATATGGTATAATTGTAATATAAAAAGGAGGTTTTAAACAATGAAAGTTAATTTTAAAGGGTTAAAAAACTCAACTGTAAAAGACGAAAACGGTAAAGAAATTCTTAGCTTTGAAAAATCAAAAGCATTACCAACAAGAGAGTGTTATTCTATCATTAATGTACAACAGGAAAAGATAGGAACTATAGAAAGAATTAGAAGTAACTTTGGATTGGTTAATTCACCTAAAATTGTTATATCATTAAACAACGATAAGATTACTATAAAAAAAGATATAAAAGAACTAAGAGAAGTTTATGAGATCACTGGAAATGATATTTCAATAATTGGGGATTGGAATGGAATAAATTTTAAAATCTCTAAAAACAATCAAGTATTAGCAACAATTGATGTAGAAAATCAAGAATCAGAAAAAAATTATGTAGTAGATGTTGTTGACCAATCAAACCTTGAAGAAGTTTTAAGTATTGTATTTGCATTATGCTGGATTAAATAAAAAAAGGCTATTATTTCGTTAAAACTAATTTTCAACGGTTTTATGCCATTTGTAAGGCATGAAATTTTATAAAATTAAAGAATTGAGTTTAGTATTTCTAAATAAAAATAAGAAAAAGTAATATTTCGCGTACCCCTACGCAAAATATTACTTTTTTTATAAAAATCACCTAACCACCTCAATTACATTAAGGTGTATCACTTTCATAAAATTATATACTTATTGGTATGCAAGATTCCTTTAAAGTAAAAAATTCATATTCAGTAGCCAAGTAGAAATATAAATTTAAAGCTTCATATTTTCTCAAAATATTCTATTTATAGATATTGTAATCAATTAAGTATTTTGATAAAATTTTATAAGTTGTGTCTAATCTTGTATTTTTTACAAAGAAGTACATTTATTACTAACTTAGAATTTATAGAGAGGAATTAAAACACATATGAAGAACAAGAATAAGAAACTAATTATTGGTGGAGCTATATTTTTTATACTTTTGGCATTTTGTACAACCCTTTTTCTATTTAATAGGAAAAAGGATAAGCAGTCTTTAGTAAATAATCTCCCTCAACTAGAAGATGTAAATACAGAAGAAAATACTAATGATAATACATCTACTGAGGAAAAAAATACTGAAAACAAAACCTCTGATGATAAATCAACAGAGAATACAACATCTGAAAATGAAGCAGTAGTTAATAAAACTACTGAAAATAAAGAATCATCTGATAAAAAAGATGACAATAAAACAACTAATAAACCTAGTAATAATAAACCAGCTGGAGGAGGTAGTAGTAATTCAAATCAAGAAACTAGCAAACCACCTACAACACCTTCTAAGCCAACAAATGCTGGTTTAAAAATAGGAGAAGTTCCAGCTTTACTTAAAAGCCTAGGCTATGAATATATGCCTCATTTAATTATGTACGAAATATATGAAATGAGAGAAGATGGACTTCGTTCTACTAAAGCTTCTGCTCAGGTAATAGAAGATGGAGAATACATGCAACTTGTAAATTTAAAATTCATGGTTAATACACCTCAAATGCATAATATAATTAAAACTGTATTAAACAAAGTTGTTCCATCAGGTGCAAGCAAGCTTTATAATATTATAAGTACTAATGAATATATATCTACTCAAATCTACAAATACGATGGAAAAACTGTAAAAATTTACACAAATGGAGAAACGCTAGATATTGATATAGATTATTTAGGAAACAATGTTAATTAAAATTCTAATTTTCTAGAAAATTAGAAAAGCTCAAACTTAGTTTTTAAGTTTGAGCTTTTTATTTAATTATAAAACATCAAAAAAGGTTGTAGTTTAAACTACAAGCTCTACAATCTAATCTAATTCTTCTTCCCCATCATCTTTTATAGGCTATCCAACAATCATATTATCCATATATATCTTTATCTTACCCTAACTATAATTATTGGGAATTATACACTGCTTGTTCTTATTTATAAGAGAACTAATATCATCAAGAAGTTTATTTCCATATCCCTTACTACAAGAGTCTACTATCATTTGTGAAAATGAAAAACTTGTTTATTATTGTAAAACCATCTATTATTAAGATAAAACACATTAAATCTGCACTAAGATAAATGGAGGTTTTTTATGCAAAACATGAAATATTATTATGATTTTTCAGGGCAAAAATTTGGCTATCCCTTAAGTTTAAGTATTAACAGCTTTAGTAGAGAAATATTCTCTCGTCATAACAGCCTAGAAATAACCTACGTTTTAAAAGGAGAATATGAAGTTATTACAGAAAATTTCTCCCAAAGAATTAAAGAACATGAAGTAATAATCATTGCACCAAATGATATTCATATAATTCGCCAACATTCTAAAGAAGAAAATGTAATCTTAACCATACACATTGATTTTTCTTTATTTCCCCAAGCTATGGTAGGAGAAATAGAACATTCCTATGAATCCATTGTTTGCACAAATAAGAAAAACTCCAATTTATTAAAAAAGTTAAAACTTCAAATAGGTAAACTAGTTGGTTTTCTTTTGCGTGGAAACAATAATTTATTCGAGTTAAATACAATGATGATGGAGTTAGTTCACATTACTTCTAATTACATGCAGTATCCTATTGAACGCTTGCCTGTTCAGTCTATTCATAGAGAAAACTATATGAAGGCTATTCAGTACATAGACAAGCATTATAAAGAAGATTTACGTTTAACTGATGTAGCAAATACCCTAATGTTTAGTGTGTCTTATACCTCAAAGCTTTTTAAGAGGTATACAGGTATTTCATTTGTAAAATATGTTGCACTAGTAAGAATACGTGAATCTATAGAATCATTATTAGAAGGAAAAAAATCCATTGAGCAAATTGCTGCAGACTGTGGAATGCCAAATTCTAAAGCTTATACCACAGCCTTCAAAGAACTTTATGGAATTGTTCCTAGCTATTATCGTAAAAAGTTTATTAATAACATGAAGCTTAATGAGGATAAAAAAGAGCAACTTATGTCTCTTGATCATACTCAAAAACAGCTACTTCAACCCCTGTTAGAAAATATTGAAAACACTATTTATGAGGATGCTGGTGTAAAAATCAAAGTTGAAGAAAAACATATTATTTGTTCCATTCAATGTGATAAATATGTAAATAGTACTATATCTCATTGTAATGATGAAATTGTTATAGATATTGCTAGTGTTTAAAAGTAAGGATTTTTAATCCACCTTGTAGCTTTCTATTACAGGTCATTTTTTGCCTTAATCAAAAAATATAATGACATATTTTAACCTTTAACATCAACCTAAGACAAGGATACTGGTTAAGCAATATGGTACCATCAAAGAAAAGGAGATGATACTATGCAAAAATATAGTCATTTATTTTCACCTATTAAAATTGGTGAAACAACAGTTAAAAACCGTATTTTTATGCCACCAATATCTACAAATCTAGCAGATAAAGGTTATGTAACAGATACTTTAGTTGAGCATTACGCTGCAAGAGCAAAAGGTGGTGTTGGTCTTATTGTAACTGAAGTAACTACTGTTGAACCTGTTTATACATATCTACCTGGAGATATGTCCATATGTGATGATTCTTATATTCCAGGTTGGAAGAAGCTTACTGATGCTGTACATAAATATGGTGCAAAAATTCTTCCTCAATTATTCCACCCTGCTTATGTGGCCTTCCCTATTCCAGGAACTCCACGTTTAATTGCACCATCAAATGTTGGACCTGCATATGCAAAGGAAGCACCAAGACCAGTAACTATACCAGAGTTAAAGGTTATCATAAAACAATTTGGTGAAGCAGCCTTAAGAATAAAAAAAGCTGGTGGAGATGGTGTTGAAATTCATGCTGCTCATGCCCATGGTTTACTAGGAGGTTTCTTATCTCCACTATATAATAAAAGAACTGATGAGTATGGCGGTGATATCAATGGCCGTTTAAAATTAACCCTTGAAGTTATTGAGGAAGTTCGTAAAACTTGTGGAAAAGACTTCATTATTGATGTTAGAATTTCTGGTGATGAATATTGCGATGGAGGCTTAAATCTTAATGACGGAATATATATTGCTAAACAGTTAGAAAAAGCTGGAGCTGATATGATTCATGTATCTGGAGGTACTACTATAATGCGTGGTAGTTCAATACCAGCACCTGGTACAAAGCAAGGTTCTCACGCTAACTTAGCAGAAGAAATCAAGAAACATACATCAATTCCAATAGCTACTGTTGGAAGAATAACTGAGCCTTGGATTGCTGATGAATTAATTGCAAATGGTAAGGCAGATATATGCATGATTGGAAGAGCTAATTTATGCGATCCTGAATTTGCTAATAAGGCTGAGAAAGGTATGGACAAGGATATACGTCCATGTATAGGTTGTCTTCGTTGCTTAAATGGTATTATGTTTGGAAAGCGTGTAGCTTGTACAATCAACCCTTCTCTTGAAATTGAAAATGAAGATACTATTAAGCCATCAAACACAAAGAAAAAAATACTTGTTATTGGTGGTGGACCTGCTGGTATGGAAGCAGCTTATGTTGCAAAGAAAAGAGGTCATGATGTAGTTCTTTGTGATAAAAATGAAGAACTTGGTGGACTTATGAAGATAGCTTCTGTGCCAATTGCTAAACAAGATCTTGCAAAGGTTACACAATATATGGCTAAAAAACTTGAAGAAGCTGGAGTTGAAATTCGTTTAAATTGTAAAGTTGATAAAGATATGTTACAAAATGAATTTGCTGATTATGAAGTAGTTATGAGCAATGGTGCTGCCCCTGTTGTTATACAACCATTTACAAAGTTTAAACACTGGGCAACTGCTGATGATATTCTAGATGGAAAAGCCTTCCCTGGTCGTAGAATTGTTGTTATTGGTGGTGGTTCTGTAGGTTGTGAAACTGCAGATTACCTAGCACCTCTAGTTTATGACCGTCTACCTAGAGATAGAAAGGTTACTGTAATTGAAATGGCTCCAGAAATAATGGCAACAGAATCAGGCCCAGGTAGAAGTTTACTTGTACAACGTATGATGAAAAAGGGAATTGAACTAATTTGTAACGCTAAGGTTGAAAAGGTAGAAGAAGATAAAATTTACTACAGCATAAATGGTGAAACTCACTGCATTTCTGATGCTGATACACTTATTTTTGCAGTAGGTTATCGTGCAGACAAAACATTAGCTGACACCTTAAATGAACTTAAAATTACTTATCACACTATTGGGGATGCAAATACTGTTGGAACAATACAAGACGCTATCCACGCAGGATATACAATTGCTAAAGAATTGTAATATAAAGAGCATATGACTTTTTCACTAAAGTCATATGCTCTTTCTCTACTAATAAGTTCTCTTCCAAATAGATTTACTAAACATAATAAGCATTGGATAAATTTCTAATCTACCAGCAAGCATACAGAATGATAATACAAGTTTACTTAATGCTGAAAATGCTGAAAAGTTTCCTGTAGGTCCAACCATCTCAAAGCCTGGCCCTACATTACTTATTGAAGTTAATACAGCCGTTGATGTTGTAATTAAATCAAAGCCATCAAAAGAAACAATTATCATTCCAATAAGTGCTATTACAGCATAAGCTCCTAAAAATAAAAACACTCCTGATATTATTTCTTCCTCTACAACTTTACCATCCATTTTCACACTTTTCACTATCTTTGGATGAAGTATTTTATCTATTGCACGTCTTATGCTTTTAAGCATTATTACTATTCTAGTAGTTTTTACTCCACCACCTGTAGATCCAGCCATAGCTCCTGATATCATAAGAATCAATATAATTATCTTACTTAAAGTAGGCCATAAATTAAAATCTACTGTAGCATAACCTGTAGTTGTAACTATAGAAGCTACTTGGAAGGATGATTGTCTAATTGACTCTCCTATTCTACCACCATTAAATCCTAATATATTAATAGTAATAAATACTATTGCACACCCAATCATTAATAAATAATACCTTAATTCTTCACTTTTAAAGAAACTTTTAATACTTCCCCTTAAAGCGTGGAAATATAAAGCAAAATTCACTCCAAATAGTATCATAAATATTGTAATTATCCACTCAACAGCTGGATTGTTAAAGGCTGCAACACTTGAATTCATATTGGAGAATCCTCCTGTTCCAGCTGTTCCTAGGGCATGAATTATAGCATCATAAAAGGAAAGCCCTGCAACCATTAATAACACTGTTTGTATTATAGTTAATACAAAATATATTATGTACAATATCTTTGCCGTTTCTTTTAACCTTGGAACTATTTTACCTGGGTTAGGTCCTGGACTTTCTGCTCTTAATAAATATATTGTATTAGAACCTAAGGAAGGTGCTATTGCTAAAATAAATATTAAGAATCCCATTCCACCTATCCAGTGGGTAAAACTTCTCCAAAATAATATTCCCCTAGGCAAGGATTCAATTTCAGTAAGTATTGTTGCCCCTGTAGTTGTAAATCCTGATACTGTTTCAAAAAATGAATCTACAAAAGATGGTATTGCACCACTTATAACAAAAGGTAGTGCCCCAATAACTGATATTACAATCCATGATAATCCTACTGTAAAGAAGCCTTCCTTTTCATACATCTCTTTATCCTTAACCTTAACACTACGTAAGAACAAGGCTAAAGGTAACATTAAAATTATAGTGAAAAGAAATGACCTAGCATCCCCATCTCCATAATATAAGGCTACACCAAGTGGAATTATCATAAGCAATAATTCATATAATAGTACATTCCCAATAAATCTTAACATCATTCTATAATTCATTTTGACTACCACCTATAAAATATATCATCAACTTGTAATAACTTCTTATCTTTAGAAACAATAATTACTCTATCATTTACCTTTAGGCAATCATCACCTGTTGGAATTATAATCTTATTATTTCTAACAATTGTTACTACTAATGCATTTTCATTAAACTCCAAATCCTTAAATTTTTCACCTATATTAGTTGTATCATTGCCAACTATAAACTCTACAGCTTCAGCTTTATCATTACAGATTCTATATATATTTTCTATACAACTCTTTTTCTTATTCTTTAAAGATCTTGCATATTTCAATATTTTATAAGCAGTAACTGACTTTGGATTTACCATAGTATTTATTCCTACAGCTTTTCCAATATCCCTATAATTATCTCTTGTAATTTTAGTAATTACATTACTTACAGACCTATTGTAAGCTAAAATAGAAGCTATTATATTATCCTCATCTCTTCCTGTTAAAGTAATGAAACTTTCAACCTCTAAAAGATTTTCAGATAATAAAAGCTCTTCATCCATACCATCTCCATTTATTATTATTGAGTTTGGTAAAAGTTCAGTAAGCTCTTCACAAATAGATAAATTCTTCTCTATTATTTTGCATTTAACTCCTACTTCATTTACTATTTTAGCAAGGTAATATGCAATCTTACCTCCACCAACTATCATAGCTCTCTTAACTTTTTTCTTATATTTTCCAAGCTTATTAAATAGGTTTTGAATGTCATTGTGCTCACCTATTACATAAACCTTATCATCTTTGTTAAAAACATAGTCTCCCTTAGGCATGATAAATTCATCATTTCTTTCCACACCACAGAAAAGTACATTTCCTCTTATAAAGCGAATTTCACTTATCTTCTTTCCTTCAAGCGCTGTATCTTCAGCCTTAAATCCAACTAAATTTACCTTACCATCAGAAAAATTATCTATACTACATACTGATGGATACTTAATAAGTTTAGCTATCTCTATTGCTGCAGCCTTTTCTGGATTTATAACCAAATCTATACCAACAGCTTCTGTTAGAAGAGTTATCTCTTCATCATAGCTTGGGTTTCTTACTCTCGCTACTGTATATTTAGCACCTAATTTTTTTGCTGCAAGTGAACAAAGCATATTTAGTTCATCACTATCTGTAACAGATATTAATAAGTCTGCCTCCCTAACTCCAGCTTCCTCAAGAACCTTTAAGCTAGTTGCATTACCTTTAACACACATTACATCAAGATTATTATTTACATGCTCCAAAGCAGAATCTTTCTTATCTATAATAGTTATATTATCCCCATCAATAGATAGATATTGAGCTAAAGTATAGCCTACTTTACCTGCACCAACTATAATAACGTTCATTTCATATCTCCTTATAATTTAAATACTAATCTTTTGCACAATAAACTCATTATACAACACAAATATTATTTATTCTATCTCTAAAATAATTAAAAAAGGTCAAATGGATATTTATTTTGCTCAAAGAATTAAAAAGGTGTAGCGGATATTTATTTTGCTTGTTCCGTCGCAAGCTCCAAGTCACATCAAAACAAATATCCACCCCCCGCGTACTAAAGGTAAGGAAATTATAAAATTATTATCCTTGATTTTATATTTTTTAATATTAAAATGTAATAATACCTTTAATTTATAGCTAATTTAAAATTTTATATTTTCCTAAAGAATAAAAGAGTTGACTTCTGTACAATACAGAAATCAACTCTTAGCTATTTAATTTAATATTTTAAAACAACTTCATTTGTATCTCTTCTATCTTTGTTCGTGTAGACACTAAAACTTCCTTTTCCTCATCACCTGTTATATGACTTGACTTTAATAGTCTAAGTCCATTCTTTAATTTAGAATTTACTAGATTTAATACATATATATTTTCAAATCTACTGTAAATTGAATCTCCACCTAGTCCAGTTAGGCATATTAACTGAGTATTACTTTTCTTAGCTATATCCATTAATGGTTTTAAAAGATGGGCAGCATTAGTTTGAGCAAAAGGATTATCCATAATTAACACTTTACCTTCTTCTTTTCTAGTAAAAATATCTTTATCTTCTTTTCTCATATAGGATAATAAACTTGATAGAACTATAAAAGCAGAAAGGAAACCTTCTCCCCCTGAGTTCTTTGAAACATCATCCCAGCTTATTTGCTTTTGTCTGTTTTCCTCTATTTTATATAGTTTAATATTAATACTGCTAATTACCACAACTTCATCATAAAGCTTAATTATATTTACTCTATTATCTATTAACTCACTAATATTTTCATTTTTCTCTAATAAGTCTATACATTGATTTCTTAGATTTTCAACAAATCCTTTAACTCTTAATTTATAAACTTCCTCATTTTCTTCCCAATTAGGTTGAATTATATTTAGCATCTTTACTCTTTTACCATTAATATCAATAGAAGAATTATTATCTATTTGACTAATATTTTCATAAACAATTGATATATATTCAATAATATTGTCTATAATATTATTTCTTTCCTTATTGATAAGCTCTATGTCTTCTTTTAATTTTTCTATAATTGTATTATAGGATTGTAGAACTGTATTTAATTGAACAATAAATTTTTCTGGATTATTTACAAAACTTAATAATCCCTCTATTGATTCCTTAAATAGAGAATCATTAGCAAAGGATTCTTCTTTCTTTAATCCTTCTACAATTCTTTCTAGATTCTTATTTGATTTATCAACATTTTCATTATTTATTCTATTATCTCTCTTTAACTTTCCTATATATTCCTTTAACTTCTCAAAATCAAGCCCATTTAAATTTAATTCTAAAGCTTCCTTTATTTCAAAATCGAATTCCTCTAAAGAGCTTGCATGAACACTAAATTCATTTATAGCTTTTTCCTTTTCTTCTTCTTTATATGATAGCTCCTTTTCCTTTAAAGATAGCCTTGCTAACTCTTCTTTAAAATTTTTATTAAAAATAAGATTTTTATCCTTGGGATCAGTAGTGTTTACTAATTTCTCTATAGCTTCTTTCAAATTCTTAATATTTGTTTTTATAGCTACAGCTTCTTTTTCTAATTCACTTATATTCCTTTCAATTTTTCTTAATTCCTTATTATATTTTTCTACATCATTTTCAAGCTCATTAAACTTTGAATAATTATAGATAATATCTATATAATCCTCATCTACTAAATTATAGTTTTCAGCACTACTTGTTAATTGACTATTAATATAGGAATATTTTCTATTAAGCTTTTCTTGTTTTTCTATTAACTCCTCATAAGAATTATATACTTGTGATACTAAAGCATCATATTCAGATTTTAAATCTTCTAAATCCTTATTAATTATATTTCCATCTTTACAAGAAGAATATTTCTTCATTTCATTATTAATTCTATCTAATGAGCTATTACAATTTCTAATCCTATCTTCTTTAAACCTTAATTCACTTAAAACTTCCTCTAATGACTTTTCTTCATTCTTAATTTCTTTTTTAATGATTTTAAGCTTTTCTTCATTTTCTTCTTGGCTCTTCTTATTATTTTTATATTCCTCATACTCTTTACATAATTCATTGTAATCTAATTTTTTGTTTTCAAAGAATATTATTTCATGTTTAAACTTTTCTATAGCATGTGAACTTTTATCAATTTCTTTCTCTATTTCCCCTAATTTATTAGTTAATGATATAATTTCTTTCTTGTTTACTGCTATATTTTCTTTAATTTCTTCTATTTCCCCTATTAATTGGCTATATATACTCTTTGTTAAAGAAGACTCTTTTATAAAGGACTTCTTATCTGTATAAAATTCCTTAGCCTCTTCTTTTTCTGATATTTTACTTTGTAACCTATAAACATCCTCTTCATATTCTTTTATTAATTTTTTTAATTCATCTTCATCTAAAAGCTTATCATTAAAAGAAATGTAGAAATTAACACCACTATACTCTATAATATTGCAATTTCCATCACTTAAACCATCTTCTAGCTTTTCCCTATCAATAATTACAATAGGACTTGATGTAAAAAGCTCAAGCTTCTCATTTTTTAATATTTCTATTTTATTTCTATCCATAATTATGGAATAAGGAATAAAAGGATTTGCTTTTACAATAGCCTCATTTTTCTCTTTTGAATATCCATTATTATTTAACCACTTCATACCGTAAATAATATCAATATCCCTCTTATTCAATTCTCTTTCAAGCTCTTTTGATAGTTCTAATACCTTGCCTGTTTTTAGCATATTTAATTCTTTCATATGCTTATCATAATCTTTGTTTAATTCTTTTATATCACTATTTAGTATTTGAATCTTTCTTTCTAGCTTTTCAATAATAACTTCTTTTTTAAAAAGTATACTTTCATCTTCATCTAAATATCTTAATATGTCTTTCCTTTTTTCAAGTTCAGCATCATAATCCATTAACTTCTTATTTTTATATTCTTTATCTAATTCAAACCTACCTATTTCATTACTTTTGCTTTCCTTTAAAGATTTCTTTTCTTTATATTCTTCCTTTAAATTAATAAATTTCTTCTCTTCTTCAATCTTCTTTTTATTAAGCATATCTATTGAGTCAACAATATTTTTAGATAAAGATAATAACTCCTCATCACTATAATACCCTGTAATATTTCTTAATAATTTTTCACAATATTTTTTGTTAAATTTATCTTCAATTTTACTATAACTATCTATAATAGCTTTTAATGAACCGACCTTATTATTAAGATTATTTTCAAAAACTCTATTATTTTTTAGAGATTCATTTAATTCTATATTTTTATCATTTAATGTTTTTTCTTCTTCTTTAACCCTTGATAATTCATCTTCTAACTTACTTTGTTCTGCTTTTAATAAATTTAAAATAGAAAATCCTAAATCCTTTATTCTAGGCTCATTATCTCCTTGTTCTTCCTTCAAGACCTTCAATTTATTTTCTACTTCTAACAATTCCTTAGAAATATCTTTATATGTACTATAAAGTTCTGCACATCTTAGTATATTTTTTTCTCTATTTAATGCTTTTACTTTGTTATCATATTCAT
Source organism: Clostridium sp. (assembly GCF_018372875.1). GTDB lineage: Bacteria > Bacillota > Clostridia > Clostridiales > Clostridiaceae > Clostridium. The sequence goes on along the minus strand of NZ_JAHAIF010000022.1, from coordinate 29,646 downwards.
CTCTTTCATTTTTAGATTCAATAATATTCTCATTAATAACATCTAATTCATCTAAAAAATTATATATTTTCATAGAAAGCTCTTCATATTGAATTTCCCTTTTTGCATTAAGTACCTCTTCTTTTAGCTCCTTAATATCTTTTAAAAGTTTTTCTTGTAATACTTTTTCATCAGAGAAATACTTTTTTGAATTAGCTATTTTATTTTCATGTGTTTCCTTAATTGAAATCATTTCTTTAAATTTATTTGCTGCTTCTAGAACTTCTATGGACTTTTCATTAAACAATTCAATTTTACTTTTTCTATCAATATTACTTTTATTTGTTTTATATTGAATAATATATCTTGTTATTATTTCCTTATAATTTTTTATTCTATCTTCATCTTTACTTAATTTCTTTTCTACTGTTGGTAAAAACCAAAGCTTTATTAAGCCTTCCGAATTTTTTGCTTCCTTAAATAATTCAGATAAACCTGATTCCTTTAAATTAATTTTCCTAATAATATTTTCCCACTCTTTATTATCGATACCATATTCCCTTAGCTTATTAAAATATGCTCTTGATGTAGCATAATTATTCATATCATAATAATTAAAACTATAATTATTGTCCTTTTTTAATTCCTCAAAAAGTTTTTTTGAATTAGCAAAGCTTTTAATTTTTCTGCTTCCTTCACTTTCCTCAATTATTGGAAATCTATTTATATCATATTCATTTTTATTTTTATATTCATAAACAAAATTGTATATATCTAATTTATCCTTTGAATTTTCATCTGATGCTGAATCCCTTTTTCTAACCATCATTCCTGTTAATAAATAACCTGCACCATCCTCTAAATTCCATTCAACTAATATATATGTAGGTGTTGTACTACTAAAGTAGCTTTCAAAGGGTCTATCCCCTAAATCTCTATATTTTCTATTAACAAAAGGAGCCATCATCATCTGAACTAAAACAGATTTTCCCCCACCATTTCTTAAATTAAGCATGGTATTTTCGCCATTAAAGTAAAATGTCTCATCATCTATTTTCATAGTATTATTATTATAATTTAAATTTACAACTCTAAAATTATTAACATTACTCATATACATCCTCCCCTAATGCCATAAGAACCCTATTATAATTGTTTTTATTTAATACATGCCAGTCCATAAAATTATCTAATTTATTTGTGGTTTTTATCATATCATCATTTTGTATATAATAAATTAAACCTTGTTTATCTAGGAAATTTAATATAGTATTTACAAAACCTTCTTTAGTTGTCTTAGAAGTACTTTTTTTATCGCTAGATTTTAATGATTCAAACCTTTCTAATATATTGCTGTATGCTATACCATTTTTATCTTGATCCTCTTCATTTGAACGTTCAACACCTTCTCTTAGCTTTTCAGTAATGATATTTAAAAACTCTCCAACCTTAATAAAATCTCTACATTTACTACTAAGTCCTGTAGCTCCATAAAAGGATACTATTAATGTTAAAATAACAAATTGGGATAAATAATAATCCTTATCATTTGCTCCTGATTTACATAATTCTTTTTTTAATTCACCTTTAGAATATCCTAAAAAGTCATTATCTTCCTTAGGAATTAAATATATTACTGCTCCAAATTTTTTAACTTCACATTCTAATTCTTCCCCTGCAATTTTTACAAGCTCTGCAATATTTTCATTTTCAGAGTAAGCCTTATATAGCTCCACTTCATTTTCTTTTAATTCCTTATTTTTTAATAAGTAATATAATATTCTGTTACTTATTTTTATTTCTTCTATTGAATAATCCATTATATATATTCCTTTCCTTAAAAGACTTCAAATACTATATCAGAGCAAATAAAATTTCTATACTCTCCCTCTTCATTCTTCACCTGCTCTAGCTTAACATCTTCTCCAAGCTCTATTTTACTTATTCTAATATTTAAAATTTTTGATAAAAATTTATTTCTATCAATAACATCTAATATACTGTTACTAAGCTGAAACTCTATTTCACAGTTTTCAATAGCAGTTTTTCTCTCTTCCCTTAACTCGTCTATATTTATATCTTTAACTTTTAGCATCTCTATTATAACTTCTCTAAATATCTCAACAGTTGGTATAAGTAGCTCTACTAAAACTTCATTTTCCTTGATCATATTATTAATTTCACTCAAAGTAATTTTTCCGTTTTTTAGTGTAAACTCCAATATTAATTCAATTACTTTATTACACTTTTCTATACGTTGAAGCTTCCTTTTATTTTCTGCCTCAATTACATCCTCTTCATTAAATGATAAAATCTCCTCATCTTCTTCATTATCTTTAGCTCTTACTGGCTTTTGAAATTCAAATGCTTTATTTATATTGTAGTTTTTATCTGGATTTTTAGTAAAAAGTGAGGAAAACATCAAATGAATATTATCTAATTTACCAGAGTCTTCTAATACCTTATTAAAAACCTCTTTCTTAATATCAAATCTTTCAATAAGAGCCATTTTAGATATATTCTCTAACTCTTCACCATAAATTCTTTTTAAATCAAAATGACTTTTTAAAATTCTTTGCTCTTCATCAATAGTTCTTCCAAGATAATCATTTATAATCCTTAGGTTTGCCAAATTTTCATTTTCTTCCTCACTTAAGTCACTAATATGAATATCCTTCTCTTCAAACTCTTGAATCCTCTCTTCAATTGCTACTTTGTGTGCTAAAAACTTCTTTTTGTTTTCATTTAGAATTTCAATATTACCTTCCATCATTTTTCTATATTCATCTACAGAATAAGTTAATGGAGATTCCTTAATTCTTCTTATGTCATCCTCCATTTTTTGAACTCTTCGTCTCATATTAGCAAAAATATTTTTCATATCATCTAATGCCTTGTCATAGGATGCCTTAGCTAAATGAAGCTTAAATATTATTTCTTGAATTGTTAATTTAAGACTTTCTTCTACCTCTAGTGTTGCTAAAATTAATTCATATCCTTCATCTGTTAGCAAGTAAGATACACGTCTAACCCCTTCTACATATTCCATTCTATTTTTTACAAAGCTAATATTTATATCAATAAATTGTGCCTTTCTATAGTCTAAAGCCTTAAAATACATAGCTTTCCCTTCATCACAAAGAATTACATTAACAATAAACTCTCCTAGTTCTTTACATTCTTCATAAGTAATTTTCTTCTTATAATATATAGAGTTTATTTCATCTATAAATTCACCAATATCATCAATTGTACATAACTCTTCTTTTAAAGATTGTTCCATTATATATAATAATACTGAAAAAGTTAAATTATCTTGTTCATATCCTTCAATAAATCCGTATTTATCCCAAGTTCTTTTAGAAATACTATTTCTAAATAATAAAGAATATGCACCTATCTTCTTCATTCTTATATGATGCTGATTTAAAAAATCTAATTTCATTTTTCCTCCATCTGTAAATCAATAATATTTATTATCTCTTGAGGAATATATAAATCTTTCTTTAATATGTCATTAATTTTTTCTCTATATTCTAAAGAAAATTCTTGTAAGAAATAATTATTAATATTCCTATTTTGACCTTCTTTGGTTTTAGGTAAACATTTTATATCATTAATTTTATCAATCATTTTTTTATAACCTTCTACAAAAAGTTTAATATTGTACTTTTCTTTATATTTTTCATAAAAATTTTCATAAATAATAATGCCTTCATAATCAAGATCACCAAAATAGAATATTACATTATCTTTATTTGACAAATATTCTTCAACAGATATCTCATAATCCTTAAAAGCTTTTATTATTCCTTTGCCAGCTCCATAAATTACTGTACTTATTTTTTCTCCAAAGATTGTATTATCTGAATTTATTAAGTATTTTCTAATTGTGTAATATGTATCTTTATTTTCTATGATTAATATATTTTGTGGTATTTTTTTTGATTTTGAATAGTATGCTAGAGGTTCAGATGTATCATAAACATTTAAAGTTTCTAATGTTAAACCAAGATTTTTTAATATTAATTTTCCTTCTTCCCTTTGTAGAAACTTCTCCCTACCCCATATTTGAAATGATCTTTCATTAATTGATAAAGGTATTTTTAATAATTCTTTATTTTCTAGAATAAATAAATTCAATGCTAAAATATACTCTCTATGCTCTTTATACTTATTTATATTTTTTTTATAATAAGCTATATCAAATTTACTTAATATTTTATAATCAAGCTCATTTAAATAAAAGGAATTATCCTCTTCTTCTTCCATTATTCTATATCTTTTATATAGTGCTGGTTTTTTCCCATTCCCTCCACTACTTTTAATTGCTTCTATTTCATTGTTTTCTATAAGTTTTATTACTAAATTGTACAATTCAATATAAGAACTTATTTTATATGCTTTTTCTATTTCTTCTAAGGTAATCTTTTTTTTATTGAATTTATCCTTTAATTTCATAATTCCCCCCAAAAAGACATCAATATCATATTATATATTATTATATATTTTTATCAGACTAGTTGTAAAAGGAAAATTAAAAAGCTGACTTCTGTACAATACAAAAATCAGCCCTAAAAAAATTAACTATATAAACTTTTTTAAACCTACATACATAGGATACATCTCAAGATAGCTATTTATTGATACTATTGAGTTATATACTTTATCTAGTTTCTTGTTTATTGCTTCTTTAGCTTTTTCTTTATCTTTAGACTTTTCAAGTTTTACCATCTTATTTAATACTTCATATATTTCCTTTTGTCTACTTACTTCTCTTCCGTAGGCTTTGTCCACTCTCAACATGTCCTTCACAGTTTTAAGAAGTTCTTTTATATTTGTATCCTCATATACTGAAAGTACCATTGGGTCTGTTACCTCATATTCTAAAAGCTCCTCATCATCTTCAATATAGTCAATATCAGGGTTTATATATAAAGCAGCTTTAAAGTTATCTATATCTCCAGTCATTATGTGAGCATAGGCATTTTTCAAGAAACTATTTGAACATCCATCACTTTCTCTTGGAGTTTCAAAATACTTTTCTTCTACCTCACCCTTAAGATATCTAGAACTTTCTTTAAAGTAATATTTAGACTTTTCATCATCCTTCATTAAATCAAACATAAGAGCAAGCTCAAATAATCTATATCCTAATGTAAGGAAACCAATTTCTTCTTCATCCTCATCATATTCGCTTGTTTTTTTCTCAACAAATTCTCTAAATTGTAATGCTATATTTTCTGAATCCTCTAATATTTCTTTAAGCTTATCATCATTTTTCAACTCATTTTGAATATAGAATAAAGTATTTAACTCTGATAAGTACTGTGAAAAGTCATCTGCCCTCTCTATCTTTTCTCTATTTTTAGAAAGATAAATTTCTGCATTATGCTTTAATACCACTAGGTTGTTTATAAAATCTTTCTTATTTTTTAATTTCTTAGGCTTTTCCATAAGAATTCTAATGTCATCATCCTTTAAGTTTTTAATTAAATCTTTTTCCTCATTAGATAAAGGGGTTACTGCTCTTACCTTATTAAAATCTAAAAGACTTTCATCTGCTTTAACTATTTTATGAGGCTTGTCTATGATGTCACCAAAAACCTCTGGAAAAGTTATTGATAAATCCACTAACATTATAAAATCAAAAACCACATTAAAATAATCACTTTCAATAGCTTTTTGTGCATAATTTAAGGCCAACTTTTTATACTCTTCCTTATTTTCATCCTCTGTTAAGTAAAGATACAATGAATAATACATCTTTAGTAAAAACTCATCATTTTTTTTGTAATAGCGTCCTACTCTTTTAGTTACGTATAAATCACATAATACTGAATATATGAATTCATCCATGCTACAATAATCCCATTTAAAGGTTCTTATTTCATTTTTACTCATAGCTTCTCTATCTCTTGTTACCACAGTATAAATTGGCTTATTGTATTTTCTTAAAACCATAATCTCATGTATTTTTATTGTGGCAATATCATATCTAATTATTCCATAAAAACTAGTAAGTTCTTTACACCACTTCTCATTTTTATTCATATCAGTATCAAATATTCCATTTTGAAACTCGTCGCTACTTAATAGTTCTATATAAGTTTTTTCATCGCCAAAAATATGTGCCACTAATCCATAAATAAAAAAGTCTGAAGCTATGCTCTGATTTTTATGGCCCGAGTTGTTAGCAGTCTTAATTTTCTCTACATCTAAATTTAAGTTTTTCTTAAAATCAAACTCTTCCCTATTTATTGGATTTTTCAATAAAATATCATAGATAAATTTTCTTACTTTTGGTCCTCTAGGCTCTTCACTAAACTGTCTGAACTTCTCTTTAATTTCATCTTCTGATAAATTTGAAAATCTATTCATTTTCTCACCCCTTTTAGTACTTCCACCTATAATGATATAACTTATAATCACTAAACCAGCTTAACTTTCCCTTCTTTATGCTTGGTCTAGAATTATGAACTACAAAAGGCACCCCATCGCTATCTCTCTCATTTGTTACCATGCCAACATGTTGATAAGGCTCAAGAAATAAAATAATATCCCCAGGCTGCCATTGTTTTAAATTATCAACATTCTCTGGTATTACTTCACTTGTTAAGGTCTCACAATATTTATCAAAATACACCATTAAATTAGGTACTCTTCTAAAATCAATATGAGGATCTGCCTTGCCCTCTATTCTCCAATAATCATCTATATTATTTTTAATATCCTTATCTACTAAGTCCTTTAAATTTATATCTATTGAAGAAAAAGCTCTCCATATAACATCAGTACAAACTCCCTCATCCTCTGGTGGATATCCCCCTACATAATAGGCATCCACATATTTTGTATTTGATTCTAGCTGCTTTTCTAAGTTATTTGAAATATCAATTGGATCTGGAACCCCATTATTATTTCTATCAGCTCTTGAATATTCTTCTGGGACCTCTATCTTATTCACAATTGGCTCAATCTTTTCTGCAACCTCTGGCTTAAACTTCTTAAGAACTAAAACAGTTGCTGTAGTCACTACAAACATTGTAATTAAAGTTATTATTATTTTCTTTTCCCTATTCATCATAAATTCACCCAAAACTCCTTCTAGACTTGAACTTTTACTATAACTTTTTAAATTCTATAAAACTCTTTTGCATTCCTTCTTCTCAATCATAATAATTTACTTATTTTTCTTTATATATATAATTTCCCTGTGGTTTGTATAAAAAAAGGTGGAGTGGATATTTATTTTGCTTGTTCCGTCGCATAGTCCATAGATATCTATTTTTCGTGTTCCGTCGCAAGCTCCAAGTCACAGAAAAATAAATATCTATTCCCTTCTTACTTAAGGTTATGAAAATGTAATAATACCTTTGATTTATAGCTAATTGAAATTTTATATTTTCCTAGACAGTAAAAAAAAGACCAATATATTTAACTTAGTCCTTATTAATTATTTATTAGGTAAAAAGATAGAAAATATAGAACCCTCATTATGTGATTTCACTTTAATATATCCACCATGTTTACTTACTATTTCTCTAGTTAAATATAAACCAATTCCTATTCCGTCAGCATCCCCAACATTTTCCCCTCTATAAAACCTACTAAATATTTTAGCCATGTCATCTTCTTTTATTCCAATACCATCATCCTTAATATCAACTCTAACAAACATTTCATAACTTTCAATCTTTACATCTATTTTGCCATTTTCACTACTATACTTAACTGCATTTTCTAAAATATTAAAAATTCCTTCCTTTATCCAATTCTTATCATGATTAATTGTAACTTTATTAACTTCATCTAATGTTATTTCAATATTTTTAGCTTTTGCCTTGCTTTGAATCTCATTTATAGCCATTAATAGGGTGTCATTTAATTGGCTAACAGTATACCTTAAATTTATTACTCCACTTTCCAATCTAGATATTTTTATCATGCTTTCAACCAAAAAGCTTAACCTATTTAAAGAGCTCATAACAATGTCATAAAACTCTTTTCTTTCTTCTTTACTTAATGACTCATCCTGTAAAAACTCACCATACATTTTCAAATTAGTTAATGGAGTTTTTAGTTGATGTGCTATATCTGAAATTAACTTTTGTATTTCATTTCTTTCCTCTTCAATTTCACTGTTTTTATTCTTTAGTATAGTAGTTAATTTTATAGTTTGATATTGAAGCTTAGAAAACAAGGTATCTTCAATGCTTGAGAATACTTCCTTATCCTTCATATCTATAATGGTTTGTAGCATGTCAGAGAGTTCTATAAATATACTTTCCATATGCTTTTTATAAACTATTTTATAAATAAAAAAAGAAGAAATTATAAATACTGAAAATATTAAGGTAGCAAAAAACACCTCTCTACTTTCTGATATCACATATATATAAACATTGAATATAATTGCTGATACTATAATAATTTTACTTAATATATTATTTACTTTATCAAACTTAATACTCATAAAATTATTCTCCTAAGGTATATCCAATACCAAATACGGTCTCTATATATCGTGGATTTTTAGGATCTTCTTCAATCTTCTTTCTAAGCCTTCTTATATTCACACTTAATGTATTTTCATCAACGAAGTTTCCATTGCTATCCCAAAGTTTTTCTAAAAGGATTTCCTTTGTTACAACTTTACCTCTATTTTTGACAAGGATCTCTAATAGCTTATATTCTGTTGCTGTTAAGTTAATTTTATTATCATTTACAGAAACAATCATCTTATCAAAATCTATTATTAACCCTTTATGCTGAAAAGTATTTTTATTATTGCTATTTATTTTAAGAATAGCATTTACCTTATATTTTAATAATTCTACTGAAAATGGCTTGGATATATAATCATCACAACCAACTTCATACCCCTTTACCATATCCTCTTCTGTATCATTTGCAGTAAAAAATACTATAGGAAACTTCACATATTCTCTAATTTCCTTGCATAAATCTAACCCATTTCCATCTGGTAAGTTTATGTCTAAAAGTAAAAAATCTATTTTATTATTTAATATCATTTGCTTTCCTTCAGTTTTATTATAAGCAGATAAAATTTCATAACCTTCCCTTTTTAAAGCAAAAGCTACTCCTTTATTAAGTGCTTTATCATCTTCAATTATTAAAACTTTTGCCATATATTATCTTCCCCCTTTGGCATACACTTACATTTATACCATACATCCTATATTTAACTTAGGTCAATACTTACTTAAAACAAAAATGTGTATGAACAATTATTAAATTAATTCATACACATTTCATCTTTATTTATATAATTATAATATAGCTTGTAATTCTTCTTCTGTGAAAGAAGATAGAGCTTCTTCATCTGCAATAACAGTAAAATCAGGATGTAACTGGAATATGCTACTTGGTACATTAATATTAATTGGACCTAGTAAAACCTTATGCAAAATATCTGCTTTATCTTTACCACTTACAATCATAACCAGCCTTTTACAATTCATCACAGTCTTAGGTCCAAATGTCACATAGTAATCAGTCATATTTTCTTTTCCTTGACATAAGAAGGCAATTCTTTCTTCTAACTTCTTATTAAGTGTATTACTAACAGAATGGCATCCTTCATCAAAAGACTTTAACGTTCCAGATAGATTTCCACAGAAATGTCCATCCGTTCCTAGACCCATAATAAGAAAATCGATTCCACCATCTTTAGAAATTACTGAATCATAGTTTTCATAGTTTTCTTCATTGAAAATGTGTATATTCTCATTAGGAATATCACAAGGACTAAAATATAGCTTTCTAAGTTCTCTTATAGTCACCCCTTCTGCATTCTTCATTGGAATTTCATCAAAATTATAATAATGAGTATTACAAATTGGAATATCCTTTAAAAGTTTTTCCAAATATTCATACATCAATTTAGGTGTAGACCCTGCTGTGATAGCTACATTCTTTCTTTTAAAAACTCCTTCTACTATTTCTGAGCAAACCATCATTGCAGCCATTTTACTCATACTTTCATAATCTTTATTTCTTATAATTTTCATATTAAATTATTCAACTCCTTGCCATTAATAAAATTCTTTATGTTTTCTATAACTAAATTGGTAAATACAGCATGATTCTCTTTACAAGTTCCAGCACAATGTGATGTTATGACAACATTGTCCATATCCCATAATGGATGATTCTCAGGCAATGGTTCAGTTTCAAAAACATCTAGTCCGGCAAAGCTTATATCCCCTTCATTCAGACCTTTTATTAGTGCTTTTTCATCAATGACTGCACCTCTTGAAACATTGATAATTGCACTTCCATATTTCATATGTGAAATGGTCTGCTCGTTGATTTTGTGATAAGTTTGCTTGTTCAATTCGCTTGTTAAAACAACAATATCACACTGATTTAGAAATACTATAAAATCATCATCAAAATATAATTTATCAAAATATTTAATATAATCGATATGTTTTCTTTTATATCCTATAATTCTGCATCCAAATGGATAAAGTCGTTTTGCCGTTTCTCTTGCGATTGAACCAGTTCCAAAAAAACCAACGACCATATTAGCAAGACAAAATCTATCTGTATTACGCTGAAACTCATGATGATACTGTCGTTTCATAGTTTTTACAGTTGAATTTGTATACATGAAAATTTTACATATAATATCCTCAGCAATTGGAATAGAATACAGGCCTCTTGCAGAAGTCAGTTTTATTTTTCGATTACGTATATAATCCATATCAACTGCATCATATCCTGCTCGTGGGATTTGAATCCATTGTAGAGAAGGCATCCTGTCTAGATAAGACTTTTGACAGTTCTCAGGATCTGTTATCAATATCTCACCATCCTCATCACAATTAACAATGTCTATTTCAGAAAAAGCTTCTTTTAATGGTTTTAAAACATAATCTTTTTTGACAACTATCTTCATCTTCTACTTTCACACCCTTTTACATACTTATAGAGTTTTGTTAGCTATAAATTGAATTCTATTCCAAAAAAACATTTTATATATCACCATTCTTTTCAATACATTCTTTATACCAGTAAAAACTATCTTTTTTCTTTCTATCAAAAGTACCATGTCCTTCATCGTCAGCATCTACATAAATCACACCGTATCGTTTGCTCATTTCGATAGAACCACAACTTACTAGGTCAATAATTCCCCACATTGTATATCCAAAAAGATCAACACCATCTTCGATAGCATCTTTCATTGCTTTAACATGATCTTTTAGATATTCAATACGATAATTATCATGAATGAAACCGTCTTCTTCAACTTTGTCCACTGCACCCAAACCATTTTCAGCAACAAATAAAGGTTTTTTATATCTATCATACAATTGATTTAATGTAATTCTTAATCCAGTAGCATCCTTTTGCCATCCCCACTCACTACTTTCAAGGTATGGATTTTTGTTAGCAATAACAAGGTTACCATCTGTTTTAGCCCAATCATCGCTTGCTGTTGAAACTTGAGTAAAATAGTAAGAGAAAGATATAAAATCTACTGGATAAGATTTTATAATCTCTTCATCACCTGGCTCAAAATGAATCTTAACATTTCTTTCTTCAAAATGACGTTCAATATATTTAGGATATTCACCTCTAGCCATAACATCTGTATAGAACCAATTAGTAAACTGTTCGTCATGCATCAATGTCAATTGGTCAGCAGGATTACATGTTGCACCATAATGACAGAAACGAGCTATCATACAGCCAAACTTACTTCCTGGAATCATTTCATGACCCATTTTTACAGTAAGTGCATTTGCAATAAATTGATGATGGAGTGCCTGATAGACTGCTTGATCATAATTCTCTTCCTGCTCCTTAATTAGGGCTACACCATTATATGGATTAAAACGTCCTGCATTTATTTCATTAAATGGTAACCAGTAATCTACATCATCTTTAAAGTTTTCAAATAATGTCTTTGCATACTTTAGATAGAAATCTATCATCTTCCTATTTTTCCATCCACCATATTTATCAACTAAATTAACTGGAACTGCATAATGAAGCATTGTAACAAATACTTTAATCCCATATTTTTTACATTCATTAAATACATTTTTATAATATTGAATTCCTTCTTGATTAGGCTTTTCATCATCTCCATTTGGATATATACGTGCCCAACTAATTGATAAACGATATATCTTCATGCCCATTTCTGCAAACAAAGCAATATCTTCCTTGTAATGATGATATTGATCACTACCAAATCTAAAAGGATAATTTCCAATTTCTTTGCAGGCAATAGCTTCTTCAAATTTCTTTACTGTCATCTGCTTATATTCCCAACTATTTTTTTGCTCCCTTGTCAAATATGGATACGAAGGACGACAATCTTGAGTATCTAACCCCTTTCCACCTTCATTCCATCCACCTTCAACTTGAGAAGCTGCTGTTGCACCACCCCATAAAAATCCTTCAGGAAAACCTCTTTTCATAAACTCATCTCCATTTTCTAAATTATATTTTTCTTTTCAGCCTCAATAGCTCTTTTATCTTTTTTTATATCTTCATCAAATCCTAACATATAAGTTAAAACCGCTGTTAATACAAAACCAATTGCACTACAAAGCAAAACAACTGGAATACTATCACCATATACAGGAAGAGAAATCAATGCTGGCATAGCGAAACTAACTGCTTTTGCCCCTAAAGCTGCAACAATTGCACCAGATACTCCTCCACCAATCATTAATGCAATTAATGGCTTTTTAAAGCGGAAAGCAACACCATATAATGCTGGCTCAGTAATACCAATACTTGCTGAAATAAATGATGAAAGTATAGATGTCTTATTGTTTTCCTTTTTTGCACGTAAGAATGCACCAAAACACATACCTGCAGCCGAAACTGTCGCAACACAGTGTACAGGTCCTAACATATCATATCCCAATGTTTCAATATTATTGATCATAATTGGACTTAATGTCATATGAGTACCAGTAAATATAACTAATGGACGAGTTGCACCATCAACAAATCCACCTAACCAAGGAGTAACATCAAATAACCATTTAAAGAATTCTCCCACATAAATACCCACGTTATATCCTATTGGACCAAATACAATCAAACTTAATGGAGCCATAACAATCAATACACCAATTGGAACAACAACAACACGTAAGAAACTTGGCGTATGTTTTGATAGACATTTATACAGATAACTCATCACCCAGACAGATAACATGATTGGAATGACTGTAGAGGCATATTTAACTAAATAAACATTCAACCCACATACATTTATTTGTGTTCCAGCTCCATCGATAACTGTTGGATACATATATATACCCGCAATAATCAAAGATAGAATTTCATTAGTTTTGAAACGTTTTGCACATGTATACGCTAATAAGAATGGCAAGAAATAAAATGTTGCATCTCCAGCTGCATTCAAAATCAAATACACGCCACCAGATTTATCAATCCACCCATAATTTGAACATAAAGTTAATATACCTTTTATAATACCTGCTCCAGCAAAAGCTGACACTACTGGAGCAAATACTCCGCTAATAACTTCAAAAATCACACCAAATTGGAATTTCTTCTTTCCTTCGTTCATATCCAAGTTTTCATCAATACTTGGTAATTTTTCAATCTCTGCCTGTTTACAAACCTCTTCATAAACATCAGGTACTGTTTGTCCAATAATAATTTGGAATTGCCCATTTTGCAACATTGTACCTAATACTCCTGGAATATCTTCAATTGCATTCTTGTCTAGTAAGCTTTCATCCTTTAAAGTAAAACGAAGACGAGTCATACAATGAACCACTGTTGATATATTTTCTTTGCCACCAATTTCTTTTAAAATTGATTCAGCCATATTTGTATATTTTCTCATTTTTTCTCCTTTCTAAATTGGTATCATAAAATATACGCGCGCTTTATTTATGACTTTCCCAATTACTCAATGTATATTTACACATTATTTTTATTAAAATGTGTTTGAGTCTAATTTAAATTCACTTTACTTCTTTTACCTGTAAACAATTTATATGAATCATAATATATAGCAATTCTTCTTTTGTACAAGATTCTCCATAAATTTTACTAATATAATCATCAATCTTTTTTACACATTCATACGAATCTTTATATTTAACTTTCATACCTTCAAAAAGTTCCTTGTTACTTTCATTGAACAATTTATGTTCTTCTTTTCTTTGAACAAAATATTTTATATGATTTTTAAATCGAAAATAATTGAAACTTTTCTTATCAATTTTTATACAAAAATGTTGTTCAACAATCGTTGTAATATCCTTAATTATTCGTGAAACTTTTCTTTCTAAAACATCCACTTTTAAATCATCTGATATTTCTTTTCCTTTTAATGCATTAATAATATGCATGGCAATACTAGATATTTCACCTTTCGCCAAATTTGTATTCATATCTAAATTTATAGTTTGTACAATCAACTTTGAAATTCTTACTATTTCAGGATACTCATATTCTAGCTCGTAAGAATATTGAATAGATAAATTAAGCTTCTGTCTATCTCTTTGTATAGCAAAGTTAATATGATCTGCTAACGTAAAAATAAGATTTGGATTCAACTCTTCATTTATATTATTTTTTATCATATCAACTAATTTCGCTGTTAACATAAAAATATTCTCTGGAATTTCATTCAATAATCCATAATACTTTTCGTTAATGTTATAAAATGATCTTTCAATCTTATTCAAGTCTGTAAGCTCATAAGGCATCTCATGAAAGCCAATTCCTTTTCCAAAAATAATAACTTCACGATTGTTTCCATCTACAGCAACTGCAATATTATTATTTATCTTCTTTATTACTTTCATATAAACCTCCTCTAAGGGATAAGAACATCTCCTTTATTTATTTCTTTTCCATTTGCCTCCAAACAAATAGGTTTATCATAATCACTAGTAAATATAACCATGGTTGTCATATCTTTATTATTTTCTTTCATAAAGGAACTATCAAATTTAATAATAGGAGTCCCTCTCTTTACTTTTGTCCCAGTAGACACTAATACCTCAAAACCTTTTCCTTCTAAGTCAACAGTATCTAACCCTATATGTACTAATATTTCTATATCTTTTTTATTTTTTATTCCAAAAGCATGTTTAGTAGATGCAATCATCTCAATAGTTCCATCAATTGGTGCACATACTAAATCACTAGATGGAATAATTGCAAATCCATCTCCCATCATTTTTGATGAAAACACTTTATCCGGTGTTTCTTCAATTTTAATGCATGTCCCTGAAATTGGTGCAACAATTTCATTACTTTCTTTCTTTAAAAATTCAAACATAATTTTCGCCTCCAATAAAATAAAAAAACTCCTCAAAGCACACCTATAACATAAATGTTTTGGTGACGCCTCAAAGAGTAACGACCCTAATATTCTTTTGTGAGTTCATTATATACCTATAATGTAACCGATGTCAACGTTTTTTAAATATTTTTTTGTGATAATAGAATGTGACAAGCCATACTACTTGCCACATCTTCTTTATTCTTCTATTTCTCTAATTCTTTCAGTTACACTTTGCTTTGAACATGCTTTAAATACTATTGATGGAGTTACCAAACATATAATAAATATTATAATTGTTAAAAATATAAGTGGTACTCCTGGGAATGTAAACACTGCATAATCCGCCATATTTTGAGCTAATGCTGATATTCCAAATATAATGCCAGTTCCTAAAGTACAAATTAATAATGTTGTTATTCCTGCATAATATACTCCTTCAAACACAAGCATCTTTTTAATTTGCTTCTTAGTCATTCCTATACTTTCCATTATAGCAAGCTCTTTTAATCTTATATTAATTCCTGTTATCATAACATTAACAAAATTTAATACCCCTATTAATATTAAAATTAAAGATACTCCTCCACCAAGAACTCTTTGCACCATTGATGTTTTCTTAAATTCTTCAGTTTTAGTTGTTTTAGCTTCTAAATTTAATCCTTGCCTCTTTGCTAAATCTTCTAAATATGCTTTAATTTTAGATTCATACTTTTCTTCTACATTTATATAGGAAAGATAATTTGCAGAATTACTATCTATATTTTCTAAAGCTGATTCACTAATACAAATTGTTGGTATACCTACTGGAGCTTCTAACCCTGATGGTATTTTTGTATCTAAATCCACTACTTTGACATCATATTCTAATGATTTATTAGTAGTAGGATTGGTGATTTTTTGCTTACCCTTTATATTCTTATAATTATCTCCATAATACCAGTTATCTACAAGAATTAGTTTACCTTCCTTAAAAGCTTCTAAATCAAATTTTTCTTTGTTTTTCTTATATATTTTTTCAATAGTACTATCACTAATTCCAATTATACTAGCATTCATAAATTCTGGATTGATTTTTGAATTCTCAATAAAACTATTAAGTTCTTCATCACCTAATCCAAATCTACTATAACTTTCTTTTAGGGCAGGTAATAATACTTCATCATTCATAGTTAATCTAAGAGTACTTAATTTAAAAGTATCTATACTTTCCACACCAGTAATGTTACTAATATTATTCAAAATATCATTATTCATTTTTCCTTTTACTGCACCTATATTTTGAAGTTCAAAATCATTAGGAACATACTTATTTATATAATTTTCAACCTTTATACTATCAATAAATGTATTAACACTTAAGAAAGTAACGATTCCCATAAATAATGATAAAAATACTAGTATAGCTCTTTTTTTATCTCTAAAAACATTATACCAAGCCATTTTATAAAGCTTACCACCATTAGTTGTATTTCTGTTTTTCTTTTGTTTTTTTGATGTACTTCCTGTATATCTCATAGCTTCAATTGGAGAAATGCTACTAGCTATTTTAGCTGGTTTTCTACAGCTTACTAATACTGTTATTAAAGAAAATGATGCTGCTAATATAAATATTACTGGGCTAAATGATACATCACTAGGCATTGCTGTTGCAGAAGCTCCTTCAAAAAACATACCTAAAACTACCGGTACTACACCAAATGAAACTATTGCTCCTAATGCTAATCCTATTGGAATTCCAATTATAGAAAGCTTCAAAGCTTGTCCTTTTACTATCCTTTTAATCTGCTTTGGAGATGCTCCTAAAGTTTTTAATCTTCCATAAAAATTAATATCCTTAGTTACAGCTATATATAAAACGTTATAAATTAATAGGTATCCACTTTCAATTATAAATGCAATAATTATAAAAACTACAATAGCAGTACTAATAGCAATATCTGAAGTATCTTCTACCACATATGAATAATTAAACTTTTGATTTTTTTCAAGATTAACTTCACTTTTTAATATATCTTCTGCTGAATATTTATATTTGTTCTTTACAGTCATTGAAAATAATCCGTTATTTTTTAGTGATAAATTATTTTCTTTAATAAAACTTTCAGAAACATAAATATAGCCTGTATCTTCTGCTAATCCATAAGATGTAAATATGCCACTTATAGTAAACTCTTTATCAATAACCTCATTATTTATTTTACATGGAATACTTATTTTATCTCCAATATTTGCATCACTTTTCTTAAGAAGTTCCAATGCTAATCTTGATATCATAATATCATTTGAATTAGTTGGATAACTCCCTTTTATATCATCTAATGCAGGTATTAATTGCTTTTCATAGTTATCTTTATCATGATATTCTAATTGTATACTTGTCTTATTTTCACTTAAAATATCTAAACTTACATTTCCAACACTTATCTTTGATCCTGTATTTTTAAATATGTCTAAAGTCTTAATTTTTGCTATTTGTTCTTCTGTTGGATTTTGCAGTGAAATATTAGCTGTTGTTCCTGCTAAACGAGTCTTCATTATTCCATAGTTTTTAACAAAACTTATTCCAATACTAAAAACTGAGGACATCATAAAAGTTGTTAATATTATAGCAAGTATTGCAAATATATTTCTTACTTTATTTGTTCTTAATGAACGATTAGTTATTCTTTTTATAATTTCCTTATTATTATTTTCAAACTTCATTACTTGCCACCTCTTACAAAAACTTTTCCATCTTCAATTCTTATAATTCTATCTGCAAGTTGAGCAATTTCTTCATTATGAGTTATCATAATCATTGTTTGATTAAACTTTTTACTAGTTGTTTTTAAAAGCCCTATAACATCCATACTAGTTTTACTATCAAGATTTCCTGTTGGTTCATCAGCTAAAATAATACTTGGCTTTGTAGCTAATGCCCTTGCTATTGCAACCCTTTGTTGTTGTCCTCCTGATAAATTATTAGGCATATTAGTTAGTTTTTCACTTAAACCTAATGTGTTAATTATTGAATCCACATATTCTTTATCTATTTTTACTCCATCCAATTCTATTGGAAGTACTATGTTTTCATATACATTTAATATTGGTACTAAGTTATAATTTTGAAATATAAAACCTATATTTCTTCTTCTAAAGACTGTAAGTTCTTCATCTTTCATAGAGCTAATCTTTTTTCCATTTATAATTGTTTCTCCACTTGTTGGTGTGTCTAATCCTCCTAACATATTTAACAAAGTGGATTTTCCACTACCTGATGTTCCTATAACAGCAACAAATTCTCCATTATTTATTTCTATACTTACATTATCTAAAGCTCTAGTTTTATTAGGCTCTTCTCCATAAATTTTCACTAAGTTTTCTGTTTTTAAAATACTCATTTTGTATCACCTCATAATATTTTTCTACTATAATTTGTATTTTAAACAGAACTTCTTACGATTTTCTTACATATATAATTTTTCTATAGCTTATACAAAAAAGGTGGAGTGGATATTTATTTTGCTTGTTCCCTTTGATAACATATTTCTAAGAGCAATTACATTTAAACATTTTACAATTTATAAATGAATATCTAAATTAAAAAATAAAATCCAGCAACTTACGCATTGCTGGATTTAGTTTCTTAACTTTAAAACCTATCTTAAGAAGGTCCTTCAACCTCCCATGTTTACTATATATTTTTATATTTATATATTTGTTTCTTTATATATTTAAAACAATATATAAATATATCACTATTTTATTTTTTCTAATTCATTAAATCTATTTTTTCTTTACTGGAATTCAAACTTCACTATAGTAATTTTCATCTAAAATTCCCTTTTCATACTTACAGGAATTGTTTTTATTACACATCCTTCAATGCATCCTTTGCCACGATTTTATAATCCATTCCATAGTTTGTATCCTCCTTGCAATTCCTTAATCTAATCTTACTACCTTGAAAGGTTAAACTTCGTTACTTATGATATGTTTCACAGCACCATAAGTAAAAACTATAGACTTTCTCATATACAATATAATTAACATTCTTTCAAATTCAAGTTCCAACTATGTTTTTATAAAAAAATAAGATAGACCGCTATAGCCTATCTATTCTAAATTTCTATTTAATTCTTTTACCTTTTCTATTGAAATCCCAGTACCCTTAGCTACTGTTTCAATATCAACTCCTAACCTTAAGAAGTTAATTGCATTTTCAATTGATTTCCTTTCCTCTGCTGAACTAATCATATTAGCTCTTTCATGTAATGATCTTTCTCTCTCGTAATAAATCCTCATAGTTTCCTCATCACTACTTAGGTATTCGATTTTTTGTTCAGCTTTTTCTATTTCTGTATCCAAACTCATAAACTCCTTTAATGTAGCTTCAGGTGTATCTTTTTCTAAAAACATAAGCCATCTTTCTATGGCATTTTCTCTATAATCTTTATCTTTTTTCTTTCTAAACTTCGGTAACTCTAAAAAGTGAATCTCAACAACATCTGTTAACATATAGTCCTTTTCTATATCCTCCCATAGATGAAATGAAGATTGATAATTTTCTGTACCTAAAAATTCAAACTCTAACAAAGGCTTAACTTTTCTCATATATAACTTACCTCTTGTTTTCATCTTTAGTTAAATTATTCTTTTCTATCAACTTTATTATAACATTAAAGCAAAATTTCTTTAATAGAAACTTGATTTTAATTTTTATATGCCTATACTGTACATATATTTTATAAGGTTGAAAGTTCTTTAACAATTAAATACTAATCCTTAATTATTTTTTCTAATAATTTTGTTTCTCCACAGATACGCTTTACCTTATCATAAGTAAAAAAAGATTAAATTTTTCTACACACATCATAATCAATAATATTACAAATTCAAGTTTTTCTTTATTCTTATAAAAAATAAGTAGTAAAACCAACTAAGGTTTTACTACTTATTTAGACTTAATATATAACATTTAATAGAAAAGTCTTTTAATATAGAACTTGGCATTTTTATTAGCTTATCTTTTTAGGATTACAGTAGTTAAAATAACTCCTTACACACTTTAATCTTAAAAATATTATAGTTGCAATCCCTGATATTATGCTAATATACATTCCCCACTTATCTGAACTCTCTACTGCCTCTCCTGACTTTGATATTAGTACCATTAAAAAGATATAAAATACTATGCTTATAAAGGTATAAATTAAATATATATTCTTAGCCCATTTCTTTCTATTAAAAACATTTATTCCAACGAAAAATGTCAAACTTGTTCCTAATATCATAAGAAGAACTATTGTCCCATCTACCATTGCAAATGCTATTGATATAAGATCTGAAATAATAGAGTACATAATAAGGAGTCCAATTATTTTCCTTCCCTTAAGTTCCTCTCCATCTAAACTCTTATCCTTAAATGATTTTTTCCATATAATAATACTCAAATAGCATCCCAATACCATAAAAACCATGCTTAATATCTTTGAAACCAAAGTATTTTCATCAAGTAAAATACTTTTCTCATTAACATCCAGCATTTTATATGTTTTAGGTTGTCTATTAGAACTGATATAGTTACTTTCAAATGTATTTTTAAAATACACTACTCCATCATAGGCATTTTTAATGTTGCATGGACTTCCATGTAAGAAATTCATCCTTGAGATTTCTTTCCACCCAACATTATACATATTAACCTCTTCAGTAAATACGTCCTTAATTTTGGGATCATTTATAGCTTTATCAACTTTAAAATAAATCATCTCCTCATCTGGGAAAATACTATGAATCTTTCCACTAAAAACATTCTCATTACTTTGTGTTACTCCAAGCCCAACAGGTTTTCTACTATTATCAGCAGTATTAAACCTTCCAGAGTAAAAATCAAATCCAATTGCATAATAATGATTTCCAAGCTCCTTTGAAAGAAGATTTCCCATGTAATAAACTGTATTTTCTTCCTTTGTAATATGGCTATTATGTGCCCAAAGCATTACTTTATCATTGTTGTAATATTTCCTTTCATAGTTTTGAAGCCACAAAATATTATTTTTCATTTCCTCATCTCTATAAGAAATATTAATCATATTTGATAGCTTTTTATTGTAGGCAAGCTTTTCTATAAAATCATATTCTTTAGGTGAAGATGCCTTAATATATTCATCTTTATTTGTTTTTAAATCATCCAAAACCTTTGAAAACAAATTAAAATCATTTTCTTTAATTGCAGTTACTTCTTCAAAATATCCACTGTTAATACTTTTATAATAATCCTCAAAAGGTAAATAACCTCTGTAAGTGTCCTGAACATCAAAGCCATAAAACCTAACTTTTTCCGAATCCGTTGCAGTTTTATTGTATTCTCTCATCCATTTAACTAATTCAAGTAGCTCCTTTGTTGCAAATACTGATGTATTAACCTCAATTAAACTCTCAATATTTCCCTCTCCAGTTTGTACATACTTGTTTATCACATCACAGAAGCTCATTGGTACCTCAATTGCAAATGCTCTAAAGCCCATTTCCTCAACTAAAAATCTAAACAGCCTGTCCTTAAACTGAAAAAAACTTCCTGTCCCATGGGTAGCCTCACCAACTCCAATAACAGTTTTACCTTTTAACTCATCCTTTAAAAACATCAAATCTTCATAAGATTCTTCCGGGTTTGATCCCTTAAGACTCTCATAGCTTCCATCATTAGCCCTAGCTATACTAGTTGAAAATACTAAAATTAGTAATAATGCACAAACAAGTAACACACCTTTTTTAACCCCGTTCATTGCAATCTCCCCTTTTAAATAATATTAATTTCCCATGTAATCTAAGATCAAATCACATTTCTACCTAACTCCATTAATATTATTTTACTATATTTTACATTATATATAAAATATGGTGGTGAATTATATTATTTACAGTTAATTGAACTTTTAACTTTCCTAGACAGTAAAAATAAAACCACTAAAATCTAGAACTTTAGATTTTAGTGGTTTTTATGGTGGAGGCAAAGCGCTACCTTTAATATCCACCAAATTGAAATATAATTCTACTTATTGCTATTATTACGCAAACTATAACTACAGTATATACACTGTTCTTTACCTTTTTAGACACTAAAAGAATAATTGACATAAATATTAAACTTAATAATAAAAGAACTCCAATAGCTATTATAAGAACTAAGTATATCGGCATTTGTGCACCCCAAAAGTCAGCTCCAAATACACTAATAGCTTTTGCACTTATATTTGAAAATTCATAATATCTTGAAATATATATATATCTTACACCTATTGATATACCCATTATAATTATAGCTAGTACACTGCTTATGACTATTTTCATCTTTTCAATATTTTTTTTACCAAGTAGTGTTGTGTTTAATACCCTATACTGTGAATTACTATATTCCATAGGAAATACTACAGATAAAACAAATATTATTACTGTAAAATATAATATAGCTGCTATTTTGAAGATATTATCATTATAATTGAATAACATTTTATAAGCAGAGTCATATACAAATTCACTTCCTTCATGTTTTTTTATGAATTCATATTTTTCCCAAACTTTTTGAAAAGTATTGTAATTGCTTAGTATTTTATTATACTCTTCCTTCATAGCATTAGCTTGCATCATAGTTATTTCTTTATCTCTTAGTGATTTATCAATCTCCTCTACCTTCTTTTCTGCATTTTCAAACTTTTCTTTTTCTTTATATAGAAATTCTTCTTTTTCACTAGTGAGCTTACCTTCTAGCTTTTTCATATACTGATTGTATTTTAATTCCCCACCAGATATATAATAACTATTATTAGTATATAAATAAGCTGTTGCCATAATAAATAATACAATGATTAATATTCCTTTTTTCATTATTAAAATTTTATATAATTCATGTTTAAATAGACTCGTATGAGGTGAAAACTTCTTCCTTTTAAAATTTATGGATCTTACGCTTATTTTTTTTATTCTGCAGTAAGCTATAACAATTGCTATGTTAATAAGAGCTAAAAATGCTATAACAAATATTAACCAAAGTTTATAAAGATTAATTGGCGCATTTAATATATTTATATTTAAATATTCACCAAAAACTTTATTTATATCTAATAATCCCACCAAATTTAAATACTTAAAAATTGCATATTTAGATGTTGGAATAATTACTTTCCACATAGTATAACTTGCTACCATTATAAATCCAATACTTATGTATGGAATAAATATATAGCATGACATTATTGCAATTAGTAACATAATATTTCCTATTATAATAAATACTATTGCCTTGCTAATTAAAAATATCAACAAATAAATACTAATGGATATTTTTAAAGTTGTAGTTGAAAAAATAGCAATGCTTTGTATTGTATAGCTTAAATTAGGAATAGATAAATTCACAAAAGAATATACAAGATTTCCTCCATAAAATATTACTGTAATAATGATACATGATAATTGAAAAGCCATTAACTTGCATATAGCAGTATGTAATTTTCCATATTTACTAACTCGTATTACTGCATGGAGATTCTTTTCCTTTTCGTAAAATATACTTATATATATAATTAGACATACCATTAAAATAATTAAAATATCTGTAATATAAAATTCTGTTGCAACCTCAATCCACTTTCCACTTTGGAAATTTGGTTCTATTCCTTGCAATTCACTGTAATCTTTAACTGTTTTTTCAATATTCTTATTAGAATAGTTATTTCCAGATGAAGAATTAAATATTGAAATATCTGATATATTCTCACCTTCCACTTGGGTTTTATGTAAAAACTCATTGTATCCACATACTATTTTCAATTCATTAAGTACTTCTTTTAATAAAGTTTTTTCCTTTTCATAGCTATCAGTAAATTCAAAGTTACTTTCTTCTGTTAATCCGTTATAATAGCGCTCCACATAATCTAACTTCTCATTATCATTAAATCCATTTAATTTATCCTCTAGTTTTCTATAAGAAGAAAGGCTTGGCTTATAATCATTTTCTAGTGTTGAATACCATAGCATGCCTATATTTAAGATAAACATAACGATGAAGAAGGCAATGAATTTTTTATTTTTCCAAACCTTCATAAACTCATGCTTAAAAAGTTCAATAAAAGCTGTCATTTTATTTCCCTCCATCAAATATCTTCATATAAACATCTTCTAAAGTTCCGTTAGCAGCATATTTATCTATTAATTTTTCTGATGTACCAACTTCTACAATTTTTCCATCCTTAATGATGATTATTTCCTTTGAAATAGACTGAATATCTGACACCACATGAGTTGCAACCAAAATTATTTTTTCTTTAGATATACTAAATAATAATTCTCTTACTCTTACTCTTTCTTTTGGATCTAATCCTGCTGTTGGCTCATCCATAATAAGTATTTTAGGACTACCCATAATAGCTTGAGCTATTAAAATTCTCTGTTTCATGCCCCCAGAGTAACCCCCTATTTTTTTATCTAGCTCATTTAATAAATTAACATCTTTAGCTACCCTTTCAATTTCTTCTTTCAAAATTTTCTTTGATATTCCTTTTAATGTACCCATATAAGCTAAAAATCTTCTTCCAGTAAACTCTTCATATAACCCTTGTTGCTGTGGTGCAAATCCTATGTCCTTTAAAAAATCTTTCCCTAAGCTTTTAACATTATTTCCATTATATAAAATTTCACCTTTATTCATATCAATGTTATCTGTGATAATATTCATAAGTGTCGACTTTCCTGCCCCATTAGGTCCAAGCAATCCATACACTCCATAATCTAGCTTTATAGATATATTATCTAATGCAACCTTTTTCCCATATGTCTTATATACTTCCTTTATTTCTAACATATCTAACTCCTTATTTTAATTAAGCTCTTCAACCAGTAGTTTTACATTTTCATAATTTTTATTACCATTGAAAAAATCTTCTTTAGAAATCAAAGAGTATTGTCTATTTGTCTCAACCTCTTGTGTTATACCTGCCCACTCTACATATTCACTTTCTATGTCACAATTACTTTCAACAAAAAATAAATCTTTAGATTCTGCTATGATATTAACAGGAAATCCATTATTTTTTATTAGCTTAAAATCATTAATACTCTTATTATCTATATTAATAAGATATGCGCCATTATTATCATCACTCCAATCACTTGAAATAATATATCCATCATAAATCTGTTGTATATTAGAATACTTACTTTCTAAAAATACATATTCTTCTTTAGTATTTAAGTCAAAGTTCATAATCTTATTCCCATTGTATGAATAATAAAATATATCTTTTCCATACATATTGTAATAATAATCATTACTTGATTTATTAGAAATTAAATGTTCAAACTCTCTTGTCTTAATATCAAAAGCTACTATAACATCATCTGCATTACTTAATAGCTCTTTGTACTTTTCTTCATCAATTTTATCTTCTACAGTTAATTCTTTATTGAATTTTAACTGTTTAACAATTACTTTGTTATTAAATGTTCCTAATATGCTCCAATTAGAATCCCACTTTGAAATTTCTTTCACCTCTCCATTATCATTAGAAATTCCAATTAATCTACAACTATCGCTATCAGCATAACTACTATTATCATCTAAAATTACAGTACTATTTTTCATAGCAATTCCATAAATATAATTTCCATCAGTAAAAAAACTATTTGATAATGATTCACCAGTATTTAAAGTTGCTAACAATTTTTTATTTGAACCATCTAAGTTCATTCTATATATAGTTGTTGGCTGATCTTCATTTGTTGCTCCAAACTCCCCATAACTTATAGATGTACTAATCCCATTTGTATTGTTATATTCTGAAGTAATTAAATATAAATATTTATCGTCACATAAGAGCATCTTTTCCATAGCAGCGTATTTAAAATCAATAAATGATGTACACTTCTCATTATCATGATTACATTCTGATTTATCACATAAATATATCTGCTTTTTCGTTTTATAATCAACATACATTATATTTGTCATTCCATCTTCATTACTATAAATTGAATAATATCCCTCCTTACTTCCACAAGCTAATCCAAAATTATTATTATGTAGCATTTTAATATCTTTACCTTGTATATTTTCTTGAGCTTCTTCCATTATTGCTTGCTCATTACTTTCTTCTTTATTGGAGATATGAGTGTTAGAACAAGCAGTTAACACATTAGATATTACAATTGCACTAATTAATAAATTAAAAATCTTTTTTATTTTCATATATATTTCCTTCCTTCTTTAAAATAAAAAAATCCTATGTCATCATCGACTGCGTCAATAATAACATAGGATTGTATCTACATTGTTTCTTTAATAAATTACTATTTAATTATTTTACTTTTACTGATAAATATTCCGTTACTTCTTCTATTGATTCTATATTAATACTTAAATTTACCTTACTAGACTCTGCTAAATTTCCTTGTATAGTCCAACCTTCAAGCAAATCTAGGTTTAGATATGATAGAAAACCTATTAATGCTTTCTCCTTATTAGGATTTAATTTTAAAAATCCTTTGCCTCTAATTTCTATAAATAAAATCTTCTCACTTTCTAAATCCCACCAAAGTCTTATATCTTGATTTTTCATATTTATTATGTATTCCTTTAAATTTGAAATTATTCCTGATGAAATAACCTTAGCATAGACTTTATCAACATCATTTCTAATATTAACATCTTCATTTCTAACTAAAATTTCTTTATCTATTAATTCATCAACTTCATTTAATATTACTATTTTTTCCTCTTCACTAGCCTCCAGTATTATTTCTGAACTTACAGGTTCATTATCATTACTTATGGGTTTATTAGCATTACTCATAAAATCATTAATCTTATAAATTCTATTTATTAAAGGTATATCCTTTGCTTCACTTTCTAATGTAAAATTCATGGACTCAATTTTATGGTTTTTTGATAAACTTCTTTTATCTAATTCAGCAATAATTGATGGTAAAGATAATAAAAGAATAAAACTAATAATAATTCCAGAACTAATATATAATTTCTTCTTCATTTTCTACCTCCAATTCTATTGATACCCTTGTACCCTCTCCAAGACTACTTATAATACTAAGTTCTGTATTATGGGCTTTAGCAATTTTATCACAAATAGATAAGCCTAATCCTGAGCTACCTTGGGTTTTAGATCTTGATTTATCTATCATGTAAAAGTGATTCTTTATTTTTTGAATTTCACTTTTATCTATTCCACAGCCCTTATCAGTAACTGATATTTCATATAAACTTCCCTTCTTCTTTCCCTGAACACATATATAAATATTTTCTTCACTTGCTTTAATTCCATTTTCAATTAAATTTCTTAACAAAGCTATTATTAATTGAGGATCTCCTTTTATATAACAAGAATCCCAATTATTAATCCACTGTAGATTTTTCTTTTCCAATGAAGGCTCCATTACATCTAAAAGCCTTTCCTTTAGCCACTCTGTAGAAATACTTACTAATTCAATTGGTACCTCAGTTATTTCCATTAGCATTAATAATTTTTTAGATAATATCTCTAATCTTTTACATTCTGAATAGATATATTTTGCAGACTTCCTTTGAATTTCCTCACTACAGTTCCCCTTCATTAATAACTTAGAATAGCCACTCATTGAAGTCATAGGTGTTTTTAATTCATGGGAAAAATCAGAAATAAATTCCTCCCTATCCTTTACATCCTTTTCTAGTTTACTTATATGTTCCTCAATTGAATCAGCCATCATATCAAAGGTTCTACTCAATTCTCCAATTTCATCAGAAGTTTTTATTTTAGTACGTTCTTTATAATTTCCCTTTGATACTCTTTTACTAGTTTCATTTAGTTTTTTTATTGGCTCTATTAAAATTTTTATAAATAGGCTAACTGTAACTATGTAAATTAAAACTATTATTAAAAACCACTTTATGTAATACTTATTTTGCCTACTTCTATCTAAAAAACTTGATGTAATATCATAGGCATTTAATAGAATAATCTTTTCATTTGATACATTAATTTCACTTGCTAAATACATGTACATAGAATCTCCTATTTCTTTAACTAAATAGGATTCATTGCTGTTATTATAATAATTCTTTACCTCTTCATCTATTAATAAATTATCTATATTTGAATAAACAAAATCATCATTCCAAATTACACTCATAAGCTCAGACTTATCACCATAGGATACTAACCTATCTATATGTCTTAAAATAATATCCTTAGTTAATTTGTTATTATTTTCTAATGTATTTCTAATATTTGACTCAACTGAATATCTATATAAAACATGTTGTTTTATACTCTGTTCCACTGAGGACTCATAAAAAACCTGAAAGTTTTTTCTAATCATAATAGAAGCTCCAATTGAAAATAAAATACTTATTATTATTGTTGTTCCTAATATTACTTTAGTTGCAAACTTCATAACTATCCCTTCATCATATACCCAATACCATAAACTGATTTAATCAATTCTTTATCCTTTAGCTTTTTACGTAATCTTTGAATATGTAAATCTAAGGTACGAGAATCACCTGTAAACTCCCTTTGCCAAACCTTTTCAAATAGCTCTTCTCTATACATTAAAACATCCCTATTTTGAATTAATATAAGTAGTAATTCATATTCTTTTGGAGTTAAAACTACTTCTATTCCAGCTTTAATAACAGTTCTTCCATTTGTATTTACTTCAATATCATTAAAATATATACGACTATTACTTTTTCCATATCGTCTAAGTACTGACTCTACCCTAGCTACTACCTCGTCTAGTTCAAATGGCTTTACTATATAATCATCTGCCCCCATTCTTAACCCCTTAATTTTATCTTGTAATGATCCCTTTGCTGTGATAAAAATAACTGGAATATTTATTGTATATATATACTCCATTAATTCATATCCATCTATTTCTGGTATCATAATATCTAATAGAATCAAATCATAATCAAATACCTCTATTTTATCTGCTGCCTCCCTACCATTAAGTACGTATTCTGCACTATTTCCAGCTCCTATTAATCCAAGCTGCAATAATTCAGCAATTGCAATTTCATCTTCTACAATTAATATATTAGGCATTGTCTCCCACCTTTTTACTTAACATAATATGAGTTAAATTATATCATGAAATGTATCTAGATTGTATCATTGGTAACCCATCTAATTAATTTTACTTAATGTTAATGAATAACGTAAATTTCTCAATTAAATTCTTCATTTTTTATTTATACAAATAAAAATGGGGCTGTATCAAAATAAATTTGATACAATCCGATAAAAAGAAAGAAGAGAATTCATGAATTTGAATTCTCTTCTTTTCGTATAATATTAATATGAAAA
>NZ_JAHAIF010000098.1 GCF_018372875.1 Clostridium sp. | reverse complement strand
ATAATTTGTCCTTTTATCTTTACACTTACTATTTCTTTGCTCTTTTTTCTTATTAACTTTGCTACCTGATAGCTTTGCTCTCCAGTAGCTTCATTTTGACATATTACCCTATAACTCTTTATTTAAATTCTTATTTTTCTTTAATCCCTTATGATTCTCCCCCAATTAAAATTTCTTAATCCCACTTTCCTATTTCCAAGTTCCATTATTTATATGTTTCATCTTTTCAAATTCTTTTTCTTTTTAAGTGAGACTCTAAATTTTACATTTAGCTAGTCAAACTTACACCTACGAATGCATATGAGTAGTGTGTTTCTATCCTACATATTATTGTTATTAATTCCCCTTGATTTGAAGTGGAATTATTAAGTCTATGATTTCCTTACCTGCACTCTGTGAAAGTGATTCACACCAAATCATAGATTTGGGCTCTCTACTTTTCAGCTTACAGTAGATTTCACTCCTAGTTATCTTAGATTTTATAAATATTTCAACATATGAAAAAAAGATTAATGCTCCATTACTGAAACATTAATCTTTTTAACTTCTTTCACTGCATTATTAGAATTATGCAGTATTAAATCTTCTTACTCTTATTGATTTTACAATATTCTAACATTACTATTTTTTAAGTCGTTAATCAATTCTTTATTGTGAATTTAGATATTTATTATTAAAAATAATTAGACTAAACTACTTTCTAAAGCATTTTCAAGCATATCAGTAAAGTCGCTAAATTCTTGTTCTAATTCTCCAGATGGCTTATCTAATTCTACGTAAGTATTTTCCCTAATATTATAACAATACCAACTCATATTACTATCCCCAAAAAACATATATTCTTTTTGTTCATCATTTTCATACCATATTTCATTTGTATCTATATAGCCTGTAACTCTTTGGTTATTTATTTTATCAACTATATTCTCATCAATACCATATAAAACTAATCCATTATAATCTAATCCATTTATTACAGATAAAAAATCAATATATCCTTTAGGTAAATCATATTTAAACTTATTCTTTACTTCTTGTTGAAAAAATTCTAATTCTTTTAATGAACATCCTTCATTCAGATATCTATTTCTCTTCTTAATTTAATTACCTCTAATTTTTCTTTCCACATTTATCTATGCCTCCTATCTATTTTTTAATGGATATATACTTCCTTCTGGTATTGGAAATTCAATCTTTTTAATCTCCCCTTCTTTTAACCCTCTAACTATAGAATTTTGATAATTTGTTATTACCTTATGATATGGTTCATTTTTAATTAAAACTAAATTTTCAAAGGAATTATCGCCACTATCATCTATCGGTAATTTATGATGTACCTGCCATCCTTCTGGAACAAATCCATCTTTTATATCTAATATATCAATTTCACTTAAACCTGCATCTTTCAATAGTTGTTCATTCTCTGATAATTTTATTAAGAAATTCTTTCTTTCAGTACTGTCAAAAGCTTTTCTTAAAGCCTTTCTTTCCTCTATACCTCTTTTTACATATGTTACTTCTTTTGTTTTGACATTCTTTAATGTAACATCTTCCCCTCTTAATTTACCAGTAAAATCACCCCCCCTTGGGGCAGAGTCTGTTTTTGTATTTTTAGTAGTAAAGTTTAGTATTCCAAATCCTTACCATTATTTTATCATTCTGATTTGTCCATTTCCATATTTAGTATTATGAAGTTACTTTGTATAACCACATATTTAAGAAAAAAATATCGACACTATTGTAGTATCGATATTTTAGTTACAACGATATTTTCTTTTACTTTAGGTTGAAAGGTGGCATAGGTGGTA
>NZ_JAHAIF010000097.1 GCF_018372875.1 Clostridium sp. | reverse complement strand
TAGGGGGTCGTTGTTTTTTTTATGAAAAAAACTTACGAAACCTTGATATATAAAGATTTAAAAAGAAAAGTAGTGTAAATAAACTTTACACTAACATATTTTATTAGGAGGCTTAGAATATGAATAAGATGGAATTTTTTAAGATTCTTGAAGAAGGTTTAATAGATTTTCCTGCTCATGAATTACAAGAAATTTTATATGACTATAAAGAACACTTTTCCAATGCACAATCTGATGGAAAAACAGAAGAAGAAATAATAGAGGAACTTGGTGACCCCTATACCATAGTAAATCAATATCGAAGTAGCTATATGCAAGTTTCTACCAGTAATACAGAATACGAAGATACTTATGAAGAAAAAGAATCTAGCAACAAAACATACACTAGTTATGATAATGATCTCAATGAAAAACACTCTAATAATAGTACTAATAACTCATCTAATTCCTTAATTAATACAATTCTAAAAATTTGTATGGTTGTTGGTTTGTTAATATTATTTTTCCCTATTGTAGTAGCAGGGTTCGCAACTATATTTGGAGTTGGAATAGGTTTATTAGCAATACCTTTTGCATTTAGTATCTCAGGAATACTTATGCTTTTAGGAAAATTCGGCTTTACCATTTTAGGATTTGGAGTACCTGCATTCTTTGCTGACTTCCCTACTTCAGTAACTGTTTTAATTACTATAGGTTCAGTTTCAGCTACTTTAATATGCTTCATTCTATTAATTTATCTTATAAAATTTATAGTTTTAATAATTAAAAGACTTATAAATAAATTATCAAATAAGGAGGGCATATAATGAGAAACTTTATGTCTAGAAAAATGAAAATTTTTCTTTCTATTCTTGCTATAATAAGTCTTACTTCTTATATATCTGCTGCCATTGTTCTTTATAATAGTGATTTTAAATTATCTAATTATATAAATAAATGGAATGATGATTTTAATTTTAGCTGGCACAATTATAGAAATATAGGCTCTTTAGAAAAAGAACTTTCATCTGATATTAAAACAATAGATATTACAACTTCATCAGTTGATGTAAAAATACAATTTTATGATGGAGATGTTCTAAAATTAGATGGTACTTCCTATACCTTAGGAGATATTACCATCTCAAATATAGTTACTGACATCTCTTCGTTAAATAATACATTTACAATAAATTTGAACACTAATGGATACAATGATATTAATATAAATATTTATGTTCCTTTAAGTTACAAAAATAATATTAAGGTCAGCTCTATAAGTGGTGACTGCGAAGTTACTGGTGGAGACCTTGAAAGTGTTACTATTAATTCTAATAGTGGAGAAATTCAACTAAAAAACCTAACTTCAAAAATATTAAAACTTCAAACTACCAGTAATGATCTAGATTTATCTGATATAAAATCACTTGATTCAACTTTAAATACTACAAGTGGTGATATTAAAGTATCAGTTTCTTCTCTAGGGGAATTATTTTCTTCTACATCTTCTGGAGAAACCGAGTTATATCTTAACAACTTAGGAAACAAATCTATAATATCTTCTACCTCAGGAGACATAGATTTATTTATAAATGAATCTATTGGTTATACCTTAGCATTTAGCACCTCATCAGGTAATATTGATAGTGATAGATTAATGCCTAACTTTTTAAATGATAATAACTACTCTGTAACTAATGGTGATGGTAGTAAGAAGGTAGAGGTAAAAACCACAAGCGGTGAATTCTATATAAGATAAAAGGGGCTGTCGCACTAAATAATTAGTGCGTAGCTCTTTTTTTGTAAAAAAAATAAATCCCAAACTCTACGAGTTTAGGATTTATGATAAAATATTC
>NZ_JAHAIF010000021.1 GCF_018372875.1 Clostridium sp. | reverse complement strand
AAGTATAATTCTTTTGTAAAATGTTTCTTTTTAGCATAAGAATATTTTATCATAAATCCTAAACTCGTAGAGTTTGGGATTTATTTTTTTACAAAAAAAGAGCTACGCACTAATTATTTAGTGCGACAGCCCCATTTTTTTACTTCTTATCTATATCACTTTTTTCAAATATACGTATAAATTCTTTATTATTTTTTGTTTTAGATAACATATTAATTAGCTTCTCTGTTATATTTTCAATATTTCCATCTCTGTACATAACTTTTCTAATTGAATATGCTACTTCTTTTTCTTCATCTGTTAATAATAAATCTTCTTTTCTTGTACCAGACTTATAAATATCTATGGCTGGGAATATTCTTCTCTCTTGAAGTTTTCTATCTAAGTGCACTTCCATATTACCAGTACCCTTAAATTCTTCAAATATCATATCATCCATTCTTGAACCTGTATCAACAAGTGCTGTAGCTAGTATTGTTAAACTACCGCCTCCTTCTATATTTCTAGCAGCTCCAAAAAACTTCTTAGGCATAATTAACGCTCCTGGATCCAACCCACCTGATAAAGTTCTTCCTGTTGGAGTAATAGTTAGGTTATATGCTCTTGATAACCTTGTTAAAGAGTCCAATAAAATTACAACATCTTTACCTTGCTCAACTATTCTCTTAGCTCTTTCTAAAACTATTTGTGATACCTTTGCATGATTTTGTGGTTCTTCATCAAATGTGGAATAAATTACCTCTCCATTTATACTTCTTTGCATATCAGTAACTTCTTCTGGTCTTTCATCTATAAGTAATACTATCAATACAACTTCAGGGTTATTATTAGTTATACTTTGGGCAATCTTTTTTAAAAGTGTAGTTTTACCTGCCTTAGGAGGGGCTACAATTATTCCTCTTTGTCCTTTACCTATAGGACATATTATATCCATCATTCTAGATGATAAATCTAAAGGATTACTTCCTTCTAATCTAATTCTTTCTGCTGGATATATTGGTACTAAGTTTTCAAAAGCTCTTCTTCCTATAGCCTTCTCAGGATGTTCCCCATTTACCTTATCAACATATAATAAAGCCTTGAACTTTTCTCCCTCTTTAGCCTCTCTAACCTTCCCAATAACTTCATCCCCAGTTTTTAGGTTAAATCTTCTTATTTGAGATGGAGAAACATATATATCTTCACTACTTGTTAAATAATTTTTACATCTTAAAAATCCAAAATTATTATTTTCTAATATTTCAAGTATTCCTCTAGCCATATGAGAATCATTTATCATAGCTTTCAGTTCTTCTTTTTTCTCACTACTTCTTAATTCTTCCCTATTGGTACTATTAACAGTATTATTTTTAGGAGAAATCTTCTCTCTTAAAACTACTCCATCCTTTTTTATCTCATGAGCTTTTGTTGCTATTATTTGATCTATAAGTTCACTCTTTTTTAACTTTGATATGTTCTTAATCTCTAATGACTTAGCTATTTCTTTTAACTCTACTAAAGTCATATCTTCGTATTGTTCTTTGGTCAAAATGACACCTCCAAAAATATAAAATTATTCATAAATTAGTGAAAATAATTCTGAATGCACTTGAGATGAAAATAGATATGCATCTACGATTATAAAATAATTATATCATTAATGGCTATTTTAACAAGTCTTCTTCCATTTCAAAAAACTTTTTTCTAAAGTCTCTATTTATTAATAATTTTTCCTCTGCTCTTTTCACATTATTAGTTATAGTTCTTTTATTCTTAACATTAAATACTTCTTTAACTTTTTCTTGGTCCATACATTTATATTTCTTTAATAATAATAACAGTAAGTATTTGTTATCTCTTTCTTCTAGAAGTTTTATTAAACCATCTGTACTCATCCCATAATATGTGCATATTACATGTAATATTTTTAAATACCTATCCTCTAAACTCATAACAAACACCTCCCTTATAATTATCACTTATAAGAAATTATTTCCATTTAGTCTGAAAACTAATCATTATAAAAGACTTTTATACATTTTTATCAACAAAAAAGAGAAATTGCACAAACAATTTCTCCACATATATTACTTTACTTATTAGCTCTTACATTTAATGATAAAGATGTTGTTAAAACCTCTTGACCTGCAATAGCCATGTCATAGTCTATTTTAATATTTCCACCATTATCATTAACTTCAACACTTAATTTCTTTGTATTAATTGTTATTTCCATCATTCCATAAGGAGTATTATATAAAGATACTGAAGGTTCCTTTTCATTAAACAACATCTTTGTACTAGTTGTCCCTTCTCTCTCTAATAATACTTCCTTATCTTTTATTGTTAAACTTGTAGTTGTTCCTTCCATTCCTGATATCTCTGTTTCTTCATAAACAGCTTTATATCCACTATCCATTTTTATGTACTTTCCTGGAGAAACTACTTCAATAACATCTCCATCTTCCATGCTAGCATTACTTACTATACTTATAATCGCTTTCTTTTCCATCTGTTCCTCCTATTAAAGCAAATACTTAGAAACTTCTTCTTCTGTTGCTGGCTTTACTCTCAACTCATTTTTAAACGGAGTACCAAAGTTTCCAAACTTAACATCCACTTCAGCTTCATCTCTTCCTTTACTATATCTTGAAACTAACTTACATGCTAACTCTTTATCTTCATCCTTTGCGTAACCATGAATTATTGCCATAGCTCCATTAAAATGTGATGGTAAAAACACCAAATCTTCCTTACTTAATATTTTCTTTATTTCAGTTCCTTCTTCTGCAGTTCTAGTAACAATTATTTTAACATTATTAGAAGATATAAAATGTCTACCAAATCTTAATAAATCTATTTCTTTTTGACTTAGATTTTCATTTCTATTTAAGGCATCTCTTAATCTAATGGAATAGTTAGGTTCAGTAAGCTTACAACCACCAGCAGGAGATGGATATTCCTTTATTCCCCACTTTTCTGCTAATTCCATTTGTGGTTTTCTACTTCTACCAGAAATCTTTAACAACTTTTCTCTATCAACTAATCCATTAAGCTCCATTTCTGTTGGATCAAGATTTAAAGCACATAATGGTCTTAATATTTTATTTGAAAATCCTGATTCCTTTTTAACTATATTTAAAGCTTGTCTATTTTGAGACATAGGTCTTTGATTTAATACTTCTCCAGTTATTATAAAATCTGCATTAAACTCTTCTAATAATCTTCCTGAATGTTTCATCATTAAAGCATGACAATCAATACATGGATTCATGTTTTTTCCCCATCCATGTTTGGGGTTCTTTACCACTTCAAATTGCTCTTCTGAAAAATCTACAACCTCAAGTCTGATTCCTATTTGTTTTGTCATCTTTATTGCATTTTCTTCATTAAAGAAATATGATTTAAAGCATATTCCTATCACTTCTATACCTTGATCTTTTATTAACTTTGCAGCTAGAATACTATCCAATCCACCTGAAATCATTGCTAATGCTCTAGTCATATTCTCTTCCTCCTAAAACTTTATTCAAATTATAGTTTATGATTATTATATTTATTAATCAAGTGGTAATTTATTTTTATTGTAATTTTATCCAAATATACTTTTAAAAAACTCCAATATTCTAAACTTAATTACAGGTTTGTCTTCCTCTTCTTCCTGCTCTTCCTTATTGCTTAATATTTGAGAATCTAAAACTTCCTTGCTCTTATCTTCCTCAACTTTTCCCTTAGTAACATCTATAAAACATAAAGGCGGAAACATAACACACCACCAATTCCTTCCTTGTCCACTTCCTATAATAATTCTAAAAGCTTCGTATCGACCTTGAGGTAAAGTTAGATTACCATAGGATTTCTCTGGAAAATTCTCATGAGACAACTCAATTTTAACATTATAATTATATCCATTATCACTTATTACTTTATTAGTAATTTCTCTTACCTTATTTTCATGTTCTAAAAGAATACTTCTTGATTTTTCTATTGAATCAGAGTCCTTTAAATATGGATATAAATACTTAATAACCTCATCTCTAACCTTTAACTTTAAATTCTGATCCTCATCAGTATCACTATTGGCTATTACATGAAACCTTATTAACGTGTCCTTTACATCTTCATAATTATATACAGTTTGTCCATCTTTATCATAGTCTAAATTTGTACATCCACTTATAATACTTGTACACAAAATAATTAATAATACTAAAGTAATTCTCTTTTTCATAATAAAAAACCTCCTTATAGCTTAAATTGTTGCCATAAGAAGATTTTTTATACAGGTTTATACAGTTCTTGTTATAAAAGTATCGTTATATTTTTTTTTCATTTCATCATAACATCTTTGTGCTTTCATCATATCATCAAAGAATGCAAAAACTGTCGGGCCGCTACCACTCATCATTGACTTTATAGCTCCTAAAGACTCCATTTCTGATTTTATAGAAGAAATTACCTTATGTTTTTTTAATGTTACATTTTCTAATAAGTTCTTCATATTCTTTGCTACTTCATATAAATTATCTTCATTCATATAAGTAATAACTTTATCAGTTTCAGGATGATTTTTAACTCTACCTAAGTCAAAATTCTTATACACCTCTTTAGTAGAAACACCAAATGGTGGCTTAACCAAAACAATTATATGATTTTTAAATGGTTTAAGAGGAGTCAATACTTCCCCTATGCCTTCACAAAGAGCTGTTCCACCATTAATACAATAAGGAACATCTGCTCCTAATTTAACTCCTAATTCCATTAACTTTTCATTATCTGCATTCACTTGAAATAGCTTATTCATTATTTTTAATACAGCTGCACAGTCTGTACTACCACCTGCAAGTCCTGCAGCTACTGGTATATTCTTTTTTATATTTATCGATACCCCTGACGTAATATTAAATGTATCTTTAAATAGTTTAGCAGCTTTATAAGCTAAATTTCTTTCATCTGTTGGAACATAAGGCTTATTACAAGTAATTTCAATGCCACTTTCTATTTTTTCTATTGTTATAACATCATAAATATCAATATTCTGCATTATCATTTTTAGCAAATGATAACCATCTTCCCTTTTCCCCACAACGTCCAAGGTAATATTAACCTTCCCATAAGCCTTTTCTCTCATGTGTTTCTTTCCTTTCTCCTATATATAATTAAATAAATTTTATCATATAGAAAAAAAATATTAAAGTTTTATGCTTAAATCTAAAAAATGGACATTTTCTAACCCGAAAATTATCCATTTCTTATAATCCTATTTAGAGATTTGCTAAATTCAAATTATCTTCTCCATGTTTATATTCTTTAATTAATTCTACAAGTGGTTCTAACTCCTCGTAAAATACTATAATAGTATCTCCTATAATACTTGAACTTAATGCTTTTCTAAAAGCCTCAACCTCATCCAAAATAACTTTACAATTCTTGCAATTACTTTCCTTAACGCCTTCTTCAATCAGCTTAGCAACTTCACTTATGGCTCTTCCTCTTCTGTCCTTATCCTCTTTTATAATAATCCTATCCATAGATTCACCACATAGTTTGCCTATATCATTCATCATCTTATTAGTTCTATCTCCAGGCACACCAATAACACCTATTAAATTATTTTTTATATCTATGTTAGATAAAGCTTTTAGCACTCTCTTATAACCATCAATATTATGGCCATAGTCTAGAATAACTCTTACTCCATCTATATCATATATATTAAATCGCCCAGCATTACAACTGTCATTAAGCTTAAAAGACTTAAAACCTTTAGCAATCATACAGTAATCAATTTCTAATCCTACAAGTGCTGCACATGCTGCCATAGCATTTTCTAAGTTATAATCAAGTACACCATTTAATGTTATTGGAATATTATTAACATTTAAAAGCTTATACTCTTTATTATTATTCATAACAGTAAGGGTATCATCTTTAACATATATGGATATTCCACCTGATTTTATGTTTTCTACAATTAGAGGATTATCACTATCCTTAGAAAAGAAAATCTTTTTAGCTTTAAATCTACTTAATATATTTTTACTCCAATTATCATCTGCATTAATTACAACATATCCATCCTCTTTAACAGCTTCACCTACTAAGGCTTTTACAAAGGCTAACTGTTCAATATCATTTACATCATCAATACCTAAATGATCTTCTGTAATATTAGTTATAACAGCCACATCTGCTACATCATATGCTAGCCCTTTTCTTATAAGCCCTCCTCTAGCAACCTCCAATACAGCAACCTCTACATCCTTGTTTTGAAGTATTGTCTTAGTACTGTTATATCCTGTATCATCACCTTTATCTATACACTTTCCATCAACATATATCCCTTCAGTTGATGTCATTCCCACCTTATGTCCCATTTGTTGCATTACATGAGCTATCAACCTAGTAGTTGTTGTTTTTCCATTAGTACCTGTTATAGATACAAGGGGTATATTACTAGGTACTCCATTATATTGCATATTTAATATAGCTTCACCTATATCTCTTGACTTTCCTTCACTAGGATACAAATGCATCCTTATTCCAGGCGCTGAATTTACTTCCATAACTGCCCCTCTACCATACAAAGGTTTAGATATATCATCGGTTTTAATATCTACTCCACATATATCTAACCCTATAGCTTTAGCAGTACGTATACATATTTCTTTATTTTCTTCACATATATCATCTGTACAATCTATGGCCATACCACCAGTAGATAGGTTTGCATTTGCTCTTAAGAATATTCTTTTACCTTTTTCAGGCACAGATGACAAAGTAACCCCTTGGTTACTTAATTCATTTATTATTTGATTATCTATTTTTATCTTAGTTAAAGGTTTTTCATGATCATATCCTCTATTAGGATCATCATTAAGCTTTCTAATTAATTCTTTTATATTATTAACCCCATCTC
Source organism: Clostridium sp. (assembly GCF_018372875.1). GTDB lineage: Bacteria > Bacillota > Clostridia > Clostridiales > Clostridiaceae > Clostridium. The sequence continues at coordinate 37,823 of NZ_JAHAIF010000021.1, read as the reverse complement.
CAACTACAAAAGGAGGCACTCTTAATGAAACTGCCACAACAGTATAATCAACAACACAAACTCTATAATCATTACCTTCAATATACTTTTCTATTATTAAGTCATCAAATTCATTTTTTAATGAATTATAATTACTTACTAAATCATGCTCATTTCTGATATTAATTATTACGCCTCTACCTTTACTTCCAAATCTAGGTTTTATTGCAAGGGGATATCCTATTCTTTCTCCTTCTTTCAATAATCCTATTATATTACATACTTTATCTCCTTCTGTAACAGGAACATTTTGTCTCTTTAAAAGCTCTTTAGTAAGAAGTTTATCAGATGCTATGTCAGATGCAACACAACTAGTGTTAGCACCTATTGTTGCCTCTATAATTCTTCCTTGTTTTCCATACCCTATTTGATAGAAACCGCTATCTCCAAGTTCAAAGAAAGGTATTCCATATCTCTTAGCTGCATCTAAAATAGACTGTGTGCTAGGACCTACACTCTCTTTAACCATAAACTCTTTTAATAATTTAAACCTTGCTTCGTAGTTTATAGCTTCCTTATCTATGAGAGAATTTATTATATCAATAGCTAATCTAGCTACTTCTATTGCTGTATTCTTATATTCATATTGAAATATAATATAGTATATATCCCCTTTTATTTCTCTTGACTTTCCATATGCAACTTCTATTCCCAAATTATTTTGAATAGCTATTATTATATGCTCACAAATATGAGCAAGATATGTTCCTTCTTTTAATCTTTTAACAAATCCATGTTCTTCATCAATTCCACATCTATGTTCATATAGTTCTGGAATAATTTTTAATAATCCTTCATTAAACCCATCTATATTCTTACTTGGAATTTCTGAATAACCACATAAATCAACATCTAATCTAATACATTTTTTATGAGAGTATATATTCTTCCCTTCAAATACTCTCTGACTTATTATCTTCATTGTTAATTAAATCCTCCTCAAAAGGTACCTTTCTAACAAGATTAAATTTATTTCCTTCTTTTAGAACATGAAGCTTAACATTGTATATGCTTAATACCTCTTCAGAATATTGCTCTGATACATTTGTATACGATATTTGGCTTCCATCTATAAAATATACAGCTCCTTCTCCTATAACTTCTACATTTCCATTTTTATTAACAATAATTGCTGTATTTTCATCTATTCCTATCCCCAACACTTCTGGATTTTGAGCAACTCCTGATAATAACCTTCCTATTCTTCCTCTTTGAGCAAAATGTTGGTCAATTATTACATTGTTTATTAAGCCTAGCCCTGGAGACATCTTTAATGTACACTTTCTTGGTGCTTCTTCATCATTTCCCTCTATTATCATAGTATCACTCATAACAGAAGCTCCTGCTGAAGTTCCAACTATATATATCCCGTTATCTGACACTTCCTTAAGAGCATCATAAACTGGAGAACCTCCAATAAGACTAGTTATTCTAAGCTGGTCTCCTCCTGTAAAAAAAATTAATGATGCATCTTTTATCATGGCTACATTATCATCCTTAAATGCATCTTCTCTATCACTTATATCTAATATATCTATATTTAAGATTCCCAACTCTCCAAATGCTTTTCTATATTTTTCTTCTGCTTCTTTGGGATATTCTGTTGCAATTGTTGCAATAACTAAATCATCCTCTTCCTTCTTAATACATTCACATACTTTTTTTAATATTTCTTTTCTACCTTCTTTATCTTCAGCTCCTCCGATAATAATTAAATTTCCACTTAATCTTTTATTCATTAGATCACCTCAAATCATGCATTTGTTATTGTTTCCATTGATTTAAGTAATTATTCAAAAATGTATATAAAATAAAAATTTCATATATGTAATTCTAAAACCCATATTATTTTTTTAAAAAAAGGTAGGTTAAAAACTTATATGCCTTTAACCTACCTTTTGAATCTAGTTTTAAGTATTAAAATATTGCTCGTCCAGGTATTATTAATTTGTCTCCAATTTCAATATTATCTGGATTTTCTATAGAATTCATCTTAACTATGGCATCCATAGTAGTATTATATTTTTTTGCTAATGACCACAAAGTATCTCCTTTTGTAACAACATATATAGTAATACTAGCCTTTTTCTTTTTAGGTTCTTCATCTAGTTCAATTACATCAGAAATAAATTCTTTATTTACTTCATAGGAAAGTTTAGCCCCTACAGATATTGTAGCTTTAACAGCAATTGTATTGGCTTCTATAGATGCATCAATAGCTTCTAGATTACTATTAACTATTGCTTTCATACCTTCTTTAGCACCATTAATATCTAATACAACAGTGAATGGTATATCACCAGTTATTTGTGAATAACCAACTTCTTCATCTGTTGTCTTATAGATAACATTGGCCTTAATTACACCTTCTACTGTGACCTTTTCATCTGTAACCTTTTTGTCTGTGACTATTATATTTCCTGTTGCTCCTACAATAAATTCAGGCTTATAATTACCTTCCTTTATAGTAATATTATCTTTTATTATAGCTTCTGTAGCTTGAGAACCATGAATAACTCCTATTTCATAGCTATCTTTTCTAAGTTCTAATGGGAATTTTGGAGAGTAAGCGTCTTTAATTATTTCTAATACTTCATCAGAGAATACTTTAACGCTGCACTTTACCAAAAATTCGATATTCATTATCCTAGTTTCGCCTAGATCATCTTCTTCTAGACCTATATCAGTATTCTTTATTTCATAAATAGCTGATGGTAACATACTAGATAGTACACCAACCATTTCTTCTTCTTTTGAAATGTACACATCATCTTGTAGGCTTACTATTTCTTTAGAATCAGCACCTAAATATAATATGTTTAACTTACAGTAACATCCTAAATAAACCTTATCTTCTGCAACTTTAACCTCTCTTTTATGAAGAGTCATAGAACATTTAAGGATTTTCGAAACTTGTGGTTTATCCATGCCAACTCTTAGAACTGATTTTCCTATAAGGTCAACCTCTTTGCTGCTTACTAACCTGTTGATTGATTCTGTATTTTTTAATACTTCTACACTTTCAGTACCTTCTATGTCTTTCACGAAATCAAATTCAACACTTTTATAAACTTTCCAGTCTAGGTCAATAACGCCTTCAATAGCTATCTTTCTTTCATTCATAATATTAGCATCAATATGTTCTACCTTGCATTCTACTTCACAAATTACTTTATGTTCTCCTTCATCAAGGTCCAAATAATTAGTAAACTTCTCAGCATAGCTCACAGAATTAACCATCATATTATCTTCTCTTGGAATATAAAGTACTGAATATTCTACCTTACCTTCCACCATGACTTTATCCCCTAAAACCTCTTTACTATTAATAACAGGTCTAGCTTCTACTGATAGAATCTGTTGTACATCAGGATGAGTATCAGGAATTAAATACTCATCTTTCAATATTGATGTTGAGCCATTTTCTCTTATCAATTGTTGAAATTGAACATTTTCTTTTATAACATCTATCTTTGACATTTTATCCCTCCCATAAAATACCTACTATTATTTATATAATTTACAGGAAAGATTTATGCCTTAAAATTTAATTTATGTTTAACTTTATAAATGTAATCGAATTCTGTCTATTTTCCAAATCTTTTTCTTATTTTTCAACAAAATTATGTTGACAATTAGTTTTATTTGTCGTAATATTATCTTGGTTATTGACCATATAACCTCTCATAAATTCTCAATACCCTTTTATACCATAGTTGAAAGATGGAAACCCACCATCTTTCTTTTTTATTGTCTAAAAAATATAAAATTTTAATTTGCTATAAATAAAAGGTATTTTATTTGCTATAAATAAAAGGTATTTTATTTGCTATAAATAAAAGGTATTTTACATTTTCATATCAAAAATATATAAAATCAAGGATAATAAAATGAATATCCCCCTCATTTTTTATATTCATATATATACCTCAATTAAAAATATTTACACAAGAAAAAAACTCCGATTTAAAAATCGAAGTTTATTAGTTAACTTGGAAATACCAATTGAACTGTCTTAGTTAACACGTCTGAATAACTGTATGTCACTGTCCTTTGGGTGTCACTTTCTAATCTAATTACAAAAATACTAGGATAAACGCTTTCTAATACTCCATCATTAACCAAAATCTTTTTGCGTCCACCGTTAGCCTTTAATGTAACTTTCTCACCTAAGTGCCTTTCGATGTCTTTTTTAATGGTAGCAATAGTTTTAATCTTTTCCATTTAAACACCCTCTTTCCTGACTTTAGTATACATCTTTTCCAATTTTATGTCAATAGAAATCCAATATTTTATCATTTTTAAATACTATTTGTCAATACATTTTGTATTTTTTTTACTTACTTTTATATTATTCTAAAAGAAGACTATTTTTATGCATCAATTAAAAAAAGATATAACATTAAAGATAACTTTTATATTATTTTATAAACTTGATCCAAATTCACTTTAAAATATATTTAACTTATATATATGGAGATTTCGGATATCCTTCCCTATACTTGCCTCTAGTTTGTAAACCTCCAATCCCTTTTATACCAGTAATTGTGTTTTCAATAACATCAGTTATAGAAACAACTTGATCAATTCTTGTATAAGCTATTTTTTCGCATACAAACACAGGATCTAAACAATGAATTAATACTCTACTGGGACTAGATGCAAAATTAGCTCCAGCATCTAACATACACTCATAACAACTTTGGCATGCACCTGCAAAAATAACTAATTCATCGTAACTTGCATTATAATTTCTTAAAGCTTTCACTGCTTCAATATAATATTTTGAATTTCTATAGCACTCCACATCTAAATAATTTTCTGCATTTTTCAAAACACCATCATGACCAGTAAGTACTACTATGTCTGGCTTAACTTCTTTTACAAGATCTACAATAACTTCTGGTTGCTGTCTCTCACTAATAGCTCTACCAACAGCATCCAAAGACAATTGTTTATATACCTTTAAACAAGTCTCCATATACTCACTATCTCCATCCACATGAAGTATCTTACCTGGCCTACCAAACATTAATTCCTTACTGGTCATGAGTTTTGGGGATTTACTCATTCTAGTTAACACATCCCCCCTAAGAGCTACTGCATTCTTAATTGCTTTTGAAACCCTACTATTAAGTATTTTTTCTTGTGTTCCAACATAATTTTCATTCACTGTCTCTAAATCATCTGCTTTTGAGTCAGCAATTATTCTTATACTAATGCCTTTAAGAATATATACTGGCTCTCCATTCTCTTCTCTAATATCAATCACCTTAAAGGTAATATCCCTATCATAAGATTTTCTAACTACTGTATCTCCTATAACCATAGCTTCCTCGCTTTTATTGTTGTTACTATTATATGAAAGCAAATAATAAACTGTTCCTTTATGAAAAAGCTTATAAAAATTATGAATTCCCATATTTATATATTCTTATATTTATATGTTTTTATATTTATGCTCTCTAGACATAAAAAAAGACGACCTTCTGGTCATCTTTTTTACAACTCATATTCAGATTTAAATTCATCTAATAGCTTCAAGTATTTTTCCTTTTCATTTATTATACTTTTAAGTTTATTAGTAAAGGTCCCTTGTCCCCAATTTACTTCATTGTAATAGTACCTATTTGCTAATCTCCAATATCTTTGAGGAAATTGTAAATATGCATATAAAACCTGATATTCTTCTTTTGATAATGGTGATACAGAGTTATAGGCTTCAATTATTGCTTTTGCAAAATTAATATTCCAATCAACTCTTTTAAGTACTTTAATCATAAAATTAGATATGTCAAAGGTTCTAACTTCACGCTTACAAAAATCAAAATCAATAACATGAACATCATTATTATCATCTAAGATTATATTATGATAGGTAAAATCATGATGACAAAAACTCTTTTCTTTTTCTGTTACTGAACACAGATCATAATAGACTGAACTTTGTAAGGTATCAAACGCTTTTTTACCCATTTCCTTATAAAACTCCATAGATTTTAAGTATAATAGGTCAAACTCGCTCTTGTTATTTTTCTTTCTTATCATATCTCTCATTTTATCTAGTGACTTAATTCTTTTTTCCATTAGATGTGGCCAACGACCTAAATCACTTTTTAACTTTGAGTTTTCAGGTGGATCATATCCCTTAGAAGCTTCATGCATAGTGGCTAATGTCTTAGCTGCAAGCTTTACTTCCTCCACATTATGAAAGTCACACTCCCTACCTTCTAACCACTCAGAAAGTGTATATAAGTCTTCATTAACTAGTGCATAAGGTTCTCCTTCTACATTCAAGAAGTATCTATCAACCATATTAAAACCATTTTTAATAAGATGTTCTTTCGCACCATATACAAATAGTAATTTTTGAGGCCCGTAGTTAATCTTTTTTAAACACCTTTCTCCTTTGTTAGTCCTTAAATAGTAGACTCCTTTGTTAGCTTTTAATACTTCAATTTTAATGTCAAACTGTCTTTCTATTTCAAATTCTCTCATCATAGTCCTCACCTCCTTTATATTTATATGTACCTTTTATTTCTTTTATTAACAAAACTTAACTCAATTTAATATAATAAAATGATAGTACTATGAAAGGATACATCATGAAGATTGGCATAGACGGCAGAGCCGCAAAATGGTACAGGGGGACTGGTATAGGCACCTATACTCATCAACTTATTTCTAGCTTGAATAATACAGACAAAGATAATGATTATCTGATTTTTTTGCCAGATGGTTCTTCTTTAAAAAATTTAAATGATAATTTTCGTGTTGAACCAGTAAAAGCAAATTTACAGGAAAACTTTTGGGATGAAGTTAGCGTTCCTAATATCCTAGATGATCATAGTATGGAGCTTTATCATGTTCCTCAAAATGGTGTTGGACTTTCAGAAAATATAAATTGCCTAAAGGCCATCACATTACATGATATAATTCCTTTAAGAATGCCTGAAACTGTAAGTGACAGATATCTAAAAATATTTAATGACGAATTGCCCAATATGCTTAAGCAATGTGAAGGTATAATAACTGTATCTGAATTTTCAAAGAAAGATATTGCTAAAGAATTTAATTTCCCTGAAGAAAAAATATTCGTCACACCTTTAGCAGCTGAGGATATTTATAAACCACTAAGTAAATGTAAATGCAAAAAAATAATAAAAGATAAATATGGTATAGAAGATAATTTTGTTCTTTATGTTGGTGGATTTAGTCCTCGTAAAAATATTATTGGATTAATAGAAGCTTTTTCTTTAATCCCACCTACTAAAAGAAAAAATTCCAAGTTAGTCATTACAGGCAATAAAGGCTTTTCCTATCCTAAATATCAAAAAAGGGCTGATGATTTAGGAATTTCAAATGATGTTATATTTACTGATTTTATTCCATTAGAAGACCTACCAATATTTTATAATGGTGCTGAAGTTTTAGTATATCCTTCCCTTTATGAAGGTTTTGGTCTTCCACCACTTGAAGCTATGGCATGTGGGACACCTGTTATTGCCTCAAATGTAACTTCTATTCCAGAGGTTTGCTATGATTCTGCTCTACTAATTAATCCTTACAATATTGATGATTTAAGCTATGCAATTGAAAGAGTATTAAATGATAGTCTTTTAATGCTTACCATGGTTAAGAAAGGGTTATTAAGAAGTATGAATTTCTCTTGGCAAAAAACTGCCCAATTAACTACAAATGCCTATAGGTCAATGATTAATAATGAACATCGTTAAAAAACGAGTTAATAAAAAGGAAGACTTGATTGTCTTCCTTTTTAATTTAATTATTTAAAAAAATAATTCTTTATATTTTTCTTTATATTTAACTAGGAATTCATGTCTAAATTCCTCATTCATAAGCTTATTGTTTAATCTACTTATAAATACTTCTTCATCCCAATCTTTTTGTTTATGATAATAATCTCTAACTATAGAATAAAAATCTCTTGGATAAGAAAGTAGTATATAAATAAACTTATACTCCTCTTTTTCTAAAGGACATATTTTGTTATATGCTTCTATTATATTTACTGCTTTATCTACGTCAAAAGCAGCATTCTTTATGCCCTTTAAAATTAAATCTGTTAAATCCATAATTCTAAGATCTATTGAGCAATAATCAAAATCAATTAAATACATATCATCATCTTTAATTAAGAAATTATGCTCAGCTAAATCATTATGACATACCACTATATTTTTACTATTTTCTCTATAAGAGCTATAAACACTAAAAGACAATAATTCTGCAGCTCTTTCGATTTCTTTTATATAATCATCTACTACCTTTAAAAATTCTTTATCAAATTCATTTTTAAACCTATATGATTTAACTAATTTTTTTATATACTTTATATCCTCTAGACTATCACTAAATTTCTTAACCAAACTTTCTTCCATTAATTCTTTCGTATTACAATTCAATTCTTCTTCTATTTTTACAAGCCCAGCTTGTGAGGCTAAGTGCATCTCCCCTAATAATCTACCACTCATCTCATATTCTATAGGATTAGTAAATGTAACCTCCCTGCCTTCAATGAGATCCATAACTAAATAGTAATCACCTTTCCACTTCTTATATACATTACCATCTTCAAAGGTTCTAAAAGATATTACATAAGGAAATTCCGTATAGATATTCTTTAAACATATATTAATAAAATCAATTCTTTCCTTACTTAAATCCATCTTCTTTAATATCTTTTTGCCTTCATTAGTATTAAGAATAAATACCTTTCTTAAAGGTGTAACATCTAAAACCTCTAAACCTAATTCATCAAAAAAATCTAAACTTAGATCATATGTGGATAGATATTTCTTTTCAGGATACCTAACTCTAATCATTCTCTCACCTCTTACTTTATATTTCATACTCCATTGATGCTTTAATATTTTTTAAGTACTCTTCTGGAAGTAGATTTTTCTTATTATATTTATATCTATACCATTGCTTTAGGCTATCATATGGAATTGATAATAATATAGAAATATAATCCTTACTATGCTTATTTAGATGAGATAACCTTATATATTCATCAATATATTTATCTAAATCCCCATTTTTATCTCTTCTCTTTATCCTTTTTAGATAGTTATAAATATCTTCTTCAACAAGATTATAGGCTGCCCCCTTTAAGCTTCCAACTTCAATGGCTTCAACTACTCTAAGGTTTCCTTCATCCACTCTTCCTAAGCAAATTTCATTTTTTTTCATACTTCTTTTTATAATTCCTAAATAGTCAATTTCCTTTAAATCTTCAATAGCCTTATCTACTCTATTTAATAGCTTTTCTCCATTTTCTAAAATAAATAAATCCATACAATTTGTATCTTTTATATCTCCTCTTAAAGCTATATCCTTGTTTAATCTTTTTTGCATCACTTTTATGCTCTCTAATCTTTTACCAATACTACTATTAATCCTAGTAAGTCCACTACAATAATATCCTGCTAATACCTTATGAACACTTTGAATAACAATAAATTGACAGAAAATATCCTCTTCTGTAGCACCTCTATATCCTCTGAAGTATTCTTCTGCAACTACAATATCATTTTCTAATAAATAATCTTTTAGAGTTAATTCTTTAATACTAACCCCCTCCTTTAATAAAAAAGTGGCTTCGCCACGCTTTAGCGAAGAAGTCACTTTTTTCAAACCTACCACAGGTTCCAAAACTTACTTTTGGTGTTCTGTGGTTGCACTATAATTTTTTAACGTCTTAACATATTTTTATCACTCTAGCTTTGTATCCATAAAGTTTTAATACTTAAATTTTTTTATACTTTCTAGACATTAAAAAAGCTTTCAACAAACTGTTCTCTCTCTTCTCTATCATTTAGATACTTCTCAAGCCTTTCAATAAAGAAACTTTCTTCCCAAGGCTGTTGTTCCCAATACATCTGTATCCCTAGTTGCCAAAATCCTTGAGGAAACCTAATAAACTCTTTCATTAATGGAAGTTCATCTTTTGTCAAATCAGATGTCTTACAGTAATTATTTATTATTCTTTCTGCTTTATTTTTATCCCACTTTCCATTTTTCATAGCTCTAATTAATAGTGATGATAAATCATGTATATGAGTATCTAAAATACAGTAATCAAAATCGATAATATTTATTTCTCCCTTATTATCTATAAGGACATTATGATTAGCATAATCATGATGACAAAATCCTCTTTTAAACATTTCTTTTTCCATAAGTTCGTAGTAATTTAATTTAGACAATTCCCTTACACTCTGCTCTGCTCTATTTACTTCACATTCTATATTTTCTAAATATATCTTATCAAAGTTAGATTTATGGGCTTTTTGACTAATGCGGTGTTTAAAATCTAATATCTCATCTTTTCTAGTATCAAAAACCTTTAACCAAGAAAACCACCCTATTCTAGGGTTCATACTATCTGTTATAGTAAAGCCTTTGCTACACTCATGTAATTCACCTAATTTCTGTGCCACTAAATCAAGCTCAATGGGATTATCATAATTACTTTCTCTAGATGGAATCCACTCTGTTAAATAAGCAAATCTCCCTAAAAGTTCAATATAATATTCATCTCCCTTAGTCTTTAAAATAGTTGGTATTTTATTAAATCCCCTTTGCTGAAGATGAAGTATAGCTGATAGAATAAAATAAAAATGAGGGAATTTATATTTTATTACTTTTACACAATATATCCCCTCCTTTGCGTTTACTTTATAAGTGTTTTTAACCTTTTCTATAGATTTAATGTCTAAATTATAGTTAAATGTGACAATTCTTTTTATTTCTTCCTCATTCATGCATTTCACCTAAGGATTAATTCTATTTATTATATGTATGGTATCTTTTCTGTGTGATTTCATTCACCAAATCAATTTCCTTTTAATACTTTATAATATAAAAATTTATAGAGGTGACCTTATGAAAATAGGTATTGATTCTAGAGGTATAAACTTATATGCAGGATCTGGTATAGGTACTTATACAAAGAATTTGATTATAAATATGATAAATAATAATACAAAAGATACATTTCATTTAATTTGGACCGGAAAAAAGGATACTGAATTTATAAGAGATAATACAAAACTCTTTTATACCTCTGGAAAATATGGCGGATTTTACGAAACATACTTTACCCCTAACCTAATGCAAAAAGAAGATATAGACCTATTTCACATCCCACAAAACGGCATAGGCTACCCTTTTAACTGGGACTTAGACGTTGTGGTAACTGTACACGACTTAATTCCGTATATAATGCCAGAAACTGTTGGAAGAGGTTACTTAAATAGATTCTTAAAAGATATGCCAAATATAATAGAATCAGCTAAAGGTATATTAACTGTATCAGAGTACTCTAAGAAGGATATTTTAAGGTTCTTCCCTAATATATCTCCTGATAAAATCTATGTAACTCCATTAGCTACTAATGAAAACTTTAAACCTATACCTAAAGATGTATGCAAAAAATATATAAGTAAAAACTTGAAATTAAATGACCCCTATATTCTTTATTTAGGTGGATTTAGCTCTAGAAAAAATGTTAAGGAATTAATATTATCCTTTGGTAAAATTATAAAGGACCTAAAGAAGCCTCATAAGCTTTTATTAGGGGGTGCAATAAGAGATGAAGGTAATATTTTAAGGGATATAGTTCTAGAGGTAGGTCTACAGGAGCATGTTTTATTTACTGGCTATCTAGATGATTCAATTTTGCCAATATTATATAGCGGTGCTGAGGCTTTTATATACCCTTCCTTATACGAAGGATTTGGATTACCTCCTTTAGAAGCTATGAGCTGCAAAACTCCTGTAATAACTTCAAATTTAACTTCCATTCCCGAAGTTACTAAGGATGCAGCTATCTTAATTGATCCCTTTAATAAAGATGAGCTTAGTTATAATTTATTAAAACTATTAAATGACGATTCTAAAAAAGAGGAGCTTTCTGAAAAAGGATATAAAAGAAGTCTCCAATTTTCATGGAGACAAACTGCTGATACTACTTTAAAGGCCTATAAAGATATATTAAAATCATTGACCTAAAATTTTATTTTTCACTTCTAAATATACTTCATAATCATTTATTTCAGGAGCCTTCTCATATATGTTGCTCATAACAACTAGAGGGCTCTTTCCACTGAAATTCTTTATTGACTCTTCTATTGATTTATTTTTATAAGTAGATAAATAACTAGAAAAAAACTTACCTTCTTTAACATACTTAATACATTCTTCTGTGTTTGTAGCTAAAAACTCCAAAAACTTCTTAATAAGAGCACTGTTTTCTTCAGATTCATTTAATACTAATAAGTTATATCCTTCTGATACATAAAATCTATTACTTCCATTTAATTTAGCCGGTGCATTATTAACAGTCCACTGGCATGGAACATCTAAAGCTGTTAACTCTCTCATAGAATTAATTGATGATATTCTAGCTAAGAACTTACCATCTACCTTTGTATTAATAATATTGCTTATTTCACTTAATCTAGTTTTAACCATATCTTCTATCTTATCTTTATCATTACTCTCTTCCATTGCTTGCATTACAAGTAGTGAAACTATATCTTCATAATCTTGACCTACTCCATTAAGTATTCTTATTTCTCCAGAGGTTTTATTTAATATATCTTCACCAACCCTTTTTAAATCATCCCAGGTATTGATATCTTCATATGTATAACCATACTGTGCCAACATATCTTCTCTCAAATATAATGCTAAAGGCCTTGATGTTAATGGTACTCCTACTAATCCTTCTTTATCATTGGCTTCTTTAATTCTTCCAATAGAGAAGTTGCTTGAGTAGCTCTCTACTATACCTTTTTCCTCTGAAATATATTTTCTTAAGTTATTCTCTTTTATTAACCTTCTTGAATCATTAGTGGATAACTGAATTATATGGGGAGCAGAGTTATCATTTATGGAAGATAATATCTTATCTTTATAATTACTACTGTATATTAACGACACTTCTACATTAGTTTTCTCATATGATTTCATAAATAAATTAGCATATTCGCATAAATACTCATATGTGTCTTCATTTGCCCAAATCACTATATTTCCTTTTATATTTTCCTCTTTATTACTACTTCTTATATTGTTTAGTAAAAAAATGCTTAATACTATACAAAGTATAATAAAAACATATCTAACTTTTTTCATACTCTCCTACCTCCCTTATTAAATTATATTATAAACTTATTCTACATCATAGTTCTTTACAATATCTGATACTTTTATTATAATAAGTAAACATACCAAAGAAAAATAAATGTTATAGGAGAATCTTTATGCATATAGAAAACTTAAGATTCTTTTATGAAGTTGCAAAAGCAAAAAGTATTTCAACAGTAGCAAAGTCCTCTCATATATCACAATCAGCCTTAAGCCAACAACTATTAAAGCTTGAGGATAGTTTAAACACCAAATTATTTATTAGAAGTAATAAAGGTGTAACCTTAACCACTGAGGGTGAAATTATATATAAACATTGCAAGGTTATATTGAATACTTATGAGAAAATGCTATATGAAGTTGAAAGTTCAAATTCACAAGAAAGTCACATTAATATTGATGGGATAAATATCTTAACCTCTACATTAATACCTTATGCTGTAAGTAAGATAAAAAAGTCATTCCCAAATCATATTATAAAAATTACATCTTCTGAAGATAATTCTAATAATATAATACATAATATTTCAGATATAAATATATCATACAGTAATTACAACAATATAAATTCTATAGTTTCAAAGGAAATTTATTCAGATAGGATAGTTTTTGTAGCTGATTCTACATTTAAAAGGGATAACTTAACCATTAAAAATTTTATGAATACTCCTTTTATAATGGTTAATGATAACTTAAAATTTAAAGATATGCTTGAATCAAAGCTAGAAAACTTAGATTATGATATTCAACTATTAAATATTCTATTTACAACTGATTCCTATCAATCTGCCATAATAGGAATAAAGAATATACAGGCCATATCGGCAATTCCATATGGGATATATAATTCTGTATATAAAGATTTAGGATATAAAATTATTGAAATCGAAGACTTAGAATTTCCTCTTTCAATGTATATAAACTTTGAAGAGCAACTTTATAAAAGAGAAAAATTGTTTATCAACAAATTAATATCAACAATAAAAGGATTCTTAAAATCTTAAGAATCCTTTTAATATTTTCTAAGTATTAATTTTTCAGCAAGTGCCCTTAGTACCTCTTTATACTCATTTTCAGGCAATTTATCTATATCTTTAAAAGCTTTGTCCGTATACTTTTGGGCTAAATCCATTGCTTTATCTACCCCATCATTTTGTTTTACTAACTCAATTATTTCTTTTACTTCATTATCAGTTATAGAATCACCTTCTAAGTACTTTTTAAAAGCTTTCTTATCATTATTATAAGCATAAATAAATGGTATAGTAAAAATACCTTGTTTTAAATCATTTGCTGCCGACTTTTTAATACTCTCATCATTGCCTACATAATCTAAAACATCATCAATAATTTGAAATGCCATTCCAATATTATGTCCTATATTCCACAATCTTCTAGCTAGTTTGTTTTCACAACCACTTTCAGCTGCTCCTAAATATAGAGACAATGAGAATAATTCTGCAGTTTTACCTGATATCCTACTTAAATAATTCTTTACCGATAACTTAGTAGAAAATCTAGAATTAAGCTGATTAACTTCACCCATACAAATTCTAGACATTGACTTAGAGTCCATTTTTATACTTGCTAAAGATGCATTGCTAGCTAATATCTTAAAGCATACACAAAATAAGTAATCACCTATATAAACAGCATAATCTTTCCCGTACTTTGATTGAATGGTTTCATTACCCCTTCTTAACTTAGCATCATCAATAACATCATCATGAACTAAAGTTGCCATATGAAAAAGTTCTAATACAGCACCTAAAGCCTTTACTCTTTCTTTATCTCTATTACCAAAGTGAGATCCAATTATAACAAAGGCAGGTCTCACCATTTTTCCACCTGATTCAATTAAATTTTTTATAGAGTTTTCTATAACTTTATCTTTGCATTTTGTTTCTTTCTTCATTAAAGCAACTATGTCTTCTAACTCTTCCTTTATTCCAACATAGTTATCCCAAATCTTATCCATATCTATTTACCTCATGTAGCTTGCTTGAAATATGGTATTTTTCTTAAATGTTCAACTAAATAATTTGATGTGATTCCTATAAATATTCCAGTTACTATACCAACTATAGATAGTACTGGTAAATATAATGTAACTCCTATATTATGTACGATTGCAGAAGCCACTAAAATTTGTCCAACATTATGAAATACAGCACCAGATGCGCTGACACCTATTATACTTATCTTATCCTTAAATAACTCTTTTATAAGAACCATAGCTAAAAAGCTCAAAATTCCACCAGCTGCACTATACATAAATGCTGAAAGACTTCCACCGAAGATAGACCCTAAAGTTAATCTTAAAAATAGTACCAGTAATGTTTCCTTTTTGCTTAAAGTATATAAAGCTAAAACCGTAACAAGATTAGCTAGTCCAAGCTTTGCTCCTGGAGTAACAAAAGGTACTGGAATCATATTTTCAAAAATATGTAAAACAAGTGCTTGAGATACTAATAGACCTATATATACAATTTTTCTACTTCTCTTCATTTGTTTCTCTCCTAATATGAAAGTATTATATCATCGTCATTTTCTCCGATAACTTGTACCATTACTCTATGAGGTAGACATACTATGCTTTGACCTGGCTTAGAAATATAACCTTGTTCTAAGCATACTTCGTCTGAACAATCTGCATCAATTATAGCTATTTGATCATCTTTAACAAGTACTGTATTATTACCCCATTTAGTATTTACTTCTATAGTTTCTTCTCCCTTATGTCCTGTAAGCGCAACTTTTTTATACAACTTTCCACCTATAGTAATTTCAGCATATGTAATATTATAATTCTTTTTAATTTTAGCACCTAATATTATTTCTGGTGTAAAAGATCCTACTAATAATAAAATTATTATTATAATATCCCACTTTTTAAAAATCTTTTTATCTTTAAACATAAAATGTCATCACCTTTATACCTTTATGTTATTTCTGTATCAGAGGCTTGTCTATCTTATTATAACTTCAAAAATAAAATAAGGTAAGGATGGTTATCTACCATCCTATCCTTATTTATGTCAAATTACTATTTTTGTTTATAAACTGGAACTCTCTTACCTAACCACCAGTTACCAGCAATCTTATTAATCCATGGCATAACATAATAGTCTAATCCAAATGTTCTACCAGCTCCACCCATTAGGGCAATTGAACCGAAGAAGAACCATAATATATCCCATCCTGCCATAGCTGAAAGAACAAAGTTACATACCATAAATGCAGATGCTCCTGAAGCTAAGAATGTGAATAATCCTGCGATTAAGCATAAACCTATACCAATTTCAGTTATAACAACGATTCTTTGGAACCAAACAGCTATTTCTGGGTTTGGTATAAATATTTGCATTATTGCTTCATAGAACTTAGGCATTTTTTCTAATATTGGAGTTGCAAATTCAGTTGTTGCTTCTCCTGATGCAGAAGCACCTGAATCAGCAGCAGTTTGTAACCAAGTAAATGGCATTTTAATGTTTCCAGCCTTTAACCAACTGTCTCCACCAACCATGTTTCCATTAAAGAAAGCTTTAAGTCCATGATTTTCCCATGTTCCTTCACCAACAAACTTCTTAAGACCTTCTAGTAACCAAAGTACACCTATATATAGTCTTAATGGTACTAACCATAATCTATTTGACTTAGATGATAAATGACCTCTCATTATACATCTGTTATCTTCCATTGAGAAGAATTCATGTTGTAAGTAGTGATAACAAGCATTAACATTGTTAACACCCCATAAGTAGTGTAAGTTAACTAAATGCTTCATTATCATTGCAAAGAATCCAGCAAGCTTGATTCCAGCTAAGTTAGCAACACAGTACTTACCACCTATTGATACCATAAATCCATGGTAGTTTGATTTAAACTTAGTTAAATCCTTCTTCTTATCCATTAAAGCTATTATATTCTTAGCGATAACATCACCAGTTTGAATTGCAGCTTCAACTATTTGAGGAGTTCCTTTTCCTTCTTCTTCTTCATAGTAGTTTAAGTCACCAACTACGAATACATCTTCTTTATTAACTGCTTGCATAAATTCGTTAGTAGCTAATCTACCAGCTCTTGCAGTTTCTAAACCATATTCTTTAACTTCTTCATTTGCTTGAATACCACATGTCCAAATTAATGTGTTAGTTTCGATTTCTTCTCCACTCTTTAACACTATCTTATTTGGAGCAACTTCAACTATTGGGCTATTCTTAAGAATAGTCATTCCCTTCTTAACCATGTACTTTTCAGCCTTATCAGCCTGTTTTCTATCTAACATGTTAAGAATAGTTCCCATAGCTTCAACAACCATAAGTCTTACTTCATTCTCATCAACATTATGTTCTTTAGCTAATCTAGTCTTCCATTCTAAAAGTTCCCCAGCCATTTCTATTCCTGTGAAACCAGAACCAGCTACTACAAAAGTAAGCATTTCTTTTCTCTTAGCTTCATTTCTTTCTTTAGCTGCAAGCTTGAACATTTTTTGAACGTGATGTCTAATCTTCATAGCATCTTCAAATGACCATAAAGTAAATCCATTTTCTTTTACTCCTGGAACACCAAAGAATGCTGGTTCACTTCCTGTACCTACTACTAGGTAGTCATAAGTGTAGTTACCATGTGTAGTCTTTACTGTTTTATTATCAGTATCAACTTTTTCTATTAAATCAGTAACAACATTAACCTTTGTTCTAGCAAATATTTTACTTAATTCAATTTGAACTGATTCAGGATGAACTCTTCCACCTGCTACTTCATGTAATTCAGTCATTAGTGTATGGAATGGATTCTTATCAATTAATGTAATTTCTACATTATTATTCTTCTTATATTTTTTTGCTAACTTTTTAGCTACGTGGACTCCACCATATCCAGCACCTAATATAAGGATGTTTTTCTTATCTGACATAATTTCACCTCATATATAAATTTCTTGTTAAAAATAAAACTTAATCAAAACAACAAATTTGATTCTATAGATTTCTATGTGGTATGTCTATAAGAATAAACCAGTATTATATACCTCTTACGTTTTTACTTTTTTATACAAATAGCCTCTATCCATTGATATCACTAACCTATTCTTTAATTAAATTAAATTAGATATAAGAATTATTAATGTACTATAACTTATTTTAATACCCATTAGTTTGTTTTTTGTGTATAATTAACTAGTAATGTCGAATCTGAAAACTTTTTCGACATTACTTGTCATAATTTTAACGTAATGTAAAATGTTATTTTTTAAGGGGGATTTTACTCATGAACAAAAAGAGAATTTTAAGCTTAGTTGCTGCTACAATGCTTTCTGTTGCTGTTCTAGCAGGATGCGGAAGCAAAGAAGAAGGAATGAAAGACGGTAAATACGAAGTTGAAACTGCTGCAGCTGATAAAAACGGATACAAATCAACTTTAACTTTAGAAGTTAAAGATGGTAAGATTGTTGCTGCTGACTACGATGAAATAAGCACTGAAGGAGCTTCAAAGCAATCTGATGCAGAATACAACAAGAAGATGAAAGAATTTGGAAAGGTTACAAACCCTGAAGAAGCTTTCCCAGCATTAGAAAAAGCTATCGTTGAAAAGCAATCTGCAGAAGTTGATGCTTTCACTGGGGCTACAAGCTCAAGCAATAACTTCAAGAAATTAGCTGCTAAAGCTATCGAAAATGCTACAGCTGGAAATACTGAAAAGGCTATAGTGGAATAGTTTAATCCATATTTAAAGACTTTAGGGATTCCCTAAGGTCTTTTTTTCTACATATTATATTATCTTTGGGAATACTAAATATAATAAATCTTAGGAGGTAACTTATGAAAAGTAGATGCAAAGCAATCAGCTTATTAATAGGAATTTTTCTTATTTTTTCTCTTATTGGATGTACCAATAGTAACGATGATTCAAAACCACTTTCTAAAACTGAATATTTTATGGGAACTGTTGTAACAGTTACTCTATATGACAATAAAAGTGAAAAAATAATAGATAAAGCTTTTGAAGAAGTAAAGAAAATAGAACAGCTTGTTAGTATAAATATGGAAGGTACTGAACTAGACGAAGTTAATAACAATGCTGGAATAAAACCAGTAAAAGTAAGTGATGATACTTATAATATAATAAAAAAAGGATTAGAGTACTCTAGTCTTACAAATGGTTCCTTTGATATAACTATTGGGCCTTTAGTTAAGTTATGGAGCATTGGCTTACCAGAAGCTAAAGTCCCTACAATAGAAGAAATAAAAGAAAAAATTCAATACATAAATTATAATGATGTTGAACTTAATAATTCCGAAAAAACTGTATTTTTAAAAAAGCCTGGTATGATTATAGACTTAGGTGGAATAGCAAAAGGCTATACTGCAGATGTTATTGCTCAAACTCTAAAAGATGAAGGTGTAGAAAAAGCTATTATCGACTTAGGGGGAAACATTTATGCATTAGGCGAAAAAGCTGAAAACACACTATGGAGAATAGGAATTCAAAATCCTGACCAAACTCGCGGAGAAATAGTAGGATCAATAAATGTAAAGGATAAGTCAATAGTTACCTCTGGAATATATGAACGTTTTATAGAACAAGATGGAGTGAAATATCATCATATCTTATCTCCAAAAAGTGGATATCCTTATGATAATGAAATAGCTGGAGTTACTATAATTAGTGATAAATCTATAGATGGTGATGCCCTTTCCACTTCAGTTTTTTCTATGGGAATAACTAAAGGATTAGAATTTATAAACTCACTACCTGATACCGAAGCAATATTTATAACAAAGGACCACAAGATTTACTTAACAGAAGGTTCTAAAGAAATATTTAAATTAACAAATGATGATTTTCAAATAATAAACTATTAAATATAATAAACAAACTCAACCATTTCGGTTGAGTTTGTTTATTATATTTAATATTATTTTTCTATGTAATTCATAACATGTTTTATTATCATGTTTATGCTTCCATCACCATTACGCTGAATTTCAAATCTGTTATTATCATGATAAACTTCTTCATTTATGTAAAGATCTATATCCTTATCTATCTTAAGTCTTACTCTTTTTAGTTTCTTTTCTACCCATGTTTTATCTACTTGAACATCATCATTTAATCCTTGAGCTTTTACAAAAGTGCAGAACTCCTCTTTTGTTTTTGGCTCATCCTTAAATAATTCATGAGATAACTCATCTATGTTAACTATATCCTCTTCCTTAAGTTTTCCCTTTACAGTAGTTCTTACTTTTTCTGCAGTAACAGCATCTTCAACAAAGTTCTTTCTAGTCCACGTCTCTGCAGCTTTTAAAAATGTTTTTGTCATATCTCTTTCATTAGCTACAATAGTACACCCTAAGAAGCTGTTTATAAAGTAATTAGCCCCATACTCATCATCTTCTTTACTCTTTTTCTGTTTATCTAGCACCATTAAATTATATGTATCCTCTTCTTTTATAGGTTTTATAAATGCTGCTTTTTGTATCTTTTGGCTACTTCCAGGTAAACCTGCTGATTGTGGAACTATACCAATTCCAATCTTATTATCAACAAATTCTATTTCATGGGTAAAATTCTTTACATAATCCATCTTTAATATAGCAATCATAGGACCTTGATCTGTTATTATAGATGCCACAATTAAATCACAAGAAGGTATATTTACATTTCCCTTCATTATAGAAAATAACTGCCTAGATAACTCTTTAGAAAAAGTAATTAAATCATTATTCTCTCCATTAAGATAATCTTGAACAACTTCTTTAACAATATTTCTCTCCTCATTAAACTTAGCATATTTTAGTTCTTCATCATTGAAACACTTTTCTATATGCTTATATATAAATTTATATGTATCTTCTTCCATCTCCAACTTATATTCGTTTAAGATAGGCTCCATGCTATTATTATCTAATATATGGATAACTGCTTCATTTATATTTATATCATTAACGTAATCCATTATCTTCACCTCTATTATTATTCCATTTATTATTTTAGCAATGAAAATTTATATTAACAAGGTAAAGCAAGTCTTATTTACATAATGGCTTCAGCAATATTATTAGAATGATCCCCTATTCTTTCTAGATTACTTATTAAATCCAAGAACATTGTACTAGAATTAGCATTGCATAATTTTCCATTTAGTCTCTTAATATTATTATTTCTAAGCTTTTTCTCATACTTATCTATTCCTTCTTCTATAACAGAAATATTCTTTGCACCCTCAATATCTTCATTCTTATAACTTTCTATAGCTAAAGTTAATGCATCTAATGTCTTTTTATACATTAATACTACTTCTTCAGTAGCTTCTTCTCCAAAAGAGATTTCTTTATTCATCTTTTCAATTGCCATATCAGCTATATTCTCAGCATGATCTCCAATTCTCTCAATATCATTAATAACGTGGAAAGTAGCACTTAAAATTTTGCTATCCTTCTCTGGTAATTCATGTGATGATAATAGTACAAGATAATCTGTTATCTCTTGTTCTAAATTGTTTATTACCTTTTCTCTCTTATACACTTCTTTTACTTTTTCCTCATTACTATTTAAAAGTGCATCCATTGCCTCTTCAATATTCTTCTTTGCCATCTCACCCATTCTAACTGTTTCTTTATAAGCCTGTCCAATAGCTAATACAGGAGTTTCTAGTAAATTTTTATCAAGATATATTGCTCTATCTGTTTCTACTTCATCCTCTTCATTTTCTGGCATCATAGCATCTACAATCTTTATAAGATATTCACTTAATGGCAATATAATTAATGTTACAGAAACATTGAATATAGTATGTGCATTAGCAACTTGTCTTGCTACATCTTTAGGATTTATATATTCAACTATAATAGCAAGATAGTTTAAGAATGGTAACACTATTATTACACCTATTACCTTAAATAATAAATGTATTATTGCAGCTTTCTTTGCTTTCTTATTTGCGCTAGCTGAAGCTAATAATGCAGTTACGCATGTTCCTATATTACATCCCAATATGATAGGTAATGCTACATGTATATCTATAGAACCCGTTGTTGCAAGAGCTATAAGCATACCTGTAGTTGCTGATGAACTTTGAACTATAGCTGTCATTCCAAGTCCTGCTAGAACTCCTAAGAATCTATTACTCCCCATTATTTCTACAACATTTCTAAATGCATCTGATTGTGTTAATGGCTTCATAGCACCAGACATTATTCCCATTCCTAAAAATAAGATACCAAATCCTAATACAATTGAAGCTAAATCTTTAGATTTCTTTTTCTTTACCGATAATAATGCTATTGCACCAACACCTACAAAAATAGGGGCTAATTGATTTAAATTAAAAGAAACCATTTGTGCTGTTATAGTAGTTCCTATGCATGCCCCCATTATTACTCCAGTTGCTTGACTTAACGTCATTAGCCCAGCATTAACAAAACTTACAACCATTACAGTTGTAGCACTTGAACTTTGTATTACAGCAGTTACAGCTGCTCCAACTAATACTCCAATTACTTTATTCCTAGTTACCTTTTCTAAAATATTTTTCAACTTATTTCCTGCTGCATTTTCTAGGCCATCTCCCATTAGTTTCATACCAAATAGAAACAAACCTAATCCTCCAAATAATTCAATGATCATATTGAACTTGTCCACTATAATATCTCTCCTTCAAAATGCTCTTTTTAACGTATATTTAATATATTTTTAACTTTTCTAACAACATTATAACGTGAATTTAACAATTAGAACATAAAAAAATGTAGAAACACCTAAGGATTTCTACATTTTTTATTTAAATTATATATTTAAATCTACTTATTTATTAATTTTCCATGGATTAAAAGCCTGTTGTTTTCTTGTTCATAGGAGCATGTTGATAAAGTTACTATTTTATCCCCACTGTTAAGTTCATAATCCACAAGTTTATGCATAGACTTGTTCTTAAGTTCATTCAAATACTTTACATACTCTTCATCTGAACTAAAATTAAATCTATATGGATTAGTATTTGCTTGCTCAATATATACTGAAAATATCTCATACTCTAAAGTTCCATCTTTTGTAGTTATATAAAACCTATTGTTTGATTTTGCAAATTCACCATCCTTATAACTATGAAGTGAACCAAACATACTCTTATCCTTCATATAATGTCCATGTATTATTGTATTTTTCTCATTAAAAGGATCTGGATTATCACAGGATATAAATATTCCTCCACCAGCATTATACTCTTTCTTAAAGTTATGAGTAAGATAATAATCATTATCTTCTCCTTGAAGCAATGGGTAATTAACTTTAGTGCCAGGTATCATAATCCATCCTTTAAAATCATTATTTATCTCATAAAGCTTATTATAGTCTTCTTCTTTAAATGCATAAGGTTTAATCTCTTCCTTATCATTTGAATCACTATCATTATTCTCTACTATCTGTGGAGCATACTGTTCAATATCCTTATAGCTATTAGCATTTTTTCTATACTCATTAAAAATAGTAAATAACTCATAAGCTGACCATATAAAAACTACTAAAGCAATAACAAAAATAACTTTTCTAATAACTTCTTTCCATTTTTTACTCATATAAATCCCCCAAAATATCCTTTTATCTACAAATACTATTTAGCTAACTCTAATGCTATCTCCATCATTTCAGTAAAACTATCTTGTCTTTCTTCTGGAGTAGTTTCCTCGCCTTTAAAAATATGATCCGAAATCGTAAGTATTGATAACGCCTCTACACCATACTTAGCAGCTAATGTATATAATTCTGCACTTTCCATCTCTACTGCTAAGCATCCATAATCTGCCCATAGCTTTATTGATACATCAGTATCATCATAGAATGAATCAGATGATAATATATTACCTACTTTTACATTTACCTCCTTACTTTTTGCAATGTTATATGCTTCTAATAGCAACTCAAAGTTAGCTGTTGGAGCATAATCCATTCCATGAAATCTTCTTCTGTTAATTCCTGAATTAGTTGATGCACTTTGAGCTAAAACTATATCCCTAACATTTACGTTTTCATTCATAGACCCTGCTGAACCTATTCTTATTAGTCTCTTAGCTCCATAGAATCTAATTAACTCGTTAACGTATATAGAATGGGATGGTAATCCCATACCTGTACCTTGTACAGAAACTCTTTTACCTTTATATGTTCCTGTGTATCCATACATTCCTCTAACTTCATTGTAGCACTTTGCATTTTCTAAATAGTTTTCTGCTATAAACTTTGCTCTTAATGGATCTCCTGGTAATAATACCGTTTCTGCTATAGCTCCTTCTTCAGCCATTATGTGTAAATGTTTAGCCATAATAAAATCCTCCCAACTAAAATGTAATACATTATTTATTTTTATTATATCCTATTTTAATATGTAAATTCTAATTCCTTTTAAGGTTAAATACAAGACTAGAAATTGTTAAATTTGAAAAACTATATGATATAATAGTAAATAAAATAATTTAATGGAGAGATTATTATGAAAGAATTAGAAACTAGAATAATAAAAATTGATGTAGCTGCCATTAGAAACACACTTATCAAAAATGGCGCTATTAAAGTTAAGGCTGAAAATCAAATAAATGATATATATGACTTTGAAGATGGAAGACTATTGGCTAAAAAAGGTTATGCTAGAATTAGAACTGTATCTGATATATTAAATAATAAAGAGGTTATCTACATAACAGCAAAAAAAATGCTTTCCCAAGGTAAATTTAAGGAGATGGAAGAATATGAATTTGAGGTAGATGACAAAAAAATAGCTGAAGGAATGTATGAAGTACTAGGACTAAAATTACATCAATCTATAAAGAAATATAGGGAGAGCTACCAATTAGAAGACGGACTAGTAGAAATTGATATAAACGATACTACATTCTGCTCTTTTCCATATATAGAAATCGAAACTGATTCAGAAGAAAAGTTAGAAAGAATAGTTAGTCTATTAGGATATACTATGGAAGATACAACTTCTAAAACAATATATGAATTAATTGAAGAAAACAAAGAAAATGAATAATTCTCTAAGAAAAGATAAATAATTAAGGTTGAGAAATTGCTAACGCAATTTCTCTTTTTATTTATAATAAAAAACTCCGCAAAAGCGGAGTTTTCACCAAAGTTATTCATTTTTATAATTATTCATTAAAGTTTCTCTCTTCTCTCTGAAGATTTCTTAAAATACATCATAAGAGTTTCTTTATCGTTATCATGTATGGCCTTTTTTATCAAATCTAACTCTAATTCAAAATTATTGATAGCTTTCAACAAATTATTCTTATTTCCCAGGAAAAGTTCGCTCCATAATTCTTCATTAATATTAGCAATACGAGTTAAATCCCTATAACTATCCCCAATGAAACTTCCTGTATCTCTACCTTCTTCATCACTATTAATTAGCGCTACAGCCATAGCATGTGGTAATTGTGATGTAAAGCCTATCATTTCATCATGAAATTCTGGAGTTATCCTTCTTACTCTTTTAAACCCCATTTTTAATGCAATATTTTCTACTAAATCTAAATTTTCTTTCTTATTTCTTTCTATTGGAGTTATTATATAATTTGCTCCTTTAAATACATCATTAGTTGCAAAATCTATCCCTCTTTTTTCTCTACCAGCCATAGGGTGTCCAAAAACAAAATCTACATTTTCAGGTAAAATTTCAATAATGTCTTTTATAAACATTTCTTTTATTCCAGTTGCATCTGTTATTATAGAGCCAGCCTTGAAACTTTCCTTATTATCCTCAATAAACTTCTTAACTAACTTAGGATAAATTGCTAGTATGGTCAAATCAGCTTCTTTGAAAAAACTTTCTCCAGTCTTACATCCTTCCTTTATTAATCCCAGACTTTTAGCTTTAGTCAATGTATATTCATCTACATCAACACCAAATACATTTTTATATCCAGCCTCTTTTAGTCCCATGGCAAAGGAACCACCAATTACCCCAAGACCTACTATAACAATATTCATTTATAGTCCCCCTAATAAGATTAAATATCTTTACCTTCCATCTTTGCTATAACCTTAATCTTATCCATCAAGTTTTTAAAGCTTTCAGGCTTAATAGATTGTTGTCCATCACTTAAAGCATTTTCAGGATCATTATGAACCTCAATCATTAATCCATCTGCTCCTGCCATAATTGCTGCTTTAGCAAGTGGTTCTACAAGATACCAATATCCTCCTGCATGGCTTGGATCCACTATAATAGGTAAATGAGATAATCTCTTAACCATAGGAACTGCACTTAAGTCTAAAGTATTTCTAGTGTATGTTTCAAATGTCCTTATACCTCTTTCACAAAGAATGACATTTTCATTACCACCAGCCATTATATATTCAGCTGACATCAACCATTCCTCAATAGTTGCTGATAAACCTCTCTTTAAAAGTATAGGTTTATTAGTTTTACCTATTTGCTTTAATAAGTCAAAGTTTTGCATATTCCTTGCACCTATTTGAATTACATCTACATTTTCTACAAAATCATCAATATAATCTGTAGACATTATTTCTGTTACTATTTGAAGACCAGTCTCTTGTTTAGCTACCTTTAATAACTTAAGTCCTTCTAACTCTAAGCCTTGGAAGCTATAAGGTGATGTTCTTGGCTTGAAAGCTCCACCTCTCAAGAAGTTTGCACCTGATGCTTTAACACTCTTTGCTACTTTTACGATCTGTTCTTCGCTTTCAACAGAACAAGGCCCTGCCATTATTCCTAAATGACTTCCACCAATTTTAACTCCATTAACATCTACTATTGTTGGTTCTGGTTTAAATAATTTATTAGCTTTCTTAAATGGCTCTTGTACCTTTAATACTTTATCAACACCATCAATTCTAAGCATCTTATCTGGATCTAATATTCCAGTGTCTCCAACACATCCTATTATGCAATAAGTTGACCCCTTAGAAAGGTTCGTTTGTAACCCCTTTCCTTCAACTATATTTACCACCTTGCTAATTTGTTCATCTCCACATTTAGGGTTCATTATAATAATCATATCTATTCCTCCTGTACTAACCATATTTATTACTACCACCTTTGCTCCATTTAAATTACATATTATAAATTATAATGCCACAAAGGTGTATAAAACAATCCTACTATCCTACATATTAATTTTTTTACATACTTTCTAATGCATTAATTGCTAGTATGTATCCAACTTCTCCAAAACCAGCTATCTGACCTACACATGCTGGTGCAGTAACAGAAATCTTTCTAAATTCTTCTCTTTTATGTACATTAGATAAATGTACTTCAATAGCTGGTATGTCCACTCCTTTAATTGCATCATGAATGGCATAACTATAGTGAGTAAACGCACCTGGATTTATTACTATCCCTTCATATTTTTCAAAATAAGCTTTCTGAATAAAATTAATAATTTCACCTTCTATATTACTTTGAAAAATTTCTACTTGGTGACCTCTTTTTTCACCTTCATCCTTAATGTATTTGCATATATCTTTATAATCTTTTGTTCCATAAATATTTTTTTCTCTTATACCTAACATATTTAAGTTAGGACCATTAATAACCATAATCTTCATAACTTTACTCCTTGATCCTACCATTAAGGCTTTTCTTAATATTATCAATGGTGTCTCTTATAAATCCATCATTTAAAACTTTTATATGGGAAGTTTCTTTATATAATTCATATCTTTCTTCATATAACTTATAAACTTCACCAACTCCATTTTTTAACAAAGGCCTTGAATTTATGTCTACATCTCCAATAATGTTTTCAACAGGCCTATCTATAAACACTACTAAGCTATTACTTCTTAGCATTTTTCTATTTATGGGAGTTTTTATAACTCCACCTCCGGTAGAAATAATACTTTTTCTCTTTTTAGAAAGTTCTTTGCAAGCTTCTGTCTCCCACTTTCTAAATACTTCTTCACCTTCATTAAATAATTCATACACTTCTTTTCCTGATATATCTACTATATATTTATCCATATCATAAAATGTATAATTTAGTTCTTTAGCAAGCACTTTACCTATTGTAGTTTTTCCACATCCAGGCATTCCTATTAAAAACACCTTATCCTTTAACATACTCATGAAAATTCTCCTTTTCTAGTTGAATTCACCATTAAGCTCTTCATAAATAATATTTATTACCTTACTATCTATATTCATGTCTTGCCATATTTCTTGTGCCTTCACCGCTTGCCCTACTAACATATATAATCCATCACAACTTTTTTTACCATTTAATTTAGCTAACCTTAATAACTCTGTCTCTCTTGGGTTATATATTAAATCAACTATAGCTTCAAATCTTTTTATAACCTCTTCACCTACAGGAGATTCTCCTATATTAGGATACATCCCTACTGGAGTTGTATTAATAAGTAAGTCACCTTCTAAGCTCTGTAAATCCGAATAATCAATTATATTAACTTCATCACTCCTATTATTCATTTTATTTCTACTTACTAAAAATAGTTCCTTTACCCCTTTGTCTTGAAGATATGTAACAACTGCTTTTGCAGCTCCCCCTGTTCCTAGTACTACTGCTCTTTTATCCTTAACTTCAATATTATTAATATCTAGCATAAGGCCAAATCCATAATAATCTGTATTATAACCATAAAGTTTTCCATTTTCCAAACTTATAGTATTTACTGCTCCAATCTTCCTAGCTTCATCAGATATAAAATCTAGCTGATACATAATTTCTTTTTTGTAGGGAATAGTTACATTCATGCCTCTTATTCCAAATATCTTTATACTCTCTCCAACCTTCTTCACCTTATCCTTAGGTATAGGAAATAGTTTATAAGCTCCTTCAATTCCTATTAAACCAAATATTCTCTTATGAATTTGTGGTGATAAACTATGAGATAGCTTTTCTCCTAATAAACCATAAAACTCCATACTACACTCCTTAGTTAGTTTTTCTTTCATAAGCACCTAACAATTTAAAGTATGCTGAATTTTCATCTATAAGCCTTAGTGCATTCTTAACTTCTTTACTTTCTATATCCCCTTCAAAATCTAAGTATAAGAAATATCTCCAGGAAGTATCTTTCATTGGTCTAGACTCTATCTTTATAAGGTTAATATTATTTTCTGCAAAATGCCTTAATAATCTATATAATGTTCCTGCTTCATTTTCAAGGGAGAAAACTACACTCACCTTATTTGCCTCTTCTACCACCTTAAGCTCTCTTGATATAACAATAAATCTTGTAAAGTTATCCTTTTGATTATTAATACATTCTTTTATTATTTTAAGTCCATAAATATCTGCTGCTCTTTTACTTGCAATTGCTGCCTTTGTATTATCACTTAGATCTTTAATAAGCTTTGCACTTATTGCTGTATTATGAAAAGGTATAAGCTTCCAATGATGATACTGCTTTAAGAATTCACTACTTTGTTCAATACCTTGTGGATGGGAATATATTTCATCTATTTCTTCTACTATAGAACCTTCTAATCCTACTAAGTGCTGTTCAATTCTAATGCATTCCTCACCTAGAATATAGAATCCGTACTTTCTTAACAAATCATAAGTATCAGATATTCCTCCAGTTGAAGAATTTTCTATAGGAATAATTCCATAATCTACTTCTCCATTTTGAAGAGCAATACATACATCTTCAAATTCTTCATAAGCACTTCTTTCACATTCTTCTCCAAAGAACTTTATTAAAGCTTCTTCTGTAAATGCACCACTTACTCCTGGAAATCCGACCTTCTTATTTTTATTAATACTTTCTCTTGCTATATTTATATCCTTAAACTTTTCCTCATATTGGATTTTTCTTTTTTGTAGACCTCTGCTTATTTCCATAGTTGCATTCATAAATCTAACTACTTCATCTGAATAGTCTTTATTATTTAATGCATCTACTGCTTTTTGGATTACTTCTGTTTCTCTTCCTTTTTGAAGAACTTCTAATTTATTATCTTTTTTATACTTAGCAACATTAAGTACGACATTCATTCTTTTTTCAAACAAACCAGTAAGCTCTCTATCTATATCATCAATCTCTTTTCTATAGTCATCTAAAGCTCCCATCCATATCGCCCCCTTACTAAATCAAGAATTCCTATTGCACATACAGCCTCAACTACAGGTATAGCCCTTTGAACTATGCAAGGATCATGCCTACCTTCAATAATTAAAGATTCATTTTTACGCTCTCTTATATTGATTGTATTTTGCTCTCTTATTATGGATGCAGTTGGCTTTATAGCACACTTAAATATAATAGGCATACCATTTGTAATACCACCTAGTACTCCACCATTATTGTTACTTCTTGTTTTTATTTCATCATTTTCATAGTAAAACTCATCATTAGCTTCTGATCCATATAACTCAGCAATATCAAACCCCAATCCAAACTCTACTCCTTTAACTGCCGGAACTGAAAATAAAAGATGCGATAATGTTGATTCAACTGAATCAAAGAATGGATCACCAAGTCCTGCTTCTATCCCTATAACACTACATTCAATTACCCCTCCAACAGAGTCTCCATTAGATTTAGCTTCTAAAATGACCTTTCTCATTTCCTCTTCCTTTTCAGGCTTTAATAAAGGTAATTCCTTCTTCCTAAGTTCATCTAATAGTTCTCTAGATATGTTGGTATAATCAAATGATTCATCACTTATACTCTTAATCTTCTTTACATGAGCACCAATATATATTCCTTTAGATTCTAATATTTGTTTACATATAGCTCCTGCAAATACTAAAGGTGCTGTAATTCTTCCAGAGAAGTGCCCTCCCCCTCTGTAGTCATTAAAGCCAGCGTATCTTATATTACCTGTGTAGTCAGCATGGCCTGGTCTCATTAAATCCTTTAACTTCCCATAGTCTTTTGATCTTGTATCCCTATTTCTTATCATTCCACAAAGGGGTGTCCCGGTTGTTTTACCTTCAAAGAACCCACTTAGAATTTCAGGAACATCACTCTCTTTTCTTGGAGTAGATAATTTGCTTCTACCTGGTGCTCTTCTCTTCATTTCCTCATCTACTTTATTTAAATCCAACTCTATTCCTGAAGGAAGACCATCTATAGTTATTCCTATAGCATTTCCATGAGACTCTCCAAATATGGATACCTTTATGTTACTTCCCCACATACCACTCATCTAATCTTCCTCCTAGCTTCTTAAAATCTTCAAAAAAGTGTGGATATGATTTTGATACACACTCATAATCCTTTATAACAATAGGAGCCTTACATCTTGTTGAAGCAATAGCTAAAGTCATTGCTATCCTATGATCCTTATGACTCCAAACTTCTACTCCACCTTCTAGTTCCCCAACGCCTTCTATAATTAATCCCTCTGGCTTTTCAGTAACTTTGGCTCCCAATTTATTTAATTCCTGTGCAACTGCTGCAAGTCTATCACATTCTTTAATTCTAAGTCTTCCTGCATTAACAATTTCTGTTTTTCCATTGCTTAATGCTGCCACAACTGATAATACTGGTATAATATCTGGGCATTGAGATGCATCAATTAATGTAGATTTTAAATTCTTAACTTGTCCACTCATTCCTAAATTACTCTTTTCTATTACTACCCCCATTCTTTCTAATATATCAACCACTTCTCTATCACCTTGAAGAGAATCATCTTTAAGATCGAGTATTGTAACCTCATTTCCTAACGCATCGGCTGATAAAAAGAATGCACCTTGAGAATAGTCTCCCTCTACTCTATAGTCTCTACTTCTATACCTTTGATTACCTTTAATAATAAATTCTTTATATTCATTATTTATAACTTTTATGCCAAAGTCCTTCATGGCAGAAATAGTTAAATCTAAATATCCCTTAGATTCTAGCTCTGTTGTAATAGAAATTTTAGAATCTCCATCTAGTAATGGTAATGTAAATAGCAAACCTGTTATAAACTGAGAGCTTATATTTCCTTCTACTTCATAAGTTCCTGCCCTTAATTTCCCTGATACCACTAAATCTAAAACACCATTTAAATAGCTATACTCTATGCCTTGACTATCAAAAATATCATAGTACGTTTTTAACGGTCTTTTTCCAAGGTTCCCTCTTCCAACAAACCTTGTTACACCTTGAAATGCTAGAGAAATAGGTACTAAAAATCTTAATGTAGACCCAGACTCATTACAGTCCACTACCCTTTCAAAATCCCTATCAGCACTTAACTCCTTGCAATTAATTCCTCTTACTTCTAAGTATTCATCCTTCTCCTCAATAACAGCTCCTAAGGCTCTCATACCATTTATAGTTGCTATTATGTCATCTGAATAATCTATATTACTAATTTTACTTAGCCCATCTCCTAATGCTGCACATATTACAGCTCTATGTGCCATACTCTTTGATGGTGGAATTTTCACTTCTCCATTAAGTTTACTTGGATATACCTTTATATCTCCCACTATCTCACCACCTTAAAAAAATCCGATGTAGTATCGTATATAATGCTTTCACCTATACTTTTTAATAAAATTACCTTTAAGACATTTCCTATATTCTTCTTATCTAAAGAAATAGTATCTATAATTTTATTATTATCTTTAATATCAACTTCATATGGAAGGTCATAATTTATAAGAATTTCTTTTATTTCTTCAGATACACCTTTTTCAGTTATACCTTCCCCTTCACTTTTTAAAGAAATATTATACATTCCCATAGCCACTGCTTCACCATGACTATATCCTGTAAAATTATAATATTTTTCTACTGCATGACCTAATGTATGACCAAAGTTTAATAGCATTCTTTCTCCTAAATCTTTTTCATCTCTTTCTACAACAGACTTTTTAATGTAACAGCATTTATATAAAATATCTTCTATATTATTCATAACTTCTTCTCTTGACTTTAATGATTTAAGCATATAGAAGAAATTTCTATCCTTAATGCATCCATATTTAATTACTTCTGCCATCCCATCTTTATAAAATTTTTCAGGTAAAGTATTAAGTACATCAGGATCTATAAACACTCCTTTAGGCTGATAAAAACTTCCTACTAAATTCTTTCCCTTTTCTAAATCTACAGCAACCTTACCACCTACAGAACTATCTACTTGTGCAAGTAAAGATGTAGGAATCTGTACAAAGGAAACTCCCCTTAGGAAAGTGGAGGCTACAAAGCCTCCTAAGTCTCCAATCACGCCTCCACCTAAAGTAATTATAAGTTCTTTTCTAGTTAACTTAAAATCTAAAAGTTCATTATATATACCTGGTAATGTACTAAAGGACTTGGTCTCTTCTCCTGGAGTTAAAACCATTTTTCTAGTCTTATAACCAGCCTTATCTAATTCATCTTTAACCTTAGCACCATAATATTTATCTACATTTTCATCTGTAATTATAAATATCTTTTCACCAAAATATATCTTCTTAAGTTCCTCACCTAACTTGCTTAACAATCCTCTTTCTATTAAGATGTTATAGCTATTTTCTTTTAGATTAACAAATAAATTTCTTTTCACTTATAATCATCCTTCTAATTAAATTTCTCTTCCCACTGCATTAGCAATAACTCTTAATTCTTCTAATAAGTTACCATATACATCTGGCTTAATTGATTGTTGTCCATCACACCATGCATTAGCTGGGTCATTGTGTACTTCAATTATTAAACCATCTGCACCTATAGCTACTGCTGCTTTTGATAGTGGGTCTACCATCCACCACTTTCCTGCTGCATGACTTGGGTCTATTACAACTGGTAAGTGACTTAACTTCTTAACTGCTGGAATAGCACTTAAATCTAATGTATTTCTAGTATATGTTTCAAATGTTCTTATACCTCTTTCGCAAAGAACTATATTTTCATTTCCACCAGCCATTATATATTCAGCTGACATTAACCATTCTTCTATAGTAGCAGATAAACCTCTTTTTAAAAGAATAGTTTTAGATGTCTTTCCTAATTCTCTTAAAAGGTCGAAGTTTTGCATATTTCTTGCACCAACTTGAATAACATCAACGTTCTCTTCAAATACCTCTATATCATATGGTGACATTATTTCTGTTACTATTGGAAGTCCTGTCTTTTCTCTAGCTATCTTTAGTAACTCTAACCCATCATATTTCAATCCTTGGAATGAATATGGTGAAGTTCTAGGCTTGAATGCTCCACCTCTTAAAAAATTTGCCCCTAATTTTTTAACATCTTCAGCAATTGAACAAATTTGTTCTTCTGTTTCAACTGAGCAAGGCCCTGCTATCATAGCAAGTTTCTTTCCACCTATCTTATTTCCGTTTACATCAACAATTGTCGGTTCAGGGTGGAACATTTTATTAGCTTTCTTGAAAGGTTCTGCTACATTCATTACTCTTTCGACATTTCTATTTGCTTCAATTTGCGTAGGATCTAATCTACTTGTATCTCCAACCAACCCTAATATAATTAAATCTTTTCCTACCACTTGATTAACTTCAACCCCTTTGTTTTGAAGAGCCTCTGTTAATCTGTCAATCTCTTTTGGCTCTGTGTTTGGTTTTAAAATTACTATCATGTTTTTGCCCCCTTAAAATATAAAATTTAATTTTATTTAATAAAAAAGAGAGCCTTTAATGAGCTCTCTCTAATAATTACATATAAAAATATTCAACCTTAGCTTAAATTATTAAATACTCATTTGAAAAGAATTATTTATTTTTTTGCAGAAAAAATAGCCAGCGCTAAAGTAAAAGCCCCAGAATATAAAATATATAAAGCTATAAAATTTTGCTACTAATGCTTCTATAATTCCTTTCATAATATCCTCCACAACACATGAAAAACACGGTATCTTTTTTCATTAATTATATCAAACTCACTTCCAGTGTCAATATTCTTTTTATATTTTTTTACAAAATTGGAGAAAGTAATCTTATTATCGATTCTTTCATTTTAAGCCAACTACTTCTTCCATTATACTCTGCTTTAGTAATTAGCTCTGAATCGTTTATATCTGCAAAGAATTGATTTTCCATATCCCTTGCTACATCTGCATCATATATAAAGACATTAACTTCAAAATTTAACTTAAAACTTCGTATATCCATATTAGCTGTTCCTACACTAGCTACTTGCCCATCAACAACCATAGTTTTAGAATGTATAAATCCATTTTCATACGTATATACCTTACCACCAGCTTCAATAATATCCCCTATATAAGCACTTGCTGCCCACTTCATAAATATATGATCGGGCTTTCCTGGTATTATTATTCTAACATCTACACCTGACAAAGCAGCTAACTTTAATGCCTCTAACATAGGTTCATCTGGAACAAAATATGGAGTTTGAAGATATATATTCTTTTTAGCATTATTAATCATTTTAATATAAGCATGCTTGATATATTCTTCTTTATGGTCAGGGCCACTTGTAACTACTTGTATTCCCTTGCCCCCATCTTTATAAGGATGTTTTGGATAAAATACTGTGAAATCATCTAATTTTTCTCCAGAAGCATAACACCAGTCTAAAAGAAATCTTTCATTTAAATCATTTACTGCTTCCCCTCTTATTCTTATGTGAGTATCTCTCCAAAATCCTATTTTGTCATCTAAATTAACATATTCTTTTCCAACATTAAACCCACCAGTATAGCCATACTCACCATCAATAACTACAACTTTTCTATGATTTCTATAGTTAATACGGGTATTTATATGAGGCAATATTCCTGGAAAGAATATTTCGAACTTCCCTCCATTTTGTATATACTTTTTTAAGCTTCTTTTTGTAAGTTTATATGATCCCATACTATCCACTAAAAATCTTACTTCTACGCCTTCAGCAGCTTTCTCTTCTAATATTTTTATTATTTCCTTACCTATACTTTCTTTTCTAAATATATAATATTGAATATGTATGTATTTCTTTGCACCTCTTAAATCTTCTAACAACCTTGCAAATTTATCTTCTCCATCATAATATATTTCAATATCATTTCCTGTAGTATATTTAGCTCCAGAATGATTGTAATTCATTCTCCTTAAATCTAAATATTCATCACTTCCAGAATGCCCTTCACTGGACTCAGTAAACTGAATGGATAATTCCCTTCTTTTATTTTCATCGAGAACTGTTTTCTCTTTAAACAATCTTTCTCTACTAAGATTTTGACCAAGAAGAAGATATATAATAAATCCTATTCCAGGAAGTAATATCATTATTAACAACCATGCCCATGTTGTTGTTGGATCTTTTCTTTCTATAAAGATAAGGGAAAAAGAAAAGACTATATTCATCACTAGAATAAGCACACCTATAGCAATTGCTATTTTCATAATAATTCTATCCTCCTAATTATATTAATTATTAAAATTATATCTTTTTTGAATATAGTAATCAAATTTAAATATATAACTTATATAAACTTTCCGCGAATCTTATTGACATATTTTGTAAATTAAAAGTATACTAAAATTAACTTATATAGGAGGTTTATTATGATTATTTTATTATACACACTTTTGGGTCTTGTGATTTTATTAATTATAGGTTTAATATGTGAGGAGTTTTTATCCTTCATTGAAGATAAAAATTTGAAAGCTCCTGGAGATATGATAAAGTTAAACACTGGTAATATTCATATATTTTCTAAAGGAAACGGAAATAATACCGTTGTATTTACATCAGGTTATGGAGTAACTAGCCCTTATTATGATTACTATAAGCTTCAAGAAAATGCATCTAAATTTTCAAAAACAGCAGTATTTGAACGGTATGGATATGGTTTTAGTGACAATGTAGAATATGATGCTAATATAGATACTATAATTGAAAATTTAAGACAATCTCTAAAAGCATCGGGCCACACTCCTCCATATGTAATAGTAGCTCACTCTATGGCAGGATTAGAGGCATTACGTTTTGCTCAGCTATATCCTAATGAAGTAAAAGGAATAATCATGATTGATGCGTTAAACCCTTGGTTCATAGAACATAAGAAAAAAACAAGTATTATATCGATTCGCTTTTTACAGATTTTAAAATATACTGGTATCTTAAGATTATTAACTTTAACTTCATATTTTAAAAATAAACTTCAATTTAATGATAAGATTGATGAAGTAAATAGAATAAAAAAAGCTTTATTTATAAAAAACTTTTGGAACGAAGATATGATTACAGAACTTAAGAACTTATCTTCTAATTGTGCTAAAGTATTAGATAAATCTCAGTCTATTGGAGATATACCTTTAATTATTCTCACAGCAGAAAACGAAAAAAACTTCAGCAAAGAAGAAAAAGATGCTTGGCTTAACACCCAAAAAGACTTAATCACTTGGTCTTCAAGAAGTAAGCAAGTATTAGTTAAGGGATCTGATCATTTTATTCATCATACTCATCAAGATGTTGTTTTAATTGCAATAAAAGAAATCCTAGAAGATTAATCTTCTAGGATTTTTTCCATTTACTAACCGAAATATCTGTTTAATAATCCCTTGAACGCTTGACCATGTCTAGCTTCATCTTTGCACATTTCATGTACTGTATCATGAATTGCATCTAGGTTTAATTGCTTAGCTAATGTAGCTAAATCCTTCTTACCTTGGCAAGCTCCATGTTCTGCATCAACTCTCATTTGTAAGTTAGTCTTA
>NZ_JAHAIF010000096.1 GCF_018372875.1 Clostridium sp. | reverse complement strand
ACTATTCCACGTAAAATTACTAGAGAAACTATTGATGGATTAAATTATCCAAGTCATGAAGCTATTGATTTTTATCACAGATATAAAGATGATATTAAGTTATTTGCAGAAATGGGCTTTAAGGTATTTAGAATGTCTATAGCATGGACACGTATATTTCCTAATGGTGATGATAAAGAACCTAATGAAGCAGGATTAAAGTTTTATGATGATGTTTTTGATGAATTAAAAAAATATAATATAGAACCATTAGTTACTATTTCACATTATGAGATGCCTTTTAATTTAACTAAAAAATATAATGGATGGGCTTCAAGAGATGTAATAGATTTTTTTGTTAACTACTGCAACGTAATATTTAATAGATATAAGGATAAAGTTAAATACTGGCTTACATTTAATGAAATTAATTGTGGTACAAAGCCAGTAGGAGGATATCTTAGTCTTGGTATTTTAAATGAAGGCACAGAAGACTTTTTACACCCAAATGATAATAAGCAGATTCGTTTTCAAGCACTTCACCATCAATTTGTAGCAAGTGCAAAAGCAGTAAAGCTTGGTCATAGTATTAATAAAGATTTTAAAATAGGCTGTATGCTTGCTTATATGACAAAATATCCTTATACATGTAATCCAGATGATATATTACTTACACAGAAGATGGATCAATTGGCAAATGACCTTTGTGGAGATGTACATGTTAGAGGTGAATATCCTTTCTTTGCTAAGAGATATTTTGAAGAAAATAATATTGTTTTAGATATAACTGAAGAAGATAAGAAGATTTTAAAAGAAGGAACAGTAGATTATTATACATTCAGTTATTATATGAGTAACTGTGAATCAGCAGAGGGTGGAAAAGACAAAGTTTCAGGAAATTTAGTTAGTGGAATTAAAAACCCATATCTTAAAGCAAGTGATTGGGGATGGCAGATTGATCCTAAAGGATTAAGATACATTTTAAATAAGTTGTATGGAAGATACAATATACCTCTTATGGTAGTTGAAAATGGTCTTGGTGCTTTTGATAAAGTTGAAGAAGACGGTTCAATTAATGATGATTATCGTATTGAATATTTAAAGGATCATATAATTCAAATGAAGGAAGCTGTTAAAGATGGCGTAGACTTAATTGGATATACTCCTTGGGGATGTATTGATCTTGTAAGTGCAAGCACTGGTGAAATGGAAAAGAGATATGGCTTTATTTATGTAGATAAAGATAATGCTGGAGAAGGTACATTAGACAGAAAGAAGAAAAAATCATTTGAATGGTACAA
The DNA here is from genome assembly GCF_018372875.1 of Clostridium sp. Lineage (GTDB taxonomy): Bacteria > Bacillota > Clostridia > Clostridiales > Clostridiaceae > Clostridium. The sequence goes on along the minus strand of NZ_JAHAIF010000096.1, from coordinate 635 downwards.
AAATGTAATAAAAACTAATGGAGAAGAACTATAACTGACTTAATATTAAATTCTATTATATTTTAAAAGCTGATTTAAAAATGAAGAATAAATTATAGTCATGCAAAATAAAAGCGAATTTTGGAAGCTTTTTTTATGAAAGCATATAAAATTATAAAAAAGTATTGACAAGTTATCATAAAAAAAGTATGATGAAATTGAAAATAAACGATTACATTAACTTGGGATTGTTACTGATTCGATCAGGCTATACCTTAATTAAGTAGAAGAAATATGATATTTATTTCTTTTAATTAATTGAGGTTTTTTATTTTTAAATATAGTCAAGTATAGAATGGAATATGAGGTGATGTTCATTGAAGATAGATAAAATTTTTAACAACAATGCAGTTATGGTTACAGAAGACAATGGACGAGATTCTGTTATCATTGGATGTGGAATTGCATTTAGAAAAAAAGTTGGCGATGAAGTAGATGAATCATTAATAGAAAAAACTTTTATTTTAAAGGAAAAGGATACTTTAGAAAAGTTTAAAATGATTTTAGAACATATACCTACAGAACAAATATCATTGTGCTATGATATTGTGGAATATGCTAAGAACATGTTAAACTGTGAACTTAATGATTATATT
>NZ_JAHAIF010000020.1 GCF_018372875.1 Clostridium sp. | reverse complement strand
AGAATATTTTATCATAAATCCTAAACTCGTAGAGTTTGGGATTTATTTTTTTTACAAAAAAAGAGCTACGCACTAATTATTTAGTGCGACAGCCCCTTTAATTATTTCCATTCTTCATCTTCTGGTTTTTCTAATCTAAACACACCGGCTGCTTTTAAAGTATTATCAGCAAGTACTCCAAGCTCCTTAGCTAATTCATATACAAGCTTAGATGATGAATCCATCTCTTCTGAAGCATAGTTAATCTCTTCAGATAATGCAACTATTTCCTCTGAAGTTTCAGAGATATTTTTAACTTTTTCTATAATATAATCACTCTTTTTTGATACTTCTTTTGAGCTTTTTTCTAAACTATTCATTGCAGGATTCATATCAATAATTAACTTAGATATATCCTTAAATGCTGATGTTGATGTGTAAATAATATTATTTTGTTCTTGAATATCTTTAACCATATCACTAGTCTTACTAACTAAATTTTTAGAATTTCCCAAAACATTACCTACTAATTTATTTATATTTATAGATGATTCCTTAGTTTGTTCAGACAATGCTCTTATTTCCTCTGCAACAACACTAAATCCTCTTCCTGACTCTCCAGCTCTTGCTGCCTCAATAGCTGCATTTAATGCTAGAAGATTAGTTTGTTCTGCAATTCCATTAATAAGAACTGATATCTTGTCCACTTCTTCTATATTAGCTTGCATGCTTTGAATAATAGAAACAAATTCATCAAACTTTCCATTAAAGTCTTCAAATGATGTTCTTAGTTTTTCCATATCATAAAAACTTATGTTGGCTTTGTCATTAACATCCCTGGACATACTGGTTATATTATTAGTTGCCTCTAAATTAGTTTCAAGTATGCTCTTAAAATCAGTTAAAATACTTACTATATTTAATATACTAGCAGATTCCTCTGTTAAATTTGACGTTATTTCTGATACAGACTTTGAAATGTTCTCTGCTGAATTCATTAACCCTTGAGATGTATAAGTTAATGTATTAGACTTATCATTAACTTCAATAGCGGCACTATTAACATCTCCTAACATTTTTACAACAGCATCTTGCATTGCATCTGTCTCTATAGCTATACCAGCTAATTCATCTTCTCTTTTAAAGTGCTTTTCTCTAATTCTATAAAAGAAGTCTCCTTCTTTTAATAGTTGAAAATGGGTTCTAAATCTGTGTATTAAGGTCGCAAACTTTGCTACTGCCTTATAAACAAAAATTACACCTGCTACTAAAGTTACTAATAGTATTGAAGAATAGGCTAATATCATTTTATTAAATGATGATCCTATTGCTAGACTGATAGCTTCATCCTTTAAAAGCATTTTTCCCATGAAATATAGTGATAAAATACTAATTCCATATACTATTGCAAATACTACTGCAACTTTCTTTGTAATAACAATTTTTAAACTTTTTCTATAGGTCTTATCGTATTGGGCGTTCACTTGGCATTCCCCCTTTATCGTACTGTGATTTGAAATAAAAAAGAGCAAGGCAAACATGCCTTGCCCTCTATTGAGCTAGATAATGACCATATCGCCTTATTTAATTATCGTAATATTATTAATAACTCTTAACATAGTTATTAATATTTTTATAAACCTTTTTATAAAAAATTTCTCTTATCTTAATTTATGAACAAATAATCCACTTCTTAATTTAGGTTCAAACCATGTAGACTTAGGAGGCATTACTTGATTTGTATCAGCTACCTTCATTATATCTCCAACCTCTGTAGGATACATAGAAAAAGCAACCTTCATATCCTTATGAACTCTTCTTTCTAGTTCACTTAATCCTCTTATTCCACCAATAAAATCTATCCTATCTGATGTTCTAACATCCTCTATTCCTAATATAGGAGTAAGAATATTATCTTGTAATATTGCTACATCTAAACTCTTTATAGGATCCTCTTCATTAAAACTTCCCTTTTTAGCTTCAAGCAAGTACCACTTATCTTCAATAAACATACCAAATGTATGCTTACTAACTGGTTTTATTGGTACATTTTCTTTAGATTCTATAATTATAAAGTTATCTTTTAACTTCTCAAAGAATTCATCAGTAGATAAACCATTTAAATCTTTAACTACTCTGTTATAATCCATAACCATTAAATCATTGTCTGGGAATGCCACTGCTAAGAAGTAATTAAACTCCTCTTCCCCAGTATAGTCCGGATTTTCTTCTCTTCTTTTTAACCCTACCTTAACTGCTGAAGCTGACCTATGATGCCCATCTGCAATATAAAGATTTTCTATTTCATTAAATAATGCAATTATTTCTTCTACTATTATTTCATTATCTATAACCCATACTTGATGACCTATTCCATCTTCTGAAATAAAGTCATATACTGCCTTTCTTTTAGTTCCTTCCTTAGTCCATTCTTTAATAACCTCAGAAGTAACTTCATCTTCCCTATAAGTTAAGAATATTGGACCTGTATTAGAATCACAATAATCTACATGATTAATTCTATCTAATTCTTTATCTGCCCTTGTATATTCATGTTTTTTTATAACATTATTAAGATAATCATCTATAGATGCACAAAATACTAATCCAGTTTGAGCTCTTCCGTTCATTATCTGTCTGTAAATATAAAGGCAAGGTTTCTCATCTTGAATAAATTGACCATTTTCAATCATTTTGTCTAGATTTTCTCTAGCTTTCTCATAAACCTTTTTATCGTGTATATCTACAGAAGGGTCTAAGTCTATTTCTGCCCTATCAATATGAAGAAATGAGCAGGGATTATCTACAACCATATCTCTAGCCTCTTCACTACTCATAACATCATATGGTAGTGCTGCAATCTTTGAGGCCAATTCTTCAATTGGTCTTATACTTTTAAACGCCTTAACTATAGCCACTTCATTGTACCCCCTAATATTTTATAAACTAAAGAATTCTTTTATAGTTGATGCTACCTCATCACCAATTCTTGTTTGTGCTTCTTCAGTTGAAGCTCCTATGTGAGGTGTTACACTTACATTAGGATGATTAACTAAAGCTTCATTTGCTGTAGGTTCTTTAGCAAATACATCTATACCTGCTCCAGCCACCTTTCCACTGTTTAATGCATCTAATAAAGCATCTTCATCAACAACATTTCCTCTAGCACAATTTATTAAATACGCTCCATCTTTCATTAATTCGAACTCTTTTTTACCTATTACTGAACCCTTTTCTTTATCATATGGAACATGTAATGATATAAAGTCAGACTTCTTTAATAAATCTTCCATATCACAGAATTCATATTCTAAGTTATCTTGTTTTCCAAATATATCATTATATATTACAGTCATTCCAAGGGCTGTGGCCTTTTTAGCTAAGGATCTACCTATTCTGCCCATTCCTATAACCCCTAAGGTTTTACCTGCAATTTCTATCCCTTTATATTTCTTCTTATTCCATTGTCCATCTCTCATTGTTACATTTGAATTACTTAAAAATCTTGCAACTGTAAACATGTGAGCTAATACTAGTTCTGCAACAGAATCTGAACTTGCATTAGGAGTATTCTTTACTGTAACACCCTTTTCATGGGCATGTTTTATATCAATGTTATCAACACCAACACCTGCTCTAACTACTAACTTTAATTTTCCGCCTTCAGCTTTATCTAATACATCAGCCGTAACCTTAGTAGCTGACCTTACAACAAGTGCATCAAAATCCTTTAATGCTTCTCCTAACTTATCTGCTTCTATATGCTCATTAACTACTTCTGCCCCGGCTGCTTTTAAGCTCTCTATAGCAGCAGCTTCTAACCCGTCGTTTGTTAACACCTTAATCATAATATATTCCCCCTTAATCTTTGCTTATTACCATATAATTTTGAAGAGTTTAGATAATACTCTAAACTCTCAAGATTTTATAATCCTAAAACTTCATCAATATTCTTTAATAATTCTTTTATATCTTCAACTTGGCAATCTGCCATATGAGCTATTCTAAAAGTCTTATCTTTTAAGCTTCCATATCCATTAGAAATTTGGAAACCTCTTTCCCCAAGTGCTTTGTTTAATGCTGATACATCTATATTCCTTGTATTCTTAACATTAGTAACTGTATTTGATAAATGATTCTTATCTGAATATAATTCAAAATTCTTTTCTGCCCAATCTCTAACTATTTGTGCCATTTCCTTATGTCTTGCAAATCTATTTTCAAGACCTTCCTCATTTAAGATATAATCTAGCTGATAATCTAAAGCAAACATATGAGAAAGTGAAGGAGTTGATGGATATTGATAATCCTTCTTTTGAATATATTTATATAGTTGAAGTAAATCTAAATAATATCCCCTGTTAGGAACTTGTTCAGCTCTCTTTCTTGCTTTCTCAGAAAATGTACAAATTGACATTCCTGGAGGCAACCCAATACATTTTTGAGTTGAAGTAATACAAACATCTATCCCACACTTGTCCACTTCTACCTTACTTCCTGCTGCAGAACTAACCATATCTACTATAAATACAACTTCAGGATATTTTTTTACTACCTCTCCTATTTCTTCAATTGGATTCATTATGCCTGTAGATGTTTCATTATGAGTAACTGCTATTAAATCATATTCTCCTGTAGCAAGTGCCTTATCAACCTCATCTGGATCAACAGCTTTACCCATTTCTACTTCATAAAGATCTGCTTGTACATTATTTGAAACTGCCATCTCGTACCATCTCTTACCAAAGGCACCTACTGAAAATACTGCTGCTTTTTTTGCTGTACAACATCTTATAGCACCTTCCATAAGCCCACTACCTGAAGTAGTTGAAAGAAGAATTTCATTTTCTGTGAAAAATATCTTTCTCATATTATCACTAATTCTTCTTTGCAGTGCTGAAGCCTCCTTACTTCTATGACCTATCATTGGTTCAGCCATTTTGGATAACACCTCTGGACGTACTTCTACTGGTCCAGGAATAAATAATTTCTTATGCATGTTTAAAATCCCCCTTAATTATATATATATATTTATTGCTGCACTCGAATTTCTAATAAAAAAGCCCCATGTGTATTTGTATGAAATACAAGTGTTCTTGTAATGTATATTATATACCATTATTATGAAATTGGATATACTTTTTTTAAATATTTTTATTTTTAAGATTTATTTATGATTTACTTATATTTACTACCTACAAAACTAAAAACCACTAGTATTTTTACCAGTGGTTTTCATTTTCATCAAAATATAAAACTGATTCAGTTTCTCTACAATACTTTACGCACATACATTGAGATAACTTTCTAGGACATTTATAGCAAAGGCATCTTGTATCATCGCCATTACAATTCCCATTCTTCTTTTCAGGGCATTCTCCACAATTAACTCCAGTACCGGCTGGCATAAAATCATCTCCTTAAACCTTTCAATATAATATAGATTAACATAATAATAGAAGTAAAAGAAGCAATAATTGTAATAAGAGGGGTAATAGAAATATAGGGTATTAATAAAAATAAAGCTTCGCAAATGCGAAGCTTTATTTTTACTTATGCTAAAATATCTTTCTTTTTAAATATAATAGTGGATATTATATAACAAAGAATAATAGTTCCAACCATTAAAGCAACTCCAAGGCCTATGCTGAAGTTAGGATTATTAAACATCTGAGCTATACTACCATCTATAACACTAACTGTATTTCCATAGTTTAAGAATATTAAATGTCCAAACTTAGATGCTACAGAAGGAGACATCATACAAATCATAGTACTTGCTACACAAACTAATACTGAAATAGCCATACTAATCATACTGCTTTTAACTAATGTAGATATCATAAATATAAGAGCACAGCATGCAATTATAAATAATATTTGTAATGCAAACCCTTGGAATAATGCATCCCCTCTTGTTGATAATATTCCACTACCATCAACCTGTGATAATTGAGGTGCACCATACTTTTCTATTTCACTATAATCCCATTGGAACTTCATACCTACCAATTTAGGCATCTTTGCAGCATCAAATCCAGTGAATGCTCCTATCACTCCATAGGCAGCAACTTCTAATCCAGCTATCATAGCTACAACTGTAATAACAACTGCAATAAACTTAGATAAAATAACCTTTGCTCTAGAGATTGGCTGAACTAATAAAAACTTTAATGTAGCTGGTGTAGACTCACCTGAAACAATATCACTCATAAACACAGCAATACCTGCTGCTAATATTATTAAACCTATAACTTGCATGAACTTCATTCCAACATTTGTAGGATAGAACTCCCACTCTTCAACTGGCTTTACCCCAGCATCTAAAAATGAATTTATTTCTGCCATCCTTTGTTTCTCATATGTTTTATATCTATCAGGATAACTTTTGTCATCTAAAACTTCTTGAATATTTTTCTTTTCTTGTTCTAATGTTTTTCTCCACAAATTAGGATCATCAGGATTCTTCTTTCTTTCCTCTTGAAGTTTAATCTCTTCCTTTAGGTTAACTATATATTGTTTTTGTTCCTCTATTGCTTCCTCTGCCCATTTATCCTTATATGTCTCTAACTCTTTTAAATGATCTTCAGCATATTGGATAGAGCTATTTAAAGATTCTATTCTACCTTCTGGAGTATTATTGTAAGCTATATCTTTTGCATCTATATTACTTATAATTCCAATTCCTACAACGCAAATAGCAAATAGTGCAAATACAATCCATGTTTTAGCTCTTTTAGATATCTTAATTAATTCATTTTTTATTAATGTAAATAGCATTATCTTACCCCTCCTTCAACAAGCTCCATATATCTTTGCTCAAGTCCTTTTCTATTCTTATAAATTTCTTCAACTAACACATTATTTTTTAATAATACCTTTAATAATTCCGTTGTTTTTCCTGTTTCCATTATTATGTGAACTTCTTCATCTATAACTGTTGATGAATTTACGAACCCGATATCCTTTAATACTTTTATAGCTTGTTCCTTATCGCTTGAAACGATTAATGTTAAACTATCTAATTCTGTTTCCATGCTATTATCATGAATATCTTCTACAGACTTAATAACTCCATTATTTATAAATGCAACTCTATCACAAAGATTTTGAACTTCGCTTAATATATGGGAAGAGATAAATACTGCCATTCCCCTTTCTCTTGCAGCCTTCTTTACAACATCTCTAAAATCTATAATTCCAGAAGGATCTAACCCGTTTGTAGGCTCATCTAAAATTAATAACTTAGGATTTCCTATTAATGCAGCAGCTAATCCAAGTCTTTGTTTCATTCCTAAGGAATACTTTCTTACTTTATCGTCTATTCTACCTTTAAGACCAACTAAATCTATTAATTTTTCTACTTCCTCTTTAGATACCTTTCTTATTCTTGCTATTTGCATAAGATTTTCTCTACCAGAAAGATATTTATAAAGTTCAGGATTTTCTACAACTGCGCCAACATTTTTAAGAGCTTGTTCTTTTTCTGATAAAACACTTTTACCACATACCACTATTTCCCCTTCATTTGGAGATATTAACCCAACAAGCATTCTTATAGTTGTTGTTTTACCCGCACCATTTGGTCCTAAAAACCCAAAAATTTCTCCCTCATTTACAGATAAATCTAAGCCTTTAATAATTTCTCTTTTGCCAAGTTTTTTCTTTACCCCTTTTACTTCTAAAACTTTCATATGTTCTCCTCCTAAAATTCTATATACTAATAATAACCAACAATACTTAAGATTAAACAATCTAAAACCTTAGTTTTTTCTTAACATATTCTTAAATTACACAATTATTGTCTTTGATTTTATAATTTTCTATAATTAAAAAAAGCTCACAATTAAGTGAGCTTATAAAACTACATAAACAATTTGAATATTACTAAAACAGCTACCCCTGGTACTCCTAAAAATCCTGCTACAAGAGCTGTTATCCAGTTGATCCCAATAAGGTTTGGATATCCAACTTGTCCACCTATAAAGTTAACTAAATATAATAATATCACACCAAATACACCATTAAGAAGTATCTTTAAAGGCCACTTAAATAACTTTAAAATAATAAATAATATGGCTAACCCTACTATACCAAATATTATTGGATTCGTAGTTACTAACTGTGTTAATTGTTCCATTGAAATCCCCCCGTTTACTTTACTCTGCCATTCTTATACACCTATCTAATATATATTCATTACTTACTCTAATATCTCTTTCTTTTGCCAATGAAAGTAAATATTCATATCTTTTTAATGCAACTTCTTCAGCATAGATAGCAAGTTCAATTAATTTTGAGTCCTGTACATTATCGAATATGCTTCTTGCAGCTTCAAGTTCTGCTTTGGCATCTTCAATTGCATCTATAATATCTAATCCTTCATTTTCACTTTCCTTAATACCTGTAATATATTGAATTATATTCTTTTTATTCATAACTACCCCTCCAAACTTATTTATTTAAATTATTTCCATTTTTAGAGGTAATATACAAACGCTTCAAAATTTTTGGAACACATTTCACTATATCCCATATATTAATTCTATAAGAAGCTTTTCACTCATTATCAAACAAAACTTCTAAAACTCCCATCTATCTATTAAGGGGCCCAATGTAAATTGTGGCCCTCCTTTTTATTGCCATATTATATTTCAGTTCTACCTTCTAAGGCTTTAGATAGAGTTACTTCATCTGCATACTCTAAATCTCCACCTACTGGAATTCCAGCTGCAATCCTTGTTACCTTAACATCCAGAGGTTTTAATATCTTAGATATATACATAGCTGTTGCTTCTCCCTCAATGTTGGGATTAGTTGCAACTATTACTTCTTTTATATCTTCTCTCATTCTAGATACTAATTCTCTTATTCTAATATCTTGTGGACCTCTTCCTTGCATAGGAGAAATATTTCCATGCAGAACGTGATAAAGTCCATTAAATTCCTTTACCTTCTCCATTGTCATAATATCTTTAGGTTGTTCTACTACACAAATTACACCCTTATCTCTATTAGGATTTGAACATATTGAACATGGGTCACTATCAGTAAAATTTCCACAAACCGAACAGTATTTTATAGTTCCTCTTGCTTTAACTAATGCCCCTGCAAATTCTTTAACCTCATCTTCTGGTAAATTTAATACATGTAGAGCTAGTCTTTGAGCTGTCTTTTGCCCTATACTAGGTAACTTTGCAAATTCTTCTATTAGTTTTTCTATAGCTACTGGATAAAAATCCATACCTTACCTCATTCCTTTCAGTAAAAAGGCATACAGGAATAATTTATACCTGTATGCCTTAAATAATTTCCTAGAATAAACCAGGCATCTTTAAACCACCTGTTAATTTACCCATCTTGTTAGCTGTTTCTTCATCAGCTTTTCTTAAAGCTTCATTTACAGCACTAAGTACTAAATCTTCTAACATCTCAACATCATCTGGATCTACTACTTCTGGTTTTATGTTAATTCCTAAAACTTCTTTCTTTCCATTTACACGAACTGAAATAGCTCCTCCACCAACTGAAGCTTCAAATTCAGCAGCTTCAACTTCTTTTTGCATTTCTTCCATTTGCTTTTGCATTGCTTGAGCTTGCTTCATTAAGTTATTAATGTTTCCTCCGCCGAAGCCACCTGGAAATCCACCTCTTGCCATAATCAATTCCTCCTTACAAAATATATATTTTATATTATATAGTATTTTTCAATTCAATTCTATCTTTTATTCATCTATTATTTCTAATGCAGATTCTCCTAATGCCTGTAAGAGAACTTCTTCAGGGTTTCTCTCTGCTTCTTCCTTAGTTTCAACAGTAAATCTAACCTTTAATCTTTCTCTCATTACTTCTGAAACCACTTCATTAATAACCTTTATATTATCAGGTTTTTCTAATCTTATTTTATTAAACGCATACTCTTCTTCATATTTTATTACAACAACACCATTATTGCAGGCTACAGGTCTTCCTGTCATTAATGATGCATATATAACCATAGCTCTTCTAGCTTTTAAAGCCTCTAATATATCATGCCATGATCTTTGTATATCTCCAATAGATGTTGTTGCATTAGTATTCACTTCAATAACAGGAGTTTCTGTTACTGCTTGTTCTTTGTTAATCACATTTTGTGTTGCAACTATTTTTTGCACATTAGATACTTCTGAAATCTGATTACTACCTTGTTGTACTTGAGCCACTTGTATCTTTCCACTCTTTATTGCTTCTTCTAATCTATTTATTCTAGCAAGAATTACTTCACTAGATGTATCATATTCAATTTTGCACATTTTAATTGTAGCTAATTCTAAATATAGTCTTGCTTGTTTACTAATCTTAGCATTACCCTCTGCCTCTTGAAGTATTCTAATATCTCTCATTATTTCTTCTACTCTTATTCTAGAGCCTTGCTCTTTTATAAGATTTATATTTTCCATAGACATATCTAGCACTTCTTCAGGGTTATTAGTTACTTTAGCCATTAGTAAATTTCTAAAGTGTCCTGTTAAGTCCTTAATAAATAAATTTATATCCTTACCTGCATAAACTACTTCTTCAATAATATTCATTGCTCTTTGTATGTTTCTTTCTATTATTGCTGAAGTTATATTAAATAAATATTCATTAGTTACTAATCCAAGCATTCCAACTACATTATCATAATTAACTGAACCATCACCCATTGCAATCGCTTGATCTAATATACTTAATGCATCTCTCATGGCACCATCAGAAACTCTAGAAATAAGTTCTAAACTTTTTTCATCTGCTAAAACTCCCTGAGCACCTACTATTTTTCTTAATCTATCTGAAATGTCTGACTTACTAATTCTCTTGAAGTCAAATCTTTGGCATCTAGAAAGTATAGTAATAGGTAACTTTTGTGGATCAGTAGTTGCCAAAATAAATATTACGTTAGCTGGTGGTTCTTCTAGTGTTTTTAGGAAGGCATTTACTGCTCCCATAGATAACATATGAACCTCATCCATTATATATACTTTAAATCTAGCTTCCTGTGGAGGATACTTAGCATCATCAATTATATCTCTAATTTTATCTACTCCATTATTAGAAGCAGCATCTAATTCTGTGACATCTATAGCTAATCCCTCATTTATCTTCTTGCACATTTCACATTCATTACAAGGATCTCCATTTACAGGATTAAGACAATTTAAAGCTTTTGCCATAACTTTTGCAGTAGAAGTTTTTCCTGTTCCTCTGGTTCCACAAAAAAGATAAGCATGAGCAATTCTATCATTTTGTATTTGATTTTTTAACGTAGTTGTTATGTGTTCTTGACCTACTACATCTTCAAAATTTTTAGGTCTCCATTCTCTATATAAGGCTGTATATGCCAAGGTCTTCACCTCTCTACTCTTGTTAAATCCTATATTTCTTATTATACACTACTGCAGAACATATTAGTAAATAATTATTTAATATGTTAAAATAGTTTAGATACTATTTTTAGGGAGGTTAATTATGAGTCTTTACGATGAAAAATATTTATCTATAGTAAAAGACATTCTAGATAATGGGTATTATGATAATAATAGAACTGGAATGCCTACATATAAGTTGCCACATCAAATAATGCAATTTAATCTTCAAAAAGAGTTTCCTATCCTAACAACTAAGTTTGTTGCTTTTAAAACAGCTGTTAAGGAAATGCTTTGGATTTATCAAAAGCAATCTAATGTAGTTGAAGACTTAAGACAAATGAACGTTAAGATTTGGAATGAGTGGGAAGGTGAAGATGGTACTATCGGTAAAGCCTATGGATACCAAGTAAAAAAATTTCACCAAATAGATAATCTAATAGAAGCATTAAAGAACAATCCTCAAGATAGAAGAATGATGTTAAATCTTTGGAACTGGGAAGACCTTCCTGAGATGACCCTTGCTCCTTGCTGTTTCTTAACTATGTGGGATGTTACTGACGGTCACCTAAACTGTATGTTAATTCAAAGATCCGGTGATATACCTTTAGGAGTTCCTTTTAACAGCGCTCAATTTTCAGTTCTAACTTGTATGTTAGCACAAGTTACAGGATTAAAGCCTGGCTTATTTACTCATGTAATTAACAACGCTCATATATATGAAAACCAAGTTGAGGGTATGAAAATACAACTTACCAGAGCAAATGATGCATACACTGCTCCTAAGTTATGGTTAAACCCTGAAATAAAGGACTTTTATGACTTTACAATTGATGATATTAAATTAATAGACTATGAATATCATCCTGCAATTAAAATGGAGGTGTCTGTTTAATGCTTTCAATTATTGTTGCTATAGCAGAAAATAACTTAATAGGTGGAGACAATAAACTACTATGGCATTTATCTGAAGACTTAAAAAGATTTAAAGAAATAACTATGAATAATACCATAATAATGGGTAGAAAAACCTTTGAATCATTACCTGGAATTCTTCCTGGTAGAAAACATATAGTCATAACTAGAGATCAAAATTATAAAGTTGATTCTGATCAAGTTGAAATAGTACATAATATTCAAGATGTTATAAATGAATATGCAAATAATAATGAAAATGCCTTCATAATTGGTGGAGGTGAAATATATAATACAACTTTCCCTTATTGTAGCAAGTTATATCTTACAAAAATTAAAAGAAGTTTTTCAGGAGATACTTATTTCCCTGATATAGACTTTAGTAAGTGGAAAATTACTTATTCTTCTGGTGAAAAGAAAGATCCTAAAAACGGAATAGAATTTGAATATATTAATTTAGATAGACAGTAAGAAAAAGAGGGATTTTAAGCAAAGCTTAAATTCCCTCTCTTTCTTATCCTATTGTCCTATATTGTTAATCCTATTGAAGAGTAACCTAAATATTTCTTGTATATCATAAAAAAAGCCTTTCCTTTATTTTAAGAAAGGTGTACATAATAAAACCGTGCACCCTAGTTCGATTATAAATCATACGCGTTACCTATGCAGTTAGCTCAAGCCAGATTAATCCACGGCACACGAAAGTGACCACTTATCGCTGCTTCCTTCCGGACCTGACGAGGTTCATGGGTTCCATTGCGTGGGACCCGACTATCAACACCACTTACATAGGGCAGACCATACTCATTATAGCCTCCCTAGGGAATTCAATCCTGCTATAGCGGATTGCAGGTTACAAGGCACCGCTAACTCCCCATCTAGCACGGCATTGGCGGAGAGAGTGGGATTTGAACCCACGATAGAGTTTCCCCTATACACGCGTTCCAGGCGTGCTCCTTCGACCACTCGGACATCTCTCCAAGATATACTATTGTTTTTAATACTTCATTATAATATCATAGATATAATTCTAATTCAATAGAATATTTCTTCCTTAAGATTTTATAAAAGAACTGTTCACAAATTTAATATACTATGCAATTTGCTACAGTCCTCAATTTTACTTCTTCTTTCTATAAATATATACTAATAAAAATATACTTATAACTATTCCTAATATACTTACTATCTGAGCTATTCTTAACCCAAAGAACATTAGGCTATCTGTTCTTAATCCTTCAATAAAGAATCTTCCTAGAGAATATAATCCTATATAACTAGAAATAACAATTCCATCAGTTCCCTCTTTTTTCTTATACAAAATAAATATTAAAATTCCGCAAACTAATAAATTCCACATTGATTCATATAAGAAAGTTGGATGATAATAATTTCCCCTTATATACATTCCATCCTGTATAAACTTAGGAAAATGACTTATAAATTCAGACGATACAGGGCCACCATGAGCTTCTGAATTCATGAAATTTCCCCATCTTCCTATAGCTTGAGCTAAAATTAAAGATGGAGCTACAACATCCATATACTCTAATATATTTATCTTCTTCACTTTTGCAAAAATATATGCAGCTAAAAAAGCTCCTATAAGTCCACCATGAATAGCCAAGCCACCTTGTCTTATATTAAATATATCTATAAGATTGCTTCTATACCTATCAAATTCAAAAGCTACATAATATAATCTTGCTCCAATAATTGCACAAGGAAATGCAATTAAAAATCCATCTGTTAATAAATCAAAACTTAAATTTTTCTTTTTACAGTTAAAATAAGCTAATGTTAAAGCAACTATTACTCCTAATCCTATTAATAATCCATACCACCTTACTTCTAATCCAAATAGTTCAAATGCAATTGGGTTGTTCATAAACTATAATCTCCTCTTCTGTAAAATTCCATTCCTCTTTAAATCAAAAAATTTTTTTAATATATCACTACATCGTTCATCATAAGCCCATATAACATTAACAAAAGAATTTAACCTTCTATTGTCTACTAAATTAACTACAGAACCACAAGCTCCCATATCTTTATTAAATGTACCTATATATAGCCTTGATATTCTACTTTGCAAAATAGCTCCTGCACACATTGGACAAGGTTCTAATGTAACATACATTTCACATCCATTTAATCTCCAATCTCCAATGTTACTGCAAGCCTCTCTTATTGCTATAATCTCAGCATGTTCAGTAGGATTACTCTTTTTTTCTTTTTGATTATAACCTCTTCCTATAATAATACCATCTTTCACAACTATAGCACCAACTGGTATCTCTTCTGCCTCCATAGCCTTTTCAGCTTCTATTAAAGCATACTTCATAAAATCCATAAACTATTAACTCCTATATAACTATAGAGGAAGTTAAATAACTCCCTCTATACATTAAGTAAATATTCTAACTTTCTTAATCCTATTTTTATCTACTTCTTCAACAACGAATCTGATGTTATTAATAAGAACCTCTTCTTTTTCTTCAGGTATTCTTCCAAGTTCTCCTATTACTAATCCACCTACAGAATCTAACTCCTCAGACTCCATACTTACTCCTATAAGATCACTTATATCATTAAGTCTAGCACTTCCGTCTACTATATATTCGTCTTCTTTTACTACCTCAATCATTTCATCTTCATCGTCATACTCGTCTTCTATTTCACCAACTATTTCT
The DNA here is from genome assembly GCF_018372875.1 of Clostridium sp. Classification (GTDB taxonomy): domain Bacteria; phylum Bacillota; class Clostridia; order Clostridiales; family Clostridiaceae; genus Clostridium. The sequence continues at coordinate 30,955 of NZ_JAHAIF010000020.1, read as the reverse complement.
TCAATTAAATCTTCGATAGTTATTATTCCAACAGTTCCACCATACTCATCTAAAACTATAGACATGTGGTTTTTACTCTTTTTCATTTCCTTAAATACTTCTGTTATTTTCTTAAATTCAAATGTATAGAAAGGCTCTCTTGTATAATCCGTAACCTTAAAATCTTCTTCATTTATATCTGCTATTATCAAATCTTTAACATTAAGTATTCCTATAATATTATCAATAGTTTCCTTATAAACAGGAATTCTAGAAAATTGTTCTGTTTTTATTATATCTAAAACTTCTTTATATTTACATTCAACATCTATAGCAGTTATATCAACTCTTTGAACCATTATATCTTCAACTTGCATATCTGCAAAATCAAAAACATTAAATATCATTTCCTTTTCTACATCTTCAAGAACACCTTCTTCTTCACTTACACCAACCATTGTCTTTAATTCTTCCTGCGTTATAAATGGCTCAGATGCTTTAGGATTTCCTCCAAGAAGCCTAATAAATATAGATGAGATTCCAGTAAATACACTAACAAGTGGTCTAAAAACAGATACCACTAGTTTAATAGGTTTACTAACAATTAATGATACGTTTTCTGACTTTTGTTTTGCAATTGATTTAGGTGTTATTTCACCAAATATAAGTATTAATACAGTCATAACTAAAGTTACTATGGTAACAGCCTTATCACTACCTCCAGATAACTTTAAAGCTAATGAAGTAGCCAATGATGATGCTCCTATATTAACTATATTATTTCCTATAAGTATTGCTCCTAAAAGCTTGTTTGGGTCCTCAATTAATTTCTCTACAAGTTTTGATCCCTTAACATTTTCATCTACCATATGCCTAATTCTTATCTTACTTAAAGACATAAGTGCTGTCTCTGACATCGAGAAAAATCCTGATAATATAATCATTATAATTAATAGAATTATCTCAAACGTGTAGCTAGAGTCCAACTATAATCACTCTCCTAATTCTCCTAAATATATTTTAATATTTATTATATCATAATATTTCTATTTTTTATATTAACTATTATGCCTAGAAATTCTAATATTAATATCATATACAAATCTAATTTACAAAAAAGGTGAGCAGATATTTTTTAATATAAAAATGTAATAATACCTTTGATTTATAGCAAATTAAAATTTTACAATTTCCTAGACGTTAAAAAAAAGTACTCAAGAAAAACTTGAGTACTTGGTATCCCCAGTAGTAATTATAAAGTGTTTTTTATAGCTTGTCCTAATAAATAAAAACCCACCTTAAAAGCTTAGTATTAAAAGCTTTAGGCGGGTTTTATTTTAATCATAAAAATTCTATTTATTTCTTAATTCCGCGACCTATTGTCGCCAAGATGTCGCTACTCTACTTTAGGCTTTATTACTGAAAATGCTTCATCTCTTAATACTTGTGAAGCAACTCTCATTGTAACTCTTAATCCCATAAGATCTTCTTGTCCTAAATTAATGCTTGTACCATCTTCTAGACTTAATGTACTTTCTCTAAGTACTTCATATTGAATATCTTCTAATATCCCTAATCTCAAGTAATCAAAATCACCAGTAATTAATGGAGTTTTTGTACTATCAAAATGAGTTGTATATTCAACTGGTGTAGAATATATATTATTTACATCTGTAACTAATTGAGTTCCCATTGTTGTCTTAAGGTTTCTCAGCTTAGTTTTAGTTGCTGGTGCTTGAATTAATACAGTAGGTGTAAAGCCACCTTCTTCAACTTTTCCCATTGTATTAGATATATCAATCATTATGTCATCTGTTTCATCTACTCCCCTAGTTGTTCCAACTGAAAGTAATGTCTTTTTAAATGGATTTTTTGTATCTCCAGTTAATATAGTCCTATCTATTACACTATAAAAACTTTCTGCTATAGCGTCCTTTAGATCCTCAAATAAATTTGTTACTGGATCTGTAAGAGCCTCCTTTGAAGCAGTCATTATTATTGCTATCTTTTTAGCTTCTAATGTTACTGGAATTATTGAAGGTTTTCCAACTTTTATTTTTTCACCTTCTCCAACCCATGTTGCTCCTGGAACATTAATTACAACTGGTATTGTTTTTTTAGGCGTTGTCATTGGCTCAACCTTTGCATATTTCATACAAATAGAGCCCTCCATTATTTGCTTTACTATCTCATTACTTATTTCATGTGGGATAATCCCATCTAGTTGTTGACTTAAAATCAATTCATCTGCCATATATTATCTTACTCCTTTGACTATACGCTCAAAGTCGCTCATTTGCCCTCTATTATTAATAGAGCCATTTCCTCCTGGAATATATGAATGTAGTTTTAGTCTATTTTCAACTGCTCCATCAACATATTTGACCATTAGATCTTTGAACGTTTCTATATTTTTTATTGTTTCTTCCGTATCCTTACCAGCTAAGAAGTTAACCATCTCAACTGGTATATTCGATTTTACTAACAACTCTTGATATTGCATTTTTAATTCTAATTGTTGCTTTTCCTTATTAGCTTTTTCAAGAGCAGCATTTATTTCTTCTAACTTAATTTCTGCATCTGTTTTTTGAGGATATCTCTTATTTATTTCCTCTTCAATCAAATTATTTAAATTCTTTTCTTTCCATGACTCAATACTCTTATCAAGCCTTTTATTAACTGTTTTATCTACAATGCTATCATAATAGCCTTTAATTTCTAAATTATTATCTAATGCACTTTTAAATTGTTCTAGAGTTACCTCACCAACTGAATCATTGTCAATTGACTTTTGCTCTTCTTGATTATTATTTACTTCTTCCATTTCTCATTTTCTCCCTTCACCATAGACTTTTACACCTATGACTTTTCACGAATTTCATAGAATTTCTGTAACTGGTCAACCGGAATTTGCTACTCTTCAAATTTAGAATGTACCCCTTATAAACACATTAATATTTATGCAAATAATCCTGTATATTATACATTTATATTCTGTATAGGAATACCAATTAATATTATAAATCGCTTTATCACTAACCTTGAGCGATTTTATCATTTAATTAGCGACAATTTTAGCGACAATGCGATTTGTATTAATATTTATATGCACAATTTATACATTTGTTCATAAAGACCAACATTACACCTACATTATACCACAACCCCAGTAATAAAGCCACTTACAAAGATATTTATTGTTTTCTCGCAATGTGTCGCACATCTGTCCAGGTCAGCCTATAAAGATAATGCATAGTTATGCAAGTGTGCAAGGATAAATTATTTACTATTGCATATCTTTCTAAGCTAGTAATATCAATACTCACAGAGATTTATGCAATAGTGCAATAGTCTATTCGTGTATATACTCTATAATATATAATTAATTATTACCCATTTACCCATATTTACATTATTTTATGGGTATTGGGTATATATTTATTTATTATATTTTTTCAATTCTAAATATATATATTAACTATTGCAAAGCTAGTAATAGACTAACTTTAACTATTGCAACCCACTATTGCACCACTATTGCAAAATGTCATATTACTATTGCACATCATATATTCTTACCCAAAAATGTCTGGGTATTTTTCAATATTTAATTTTTCCTTACCCATAAAAATTTTAAGTGTTACCCAAATTTAAAATCGTGCGACACTGTCCTGTAGTTGTCGCATATTTGTCGAAAAATTTTTTTAAAAAAAAGACCCTTACTATTTAGTAAAGGATCATAAATTCTACGGTCAATCAAATTGACCGAGATTTATTAAACTATAAAATATAAAAATAAGCTTCGTCCTTAAGACGAAACTTATTTTTTTTGATAATACTAGGTGTTGGTTTAATCGACACCTAGATAGTAAGATCCTAATGGGTTAACCCCACTTGTGGGTACGAATTTCGTACTAACATATGGATCTAGCAATTATTTATTCTCAAATTCTTCAAATGATTCTTTTATTGAATTTCTTATATTTTGTTTTAATTTATTATATTGTTCATCATTAAGCTTATTTACATCATATGATTTTTCAAATACTGCTGAATTATATATTTTTATTAATTCTGATATAATATCTTTTTCTTTACTATTAAATAAAACCATAATGTTTGTAAAATCTTCTATTCCCTTAATAATTTTATCACACTTTTTTAATAAATTTTCTTGGTCCTCTAAAATCCATTTAATTTTATTATCATTAAGGTTACCATCTTCTAGAACTTCTTTTTTCATTTTATTAGACTCTTCGATTTCTTTCATCTCTTTAAGTAATTTTTCAATATCATATTTAGCATCAAATTCTTCCCATATTGGTATATTAGGATCTAAGTCTGTTACTTGAATATTTAAAGCTTTTGCAATTTTTATTAATATCTCTAATGATGGAGTTCTTAATCCACTTTCATAATTAGATAATGCTCTCAATGATATGCCAGATTTACTAGCTAACTCACTTTGTGTCATGGGTATTCTTTTTCTATAATATTTTATTTTCTTATTTAGTTCCATGAAATCACCTCAAAAATAATTATATCAATCAGTATGCACAATGTACATATTTTTTATTAATCTGTATTGACTTATGCACATTGTGCGTATTATAATACAAATATGCACAATGTACATATTGGAGGTGTATTTATATGAATATGAAGCTTGAAAGAATCAAGAAAAACTGGTCACAAACCGACTTATCATTAGCAGCTAAAGTATGTAGAACAACAATATCACAAATTGAAAAAGGTCAAATTGACAACATTAGATTTGGTACATTAAAGAAACTTGCAGCTGCTCTTAACTCAACAGTTGAAGAATTATTTTTAAAAGAAGAATAAGAACTCAATAGATATTTTGGATTTAAAGGCTAATCCTTTTGAAGGATTAGGGTATTTCTATCATATCTAAAACAACAAGCTAAAAATTTAGCTTACTTATCAAAACGGAAAATTCCGCAGTTAAAAATAAAGTGCAATGCTTTATATAAATTAAAAAGACTTTAACTAATAGGAGGTAATTAACTTGAATAAACAAGAACTATTGGATCTAAATCAAATTCATGATGAAACTGGAATATTAGTTGTTACTCTTCAAAGTGACATAAGAAAACAAAGGTTGAAAGCTAAAAAAATAGGCAGAAAATATATGGTTACTCGTGAGGATCTTAACAGATATCTAGGTATTGAAAATGTTGACGAAATACTTAAAAGAGATTTAGAAATAGCAAAGTTAAAAAATCAATTAGAAGGTTTTAAACGCCAATACGCTACATTAAAGCAACTAATGGATACAATGCAAGGCGTTATAAACATATTGTAGGTGGCGCAATGAGTAAAAGTTTATTATCAAGATTTAAGAAAATCTATGAAGAAGGAACTGGATTAAAAGTAACAAGGAGTAACTTAGATAAGAATGGTAACTTAACAGTTGGAATTGTTAATTCAGAAGGTAAAGAATTATTTTACTTGAACGTTAGGGAATACCCTAATGGCGAGATTTATTGGTTTTAGGAGGATTTTATGAGTTTTAGATTATTTGAAAAATATATTGATATTTGCCGTGAGTTAGGGGTAACTCCTTCATTAGAGGGTGCTGCTAAGTTCAAGATGGCATTTTATAAGTAGGTGATATTGATTGAAAACTAAAGAAGAGGTCATGGAAAGGCTTAATTTATGGCCAGTTGTTCCCATCATTGATTATGATGATTATCGTTGCAGTTGGAGTGATAAAAGTGAAAATCAAGTTTTACTTAAAAATTACCAGGAACTTAAAAATTATATACCACCTAAAAACAAAAGAATTACTGGATACTATATATATACTGGTGAAAAAAGCAACATCATTGTTATTGATTTAGATATAGGTCATAAATCGGATGTTAATGGTATTAGTAATTTCAATGATATTATAACTAATCTACCAATTGAGGATCAAAAAATAATTAATAATACTCTAACTGTATTAACAAAAAGGAATGGTATTCATTTATATTTTAAATACAACTCTGAAATAAATAAAAAGGTAAGCTTTGATGGAATAGATATAATAACTAACGGTTGCCTTGCTCCAGTTCCAGGAAGTAAAAGACGTATAGATCCACCTGGTAATAAAAAGATAGGAACTTACGAGTTATTATTTGACTATCCAATACAACCCATGCCACAAAGTCTAATAGAGGTAATTAAGCAGTATTATGTTAAACCTGAAGAAAAATCTAAGAGGGGTAGACCAACAACTACAAGTAAATACTACAAAGCTATGGTTGAGGGTGATGGTAGAGATGATAATTTAATATCCTGGTTAGGTCATATGATTAAGCGTAATCCTAACCTTAGAAATAAAGACGAGCTATTACCATTAGCTGAAATGTATAGCTTAAGATATTTTAATCCACCATTAGAAGATAAAATTATTAATGAAAAAGTCAATAGTATTTTAAAATATGCTGATCCACCTTATGTAAATGAAAAAGGAAAAATAATAAATGGTGCCTTAGCTGATACCTTAATATCAGATATTAAATATAAATATTATATGGGAAAAAATTATACTTATAACGGCCTATTTTATAAGGAATGGGAATTAACTGAAACTTTGAGAAAGAAAATATACACTTACGTTACAACTGAAAATGAAAGTACCAAAATGGCTAATGAAGTAATATCTCTAATGCATGATAAAGCTAGTGTTGAGGATTCTAAAGACTTTGAATATATAACTGTTAATAACGGACTATTACATTTAAGAAGTAATAAGCTTCTTCCACATAATGAAAACATATTTACAACTTTCAAAATAGATTGTGAATATAAAAGTGATTGGAAACTAGATTATGAAGGCTCTAATATTCAAAGATTTCTAAATACTACCTTCCAAAATAATGAAGACTTAATTAACATGGCAGTTGAGATTATGGGAATGTCTTTATTACCTAACCCTTCATTATTTCAAAAGCATATATTACTTATGGGTGAAGGTAATAACGGTAAAAGTATTTATATGAATTTAATAAAGTCATTACATGGCGGTTATGTATCTGCTCAAACTACAGATAAATTATGTGATAAAAAGGAAAATAAATTTTGTACATCTGCTATGATCGGTAAAAGATTAAATCTTGTTGATGATGAAAATGACATTTATATGAAAGATACTGGATTGTGGAAAAGTATAGTAACTGGTGGTGTTGTTAGTATCGAATATAAAGGTCAAACTCCTACTAGTGGAAACTTAAATATCCTTCTCATATCAGGAACTAATCATGTATTTAAATCAAAAGATAATTCAGACGGTTTTTATAGAAGGTTTTTCATACTACCATTTTATCAAAAGTTTGTTGATAAAAATAAGTTGAATCTACCAATAAACAAAGACGCTTTACCTCGTGATGATTTTATAGAAAGTAATATATTAAATAATGAAATGTATATTCTTTTAGGCTTAGCCTTAGAAGGATTGCAACGAGTATTAAAGCGACACTATAAGTTTAAACCTATAAAAGCTATAGATGAAACATTAGATAAACTAAAAGCTGAAAATAACCCTATATATGAATTTGTTAATGACTTAAAAAAAGGTGAGTATTTGGTTGAGCAAATAACTGGAACTCAATTCAGATTTATATATGAGAGATGGTGTAATGATAATGATAAATTTGATATGGGTGGAAAAACATTTGGAAACCTAATAAAAAAATATTATGAAACTAAAATATCTCATGGAAGAAAGTATTTCAATGTTGATATGCCAAAAGAATATTTAGAACTGTTAAGTAATATTAAATATTCACTAAAGAAAGATATAGAAATACAACCTAAAGATCCAGTATATAACGGTGTACAACTATGTAACACTATTAAATTGTAAAGGAGCAATTTACCAATGGATAATATTATAGATCAACTTAACAACACTATAGAAAATAACGATTATAACACTCTTGAAATTATAAGAGATGACTTAATAGAATTTAAAGAAAATTTAATAGGATCATTGGAATCAATTGATCCTATTAATGGTATTGATGATGTCATGGAAGATATAGACTTATTAATTGAAAAAATCAATGGTGATATGGATTGGTAATATAAAAAATTAACCTTAGTAAATTCTAGAGATAAGGAGTTATCGTGTCTAAAATTTACAAAGGTTATTTAATTAATCTGCCAAGATCAAAAAGTTTTTAACACTAACCCAAGAAATAGGTTAGGAACAATAACTTTTCATCTATTATTATACCATTTAAAGCTAGTTTTTTCAATGATAAGGAGGATTCTATGAATATTATTGAACAATATAAATTCAATAAAACTCGAATTAAAATCATTAAAAATGATTTTGAAATTTACGAAAATAACTATTTAATTTTAGATGAAAAAGAAAACATTAAATTTATTAACAAGTTAACAATAGAGCTGAATAACTTAAGCGAATTTAACAGAAAATTTGATATCGTATATAATTCATTAAATGAAACTGAAAAGTTTTTTATAGGAGAAAGGTATTTTAAAAACAAATCATTAGATGATATGGTTTATTTCTACTTGAAAAATCAAAACTTAATACCTACAATCTCACCTTATAAACAACATACTAATAAACCCAAATCATATAAAACTATTGAAAGTTATCTAATTAAATTTAATAAAAAACTATTTTCCAAATTAGAAAGAGGTGTTTTATAAGATGTTTAAATATAAAGGAAAGAAATTCATCATAAAATTAGTTCCATTTGTACCTGAAGGTAAGGGAATAACATTTAAATACAACAATATTCACATTTGCTATATAAGTAAACTCACTTCTAAAAATAAGCTTCAAACATTAAAACATAAAATGATATTAAGCTGCATTTAAAGGAGGATTATTAATAATGACAGATGAAGAAAAGAAATTTTATGAATTATTAAATAGAATCAAACGTCTTTCACAAAAGCAATTAAAAGATTTACAGTTATTACTTTCATATATAGAATAGGAGGATTACAAAATGGCTTACTTTAAAAATATAGGAACAAAAAACAAACCTAACTGGATAGTTGAAGCTAGTTTCGGAACTGGTAAAGATGGTAAAAGATTAAGGGTCAAAAAAACTGGTTTCAGAACTCAAAAAGAGGCTGAAGCCTACTTAAACGAATATGCTAATAATGTTAATAAGGGAAATATAAAACTTGAAGCAAGAAATATTAATTTTGGTGAGTTTATAGAGCAATGGTTTAATGATCATAAATCAAAAACTCTATCAATAAATACACTAACTAACTACAGATCAAGAATATATACTCATATAATTCCTTCATTAGGGCGTTACAAACTTACTGAAATTGATAATATTATAATTCAAAACTTTTATAATAGCCTTATTGAAGAAGGCTTAAAACCCTCTTCTGTAAAGAAGATTATAGAAATACTAAATAATTGTTTTAAATATGCTATTAAAATGAGATTAATAGTAATTAACCCTACTGATATTGAAAAATTACCTTTAGATAAGCCTAAAATTGAATACTGGAATAAAGAACAGTTAGATTTTTTTCTTAATAGTATTAAAAATACCTCTTTATATACTCCAATATTAATTGATGTATTAACTGGATTAAGAGTTGCTGAACTTTGTGGGCTACGTTGGAAAGATATTAATTTTGAAAATAGATCCATTGAGGTTAATGGTCAAATTATATTTGATAGACTTAATAATGTACTTGTACCTACAGATGTTTTAAAGACCGATAAGAGCCATAGAATTATAAAGATACCTAATATACTAATTAACCATTTAAAAGCCATTAAAGAGGACGTAAAGCCTAATGAGAATAACTTCATCATTACAAACAGATATGGACTTATAGTTAATCCTCGTAACCTAAGTATGAACTTTGCCAGGGAAGTATCTAAATATAAAAAATCATTAGATGATATAAAAAATGAACTTGGATATGATCCCGAGAACTATATGCAACTTCCTCAAATTACTTTTCATGGTCTAAGACATACCCATGCTACATTACTAATTCTTAATGGTGAAAATGTTAAAGTTGTATCTGAAAGACTTGGTCATAAGGATATAGCAACTACACTTCAAACATATACTCATGTAATGGACGATATGAAGGAGAATACTGCCTCTTTACTTGATAAAATGTTTGATAATCTTTAATTAAGAATAATGTCGCTAACATTGTCGCTAATTTATAATAAAAAAAGCTATAACCCTTTGTATTACTAGGTTATAACTCTCTTCTTGGTATCCCCAGTAGGAATCGAACCTACATCTATCCCTTAGGAGGGGACTATTCTATCCATTGAACTATGAGGACATATTTAATTAAATTACATATAGATTTTATTACACTTACCATTAGTTGTCAACTTCATAAATACTTAATTATATATAACATTAAAATAGAAGCCCTTAAAACTAGAGGGCCTCTAACTTAAACCATTTTAACTTTTGAATTTTCTTTAAATAAAACTCTAGCACCCTTAACTGTTATAGATATTAAAGGCCAAGATAAAACTATAAATATTCCTGCCATAATCCATTCTCTAATCGTTAATGGTGATAAACTAAATACTTCCCTACCAATTGGTGTTATATAACATAATACAACACAACTTATCATACCTATTACTAATACAAGTTTAAATTTAGTAATAGGAAAAGATAATCTAATTAATATAATTAAACTTATTCCTGCAAATATTAGTAATGCTATAGACCTGCTAACTTCTACACTATCGCCTGATAAATAGCTCATTACATATCCTACTGTAGTAAAAGAAACCATAAGTACACCATTAGGAATACTTGTTGTTAATATTCTTCTTAAAAATCCGCCCTTTACCCTACCTTTAGATGGCAATAAAGCTAAGAAGAATGCAGGTATACCTATTGCACAGCTACCAACTAAAGAAGCCTGTATTGGTAATAGCGGATAAGGTAACATTAATGCCGAAAAAATAAATGCTAAACATACAAAAAACACCGTTTTTGATAGAAATAATTCTGCCACTCTTTCTAAATTATTTATTTGCTTTCTTCCCTCTTCAACTATATGAGGCAATGCTCCAAAGTCAGAATTTAAAAGTACTAACTGGGCTACAGCTTTTGTTGCATCAGAACCATTTGCCATAGCTATTCCACAATCAGATTCCTTTAATGCTAACACATCATTTACTCCATCTCCTGTCATTGCAACAGTATGACCATTAGCCTGTAATGCCTTTATAATATCTTTCTTTTGGTGTGGGGTTACCCTTCCAAAGATATTATACTTATCTACAACCTTTTTTAATTCTTCAATGTCCTCCGGTAAGGTTCTTGCATCTATATACTTATCCCAATCTTTTAATCCAGCTCTCATTGCTACTGCTGAAACAGTAACTGGATTATCTCCTGATATTACTCTTAAATTAACTCCTTCTTCTTTAAAATACTTTAACACTCTTGGAGCTTCCTCTTTAATAACATCTTCTATATAAATTAATGCTTCTTCTTTAACTTGCGCTTTAATTCCATTCTTTAGGGAAGGTTGATCTAGTCTTCCTAACAGTAAAATTCTTCTTCCTTTTCTAGCTTCCTTCTCAATTCTCTCACTAAACTTACTGTATCTATCATCCAATAATATTTCAGGTGCGCCTAATACCCATGCTCCTTCACCTTTTATTACTACTCCTCCCCACTTTCTTCTAGATGAAAATGGAACCTTTTCTAATACATCTAAGGTGGCACAATCTTTATACCTTGCTAATATAGCTAATTGAGTTGGATTCTTATTGGGTAAATTATGTACTAACGCTGATAATGTCCTATCTACTAGTTCTTTATCGCTATTTCCTATTAACTCAACATTAACTAAGTTAAGCTTTCCTTCTGTGATTGTACCTGTTTTATCAACACATAATACATCCACTCTAGCTAAAACTTCTGTAGCTGATAGCTGCTGCACTAATGTGTTATATTTTGCAAGCCTAACTACAGATACTATAAAAGTTGCACTTGTTAGAAGAACTAAACCTTCAGGTATCATTCCTACTATTCCAGAAACAGCTCCTAATACTGCACTTCTCCATCCAATATCACTAAAAACTGTTTGAGTTGTTGTTAAAACTATTCCCATCGGAACTATTAACCATATCAGAAATTTTATTATTTTGCTTATAGATGATTGTAACTCCGAATTAATTATCTTAAATTTTCTTGCTTCCTCAGCTAACTGAGATGAGTAAGTATTTGCTCCTACTTTCTTAACCTCAGCCAATCCTTCACCTGCAATAATAAAACTCCCTGATAATATTTTATCTCCCTTTGTTTTATATACCGAATCAGATTCTCCAGTTAACATAGATTCATCTACCTCTAATTCATTACCATCAATAAGCTCACAATCAGCTAATACCTGGTTTCCTGAATCAAGGTATATAATATCATTCAGAACTAATTCTTCAACACAAACTTTTTTAATTATTCCATTTCTTAATACTTTGGCATGGGCCATACTTAAAACAGATAACTCTTCTAAAGTGCTCTTAGCACTTAATTCTTGTACAACTCCAATAATGCTATTTATTATTATTACTCCTGCAAATATAGCATTCTTTGGCGATCCTGCTACTATACAAATCAAAGCTAATAATATATTTAAAGCATTAAATATATTAAAAAAATTCGCCTTTATCATTTGCCACATTGTTCTTGAAGGCGCCTTTGGTATTTTATTTATTTCTCCTCTTGCAATTCTATCTATTACTTCCTCATCTGTAAGACCCTTATTAATATTTTTTATTATAAATGAGGAGTTGTTGATGTTATCATTAAAATTCTCTCTACACTCCATACAATACTCCTTATAACTTTCAAAATCTACTTTATACTTTCATTTTACTTTTATAATCTTAAAACACTCTTAAATAAATTGAAAAATTGTATTAATTCTTATTTATATATTGTTATATTTATATATTTTTTTATTTTTATGATTTATTATCCTTAACAAAAAAAGTAGGAGCCTATAACTTAGCTCCTACTTCTATGGTAATTCATTTTTAGTAAAATAAGCTACCCCTATACTTCCTGGACCTACATGCAAACCTATTATTGGTCCTATAGATTGTATTTTTATTGGAATATTCAATTCTTCTTCTAGCCTCTTCGCAAGTTCTCTTCCTTCTTCTGCACAATTTATATGATGAACTATAACATCTCCAAGTCCATAATTTTCAATGTCATCTAATACTTTATCTACTATTACATTAACTGCTTTTTTCTTTGTTCTAACTTTTTCAAAAACTGAAGTAATTCCATCTCTTACAGTAAGAATTGGTCTTATTTGAAGTATTGTTCCAAATAAAGCAGCTGCACCACCTATTCTTCCACCTTTTTTAAGATACCTTAATGTATCTGGTACAAATAAAAATCTACTAGCATTAACAACCTTATTAACTACTTCAACTACCTCTTCTATAGATTTTCCTTCCTTTGCAGCTTTTGCACCTTCAATTACTTGAAATCCCATCTGCATACAATTAGTTCTTGAATCTACTATTTCTATCCTTGCATTTGGATACTCTTCCAAAACCATATTTTTTGCTAAATGAGCACTAGAATATGTGCCACTCATATCTGATGATAGAAATACTCCTACAACATCATTTCCTGACTTAACAATACTTTTAAACGTATCTAAAAGTTCCTCTATACTTGGTTGTGATGATGTTGGTATCTCCATTTCCTGATCCATAAGCTCATAAAAATACTTATTATCTAAACTAACTTCTCTATAACTTTTTCCTTGAAGAATAACATTTAATGATGTAATTAAAATATCATATTCATGTATTAATTCTTCAGAAATATAACTTGTACTATCTGTAACTAACTTTACTCCCATAAAATCACCACTCTCTATAAAATATTTTATAATATTATACCATATATTACCTAGGGTTTTTTACACTTTGTATTTTAACTCCATCAGTACTTATTAAAAACTCTATTATTGTTTCATTTACTGGATTTTTGTTTATTCCAGCAGATTTTACTCTTATTATAACAATATATTTTCCCTTACATGCTAGAGGTGCACTTAAAGGCTTAATCATCATTATATCTGAAAAATTAGGGCAGTATACATACCTTGGTCCATATATCTTCTTCATTTCTTTTTCTATATAGCTACTTAATAATGTGAATATTACCCCATCCTTTAATCTTGAGTTTATTATATTCTGAGGTACCTTAAAATCACTTTGTACCCTATCCTTCTTTATTAAATAATCAGATACCTTTCCCCATCTTTCTATTTTATTATATTTAGGATCACTAGAATTAAAGTAAACTATAATAGGAGAATCTATTAAACTTTTATTTCCAAGAAAAATCCCCCTATCTCCATATACTATTGCTTCCAAAGCCAATGGAAGTTCTTCTCTAAATATTATATCTCTTTTCTCTATATCACCAAAATTATCTTCTCCATCTATACATAAATATACTTCTAAAATATATTTATTATCAATCTCTTTCCAACATGATATAACTTCATCTCTATGCTTTGAAAACTTATCCTCCCTGTACTTTGTATCTATAAACAAAAATAATTCTCCTGTTTCATCTGAATGTGTTAGTGTATAAAATCGATTTTGTATGTTTGTGTTCTCTAATAATAAGTTATTAACTTCAATATGAAACTTTTCTTTTATAAACTCTTTCACTTTCAATCCCCTTGATAATATTATTTATAATGCATTTATATGAATTATTAAGTTTATTAGTTCTTTTATTTATTATTAAGATATAATATACTGTTTTTATATAAAGTTTTGATTCTAGAAAGGAATTATATTTATGATAAGAACTATTTTATTTTATCCCACAGTGGTCTTAAGCTTATTTATTTCACTGTTAGCACTAATTAAAATTAAATATTTAGAACTTAGAGGAAAAACAAAAGAAAAAACAATATTTATTCATAAAGTAACAAGAGGTTGGGCTCGTTTTGTAATGAAAATGAGTGGTGCAGAAATTACTGTTAAAGGTCTTGAAAATATACCTGGTGACCAGACTGTTTTATTTATGGCAAATCACCAAAGCTTCTTTGATATCCCACTATTAATGAGTGTTATTGATGTTCCAAAAGGATTTATAGCAAAAAAAGAACTTGAAAAATGGCCTGGAATAAGCATGTGGATGAGATATATAAGATGCATATTTATGGATAGAGCTAATTTAAGAAAATCAGCTGAAGCTATTGTTGATGGAATTAATATTCTAAAAAGTGGATATTCTATGGTAATATTCCCTGAGGGAACAAGAAGTAAAGGTGGAGAGCCTCATGAATTTAAAAGTGGAAGCTTTAAATTAGCCCTTAAACCAAAGGTTCCAATAGTTCCTGTTACTATAAATGGCACTTATAAATTACTAGAGAGAAATGGTAACAAAATTAAAGCTGATAAAGTTGAGGTTATTATTCATCCAGCAATAGATACTAAATCACTAAGCAAAGAGGAGTCTTCAACTTTACCAGAAAAAGTTGAATCTATAATTTTATCACCATTAAAATAAGCTTCATTATATTTTAGATAATAAAAAAATGAGTTGTTGCTCCGTTGCAATAACTCATTTTTTATTATCTATCTAATTAGAACTTATTACATTATTAACCCATTTACCAGATCTTAATCTAGCAAACTCAAAGAACAGCTTAACTACCTCTTCTAAGCATATAAAGAAATAAACAACATATACTGGTACTTGCAGAACTACTGCTCCTATAAATGCCATTGGAACAGCAAAAAGCCATATAGTACCTGCCTGAACTAGCATTGAATACGTCGTATCTCCGCCCCCTCTGAATACACCAACTATCATTACAACATTATATGTTCTTATTGCACAGAAAACTGCCATAATTCTTAATACATATATCGTATCATTGACTGTACCTTCAGTAATATTAAACAATTTTAAAATTGTAGGGGCAAATATCCATATTAATATACCTAAAACTAGTCCTACTATAGGTGATACAATTCCTATTTTCTTAGAATAATCTACAGCCTCTTCCTCATGTCCTGCCCCAATTTTATTACCTACCATTATAGCTGCTGCACTTGCAAGCCCTATACAAAATACCATAAACATATTATTTAATGTAGTTGCTATTTGCATGGTTGCTACTGCACCTGTACCTATCTGTGCATAAGCTATAGAGTAAGAAGTAAGGCCTAATGACCATACTAATTCATTTACTATTACAGATGTAGATGTTCTAAAGTAAGTTTTTACAAAAGTAAAATCAAAACTAAAAAGTTCTTTTAGGTTAGAAGATACTTTATTATTCCTTACATATACCTCAAATAATATATATAGCATTTCTATTACTCTTGCTAAAGTAGTAGCTAAAGCAGCTCCTGCTACTCCCATTGGTTTACAACCTAAGTTACCAAATATAAATATCCAGTTTAAAAATGCATTACTTAATACACCAATCAAACTTGCGTACATTGTAACTTTAGGTTGTTCTGTACTTCTTAATGCAGATGAATACGCTTGAGTTACATTAGTTATAAAATAGCTTATTGCAATAACCTTTAAGTACATACTACCTAATTCTATTACACTTTTGTCCTTAGATAATATGCTCATTATACCGTCTGATAAGAAGAATGCTCCTATTCCAAATAATAAAGATGCAATAAATCCTATGGTTAAATCTAATCCTAATACCTTTTTTATACTTTTAACATCTCTTTTACCCCAATATTGAGACATAAATACGCTTGCACCAGCATTAATTCCTGATAAACAAAGCATAAAAATAAAGAAATATTGATTAGCCAGTCCTACTGCTGCAATAGCTTCTTCTCCTAACTTTCCAATCATTAAATTATCTACTAAATTTAGTGATGATGTTATAAAGCTTTGTATGGTTATAGGTATTGCTAATGTCAGCATCGTTTTAATAAACTTTTTATCCCTTAATATTCCCATAATTTCCTCCTTAGTTAAAATAAAAAAAGCACACGGGTAGTCTAGCCGCCCGTCTGCTAAAAAATTTCTTATTAAATTACTGATTTATTTTCTTATAATTAATGTATTTTGTCAACAAATATTCATTAATTCTTTATAGCTATCTTCTATTTCTTCTCTGGATAAATTACCACACTCTAGCATCTCATCACTTAAGTTTTTTAATCTTTCATAATAGCTAATTCCCACTGCTATTATATTTTTATCTTTATTACTTTTCTTTATCATGTAAAATAATATATCTTCAGCTTTATCATATTTTCCAACAATCTCATAAAACTTAAATATCTTTTTATTTTCATTTATGGTTAAATCATATGTAGATAATAAATCTGAGATATGTATTCCATCTTGAAAATACCTTTTTTCTATATCGCTATCCTCATTAAAAGCCTCATTTAAAGCATCTATAGACTTTAGATAATATCTAATTTCACCTTCTTCATCTCCTGTACTTTGACATACAAAACCTTGTAAACAAAGTAATTCCCCAAGGGCTATATATTTTTCTCCATTAAATTCATCCTCACGACTTATAATATCAATAATACTACTAAATGAAAGAGTATCAATAGTCATTATATCTAATCCTACTAACCCCTTTAGTTGATTATTTATAGCCTCTTTAGCCTTACTAATATCTCCATTTATTATATTTTTATCAACCTCTCTTTTAACAATTTTTAATGAATTTTCAATTTCCTTCATAAAATCTTTCTTAATCATAAGCACCCTCCATTTACAGAAAGTTTAATTATAGTATAAATATTATATAAATCAAAATAAATATAAATTAAGTTAATTTATTTTAAATTTTCTATTTATTTATAGTAAGTTAAAGTCAACTTAAAATATAATAAGTATATTTTTAAATTTTGCTTTTTGTTATAAAATTATAATAAATTTATAACATAGGAGGAAATATATATGCAAAAGCTTCTTAGTAAAATGAGACAAGCTATAAATGATTTTAATTTAATAGAAAATGGAGATAAAATTGCAGTAGGACTGTCTGGAGGTAAGGATAGCTTAACTTTACTATATCTATTAAATGCTTATAAAAAGTTTTCCCCAGAATCTTTTGATTTAATAGCTATAACGCTAAATCCAGGTAGAGTAGATAACTCTCCCTTACAAAAATTATGCAAAGAATTAGAAGTACCTTTTTATGAAGTTGAAACTAATATAAAAGAGGTAGTTTTTGATATTAGAAAAGAAAAAAATCCATGCTCTCTATGCGCAAATTTACGTAGAGGCGCCTTAAATGATAATGCAAGTAAGCTTGGTTGTAATAAGGTTGCATTAGGTCATCATAAGGATGATGCATTAGAAACTTTTTTACTTTCTATTTGTTATGAAGGTAGAATTAATTGTTTCTCTCCTAAAAGCTATATGGATAAAAACAACTTATCCCTTATTAGACCTATGGTTTATATAAATGAAAGCTCTATTATAAAATTTGCTCTAAATAACAAGCTACCTATTATTAAGAATCCTTGTCCTGCTGATGGAAAAACTAAAAGGCAAGATATGAAAGAACTAATCAAAGATTTAGATAAAAAAATACCAGGTTTTAAAAAAAATATTTTTGGCTGTTTAAATAACCCTAAGCAACTGTTTATCTGGGATAAAGAAACAATAAAATACGAATAATATTCGTGTTTTATTGTTTCTTATTTTATATTTTTACAGTTTTGTATTGATTTTATACATAAAATAAGCTAAAATCACCTTGTAGTTAGAACTTTTTTGTTACTTTTACATAAATCGTTCACTTATATAAATCCTACAATATGGGTTGGATGTTTCTACCGGGTTACCGTAAATTACTCTGGGCTATAAGTGTCTACTAAGTATATTATCTTAATTTACGAGGAGATGTTTATAATGAATTATGATGTAATTATAGTTGGTGCTGGTCCTGCAGGAATTTTTACTGCATATGAACTTAAGAAACAAAAACCACAATCTAAAATTCTTTTAGTTGAGGCTGGAAAACAAATAGATAAAAGACATTGCCCTAAAGACAGGACAAATGTTTGTGTTTCTTGCAAACCTTATTGTCATATCACATCAGGCTTCTCTGGTGCTGGTGCATTCTCAGACGGAAAGTTATCATTAAGCTATGAAGTTGGTGGTGATCTACCAAACCTTGTTGGAGCAAAAACTGCTCAAGAATTTATTGATTATACTGATAAAATATATCTAGATTTTGGTGCTGATACTAAAGTTGAGGGTATAGATAATAATAATGCTGTTAAAGAAATTAGAAGAAAAGCAATTCAAGGTGGACTAAAATTAGTAGATTGTCCTATTAGACATCTAGGTACAGAAAAGGCTCAAGAAATATACTTAAAAATACAAAATCACCTATTAGAAGTTGGTGTTGAAATTAAATTTGATACATTAGTTAAAAACTTAATTATAGAAAATAACTCTATTACTGGAGCATTATTAACTGATTCATTAACTAAGAAAAAGAATGAAGAAGTATTTAGCAATAAAGTAGTTGTTGCTACAGGTAGAAAAGGTGCTGACTGGTTAAAGGACATGTGTGTTGAACATAATATAAACCACTCTGCAGGGCCAGTAGATATTGGCGTTAGAGTAGAGCTTAGAAACGAAGTAATGGAGAGTGTTAATAATGTTCTTTATGAATCAAAGTTAATTGGCCATCCTCTTCCTTTTAAAGACAAGGTAAGAACCTTCTGTCAAAATCCTGGTGGCTTTGTAAGCCAAGAAAACTATGATAATAACCTTGCTATAGTTAATGGTCACTCATATAAAAACCTAAAATCTGATAATACTAATTTAGCTATATTAAGTTCTCATAACTTTGCTGAGCCTTTTAACGAGCCTATTGAATATGGTAAAAAAGTAGCTGAGCTTGTTAACATGCTAGGTAATGGAAAGATATTAGTTCAAAGATATGGTGACATCTTAGATGGTAAGAGAACATGGGAACATGAACTTTATGAATCAAACGTAAAACATACTCTTCCAGATGCTGAAGCAGGTGATTTAACTTCTGCAATACCATATAGAACTATGACTAACATATTAAACTTTATTGAAGCTATGGATACAGTAGTTCCTGGATTTGCAAGTAGAGAAACACTTCTTTACGGACCAGAAATTAAATTTTATAGTAATAAAATAAAATTAGATACAAATTTTGAAACTAATATAAAAGGACTTCACTGTTTAGGTGATTCAAGTGGATGGACAAGAGGTCTTATGATGGCTTCTGCTATGGGAGTTATGATGGGAAGACTTCTATAAATATAAAAACCTCTAGCAAACAACTTTGCTAGAGGTTCCTTTTTATCTATCAAAAAAATAACTTTTTACTAAAGCTACAGCTTCTCTTGTATAAAATACAGGAACTAAGTAATTTACTGTATTGCTTGAATATACTTCAATATTTTCATAACCATTTCTTTTTGCTAACATCTTGCTTCTGAAAGCATGAAAATCTGTTGTAACTATCTTTACACTTACGTCTTTTAATTCTTTATTACTATGCTCTTCAATTTTTTCCTTTGAAAACTTAAAATTTTCAAATGTATTTCTAGATTTATTTTCTTTTATAATTCTATCTTTGCTAACACCTTTTTGTAATAAATATCTTTCCATTGCCTCTGCTTCTGACATATCTTCATCTTCACCTTGACCACCAGAAACCACTATATAACTATCATTATTATATTCATTAAGACAATATAATGCAGTATTAAGTCTATCCCTTAAAGTTTGACTTAACTCATTCCTATTATTTAGCCCTGCACCTAGAACAATAATATAATCAGTGCTCTCTATACTTTTCTTTGGATAGCATATTATAATACTTTCTATAATGAAAAATACAACTAACCCAATACATATAAGGGTCTTAATGGCCTTATCTAATAGCTTTAATTTTTCATTATTGTATATTTTCTTCTTAATAAAGTGATAAATTATTAATAATATACCAGATATAAAAAACACTTCACTAAAGGCAATCTTTCTAAAACTTAATAAATTCACCAATATAGAATATCCTGTTAATATCCCACCTAAAACTATATCTAAATTCTTTTTCATTTTATTTCCCCCCTAATTCCCTATAATTTAATAGTATCAGAGGTAATTATTTCCGTAAATATGCTTATTGCCTTTGTAATTAATATGTAACATATTTATCTATAAAATATTACGCAAATCTTTATGTTCTTTCTTTATATCTAAATATATATCCATTATTTTCTTCGACTTTATATTTGCCATATTCAATATAGAATCATAATTTAGTATAACTAGATTTGTAATATCCCTATCTATTTTATTATTATCGCACATTTCTTTCAGTATCTTAATCACTCTATCTTTACTGAAAGATTCTTTATAACTTCTTCTTCCAACTAATGCACTTAATATATCTGCTATAGATAAAACTCTTATTTCTGTAGATAATTCATCACCCTTAAGACCAAATGGATACCCACTTCCATCGATCTTCTCATGATGTAAAGTAGCAATATCTCTAATATCATCTATATTTAATCCACTTAAAATATCATATCCTATAATAGCATGTTCTTTTATAACTTCAAACTCTTCACCAGTCAACCTGCTATCTTTCTCCAATATATGTACAGGTATAGCTATCTTTCCTATGTCATGCAATATCCCACATATTTTTAATTTATATAATATTTTTTCATCTAATCTCATTAACTTTCCTATCTCATAACTTATGGCCTCTACAATTATACTATGTTTAACAGTAACCTCACTTCTAAAGTCTATAGCATAAGCTAACATTCTAGCATAATCAAATACTTCTTCTCTTTTTAGCCTCTTATTTTTTAAGAAATCATATAACTCAGATTTATATGATTTATCTTTAAGTTTTGTATTAATATCATTCTTATTAATTGCAGCTAAAAGCAATTGTACATTTTCTAAAGTATATATATTAGACATCTTTTTAATTTCATAATTACTTAATTCCTTATTATTCAAAACTAGCACACTAAAATAATCTGCTAAGCCTAACATTATAGCCTCTTTAGGTACATCTATATTTTTAAGTTTTATATATTTATATGTAAAGTGATGTCCTAAAACAACCTTGTATAACTTACTCAATGGTGAAAAGTATTTAATAAATAATGAGCCATATATTGCATGGTCAAAAGGACTAAGAGAATCAACACTTAATAAATCCGTCACTTCCTCTACATTATTAAGTTTATTGTTACAGCTATAATAACAATCAATACTTAATAACCTCCTTACTTCACTTATTTTATATATACCAATATCATGAAACAAGGATACTATACACAAATCTATTATCTCATTTTCATCATTTGTATCTCTTTCTTTTAGTAAATTCATCATTATATATGCTACCTGCTCCCCATGTTCTAGTAGCCTATTATCTATGGAATTTATTGTTTTATGCACAATAGTTATAACATCTTTTAATAATATTTCTTTCATACCTCATACCCATCTCTTTAATGTAAAATTAATAATAATTATTGTAAATTGATCACTTAATTATAAGGTATTTATACATTTTTAGTAAATACATTTCTTTTATTGACCATGAACTTCTTTTCTTAATCTATCTAGTTCTAATGATAACCTATCTATTTCTTTTCTAAGCTGATCCATATCAGAAGTATTTTTTGATGTTGATTCTCCTGTGCCTGAATATGCACTAGATTGATTACTTTGCGGACAAAACGGATTAGTTACATTTTTATATTTAAGATCATAATAACGTCCTGGACCACTTTGAAAATATTGTTGTTGTGCATTATATGTTTCAATAGTTTGTCCTACTAACATTAACCAATTTGCTATAGCATTTTGAACATTAAAAGGTAGACTTCCAGACATAACCATACCTACAATTTGTCCCATTAAAGAAAAAAGCTGAGGATTTAAATCTTGAAAACCTCCTGGCATATCACCACAGTACTCATCTTTATTTATATCGTCAGAATTGTTAACAAAATTAAACATATTGCAAAAAAACTCTTCAAATCCATTATAATTATCTGAATCCATACCTACCTCTTTTTCATCATGATATATTATTATCTATTAATAAACTTTAATTTTTATAACTCTATTTATTTGCAAATAAAAAGTGAATTCACTCATATGAATTCACTTTTTAAAAACTATTTTTTATTTCTTAACCTTTTTACCCTCATACTTTGTATTTTAGGTATAACTTTTGTAAATGCAAAGTACATTGTTTTATTATATACCTTGTCTATCTCTCCAATAAATTCAGTAGCTCCAATTTTTCTACAGAATCCTTCTTTAAATTTATATAAACCATCATTATTATTTAACTCAAACACTCCACCAAAGTCATATCTTTCTGCTCCAGTTTCTAATCCCCACTTAATCATTTCCCATTGCATTAAGTAGTTTGGCATTAAATTACGCTTTTCATTAGAACTAGCACCATAAGCATACCATACCTTATCTCCATAGTTTATGGTAACTGCTCCTGACAAAGTATCTCCTTCATGCTCAGTTAAATAAACTCTTAATTCATCTTTATATGCATCTCTCATTCTAACAAAATAGTCAAATGGGCGCATTCCTATCTTATTACGTTCAGCTGTTGTATTATAAACTTCATAGAACTTCTTAAGTGCCTCATCACTATTATCATAATATACTGTAACACCCTTACGCTTTGATAGTCTTATATTATATCTAGTTTTATTACTAAACTCACTCATTAATTCTTCTTCAGTTTTATCTTTAATATCTAAAATCATATTGTACTTTGGTTGAATTAGATCAGATTTTCCAAATCCTTCATTTCTAACTAAGAAACCTAAACTTCTATATTTCTTATCTAATTCTTTATCAAATAAGACTTCTGGATCAAATCGTAGCATGAATCCTTTATACTTTTTAGCTACCTTATCCACTTCTTTAATTAGTTCACATACTAATTCAGTATCATAAACATCACATACTGGTCCACGAGTAGCATATATCATTGTATATCCTAAAACAAATGATCTAATTAATAGAGACATTGCAGCTACTATTTCCCCATCTCTTTCAACATACACATGTTCACTTTTCCAATCTTTCTTAACTAGTGCCCACTCCATATCTTGAGTTGCAGTAGCATATTTTGAAGTCTTAGTAAATTTTATATATCTTTCAACCTCTTCTCTATTATTGATATCTAATACTGGCATGAGAACCCCTCCACTTGTTTATTAATTCTTCTTTTTAAAGTGTATCTTGTAAGTCTTGTTATAGCCTCTATAGTAAGAAAAGACGCGGAGCTTTCTCTTTAAATTAGAATCTTTATCATAATATAAAGTAAAACTATATTTATTTTCACTTATTAATCTATTAACATCCTCTTTAAGTCTAGAATCATCAAGATACTTAAGTACTAATTTCTTTGGAACCCCTAACCAAAGGTGTTCTTTATCAGCTATTTCAGTAGGTAAATTTTTACCGTATACTAAATCTTCTACTAAATACTTAGCTAAATTATTTCCGCATCCTGTAACAAAAAAACTACTTCTACCTTGTCTTATGTTTATCTCAAAAACTTTATATTTGTTATCTCTTTTATCATATTTCATATCAAAGTTGGCAAATCCTCTATATCCTAACTTCTCTAAGAAGGCTTTATACTTTTCAAAAATCTCTTCATTATAATCATTCTGTATTGCAACATAATTCCCAATAAGAGTAGGTGTACAATCTTCTAACAATACTTTTCCCAAACACATCATAGAGACCTTACTATCTTTATCTACATAGCAATTAAGAACTCTCATAGATGTATCATCACCTGGAATATATTCCTGAACAATTAAGTTTTTATCATATTGTGTTGAATAAATAGTGTTTACTACATTTTTATATTCTTCTTCTGACTCTATAATATAAGCCTTCTTTTTTCCTTCAAAATGTGTTTCAAAATATAGTACACTATCTGCTGGCTTAACTACTATTGGATAATTAAATGGTAAATCTAAATTATTCTTTGTTTCCTTAGTGCAAATATATGTTTTAGGATAATCTAACCCATATTCCTCACATACATTGTAGAAACTTTCCTTATCTATTAATCTTTCCATCATATCTCTTGATATATATGGAACACAGTAGTACTTTTCTAGCTCATGCTTATTATTAATAATTAACTCCGCATAATTATCGCTACTTGCAATAAGTATTAATTTTTCTGCTTCCTTAGATAACTCTTCTGAAACACCAACTAAAGTTTTTAAAAATACTTCTTGTGTATCAAATTTATCAAATAATTTTACATCTATTATATTTGAATTTCTTGCTGAAAACAGGCATGCTTTTCCTATTACAACACTTTTAATTCCATATTGCATATGAAAAGACTTTGCCATTCCATACATATTAGTATCTGTCCCTAAAATAACAGGTATGAAATCTCTCTTATTCATTATGATATTCATCCTCCAAATTTTAATGTTCTTATCAAGTATAACACTATTATTAAAGCTATATCAACTTTGGTATGTATTTAATACTTTTTATTATGATGTTGCTTTCTATCATATTGATATAAGAATTTCTTTGTAAACTCAACATCAGAAGGATAATCAATATATTCTATTCCCCTCTTTTGAGTAGTTTCATTACCCTTACCAGCAATTAATATAACACTCTCTTCTTTTACATCCATAATTGCTTCTTCTATAGCTCTACCTCTATCAATAACTATTGAATAATTGCACCCCTGAACTTCTACAAATCTAGATATCTCTTTACATATATCAACTACTGATTCTTCTCCTGGATCATCTTCTGTTATTATTACCTTATCAGAATATCTACCTGATATTTCTCCTAAATCTTTACGTCTATCTAAAGCTTTCTTACCAGGGCATCCAAATACAGTAACTATCTTTCTTCCTGGATATTCTGCTTTTACCGACTCAAATAACTTTTCAAAGCTCAACTTATTATGTGCATAGTCTACAATTGCAATTATTTTTTTATTTTCATTATTGTAAACTTCCATTCTTCCTTTAACTTTTGCTTTTTTTAAGCCTTCATATATATACTTTTCAGGAATATCTAAAACTTCACAAATTGCTATAGCAGCTAGTGCATTTTCTACATTAAATAATCCTGGAATACATAACTTAAAATCTCTATCAAATCTCTTAGTCTTAGCTCTAAATAGTATATAATTATCATCTTTTCTTACATCATAACCACATACATCTGCATCTTCTATGTTTAACCCAAAAGTTATTACCTTAGAAGACTTTTTACTAGCTTCTAAAACCTCTTCTAAGTGCTCCGTATTTAAATTAACGCAAGCCACTTCACTTTGTTCAAATATTCTAAGCTTTGATTTGAAGTAATCATCAAAGTCTTTATGTTCTATATCACTTACATGGTCATATCCTATATTCAAGAAACATCCAACATTAAAGTTCACTCCTAAAACTCTATCATATTTTAATGCCTGGCTAGATACTTCCATCTCCATGTACTTTATTCCACTTTTAACTGCGTTATTAAAATGCTTATTCAAATCCATTGACTCAGGTGTAGTAATATGCGACTTAATATCTATAACTCCATCATATGTATCTATAGATGACACAACACCACTTAATGGCTCATTAATACTTCTTAGATATTCATCAAATATGTATCTTATGAAATATGTAGTTGTTGACTTTCCTTTTGTTCCAGTAATCCCCACCAAATTTAACTTGCTCCATGCCCTATCATAAAAATAATCTGCAATATATGCCATTGCCTTTCTAATATCATTAACTATAATATAGGGACTATCCATTATTCCGTTATATTTCTTTTCACTAATATAGCAAATTGCCCCTCTATCTATTGCATCAGATAAAAAAGCTTCTCTAAAGTGAGCA
This sequence comes from Clostridium sp., assembly GCF_018372875.1. Classification (GTDB taxonomy): domain Bacteria; phylum Bacillota; class Clostridia; order Clostridiales; family Clostridiaceae; genus Clostridium. Next base: position 4,008 of record NZ_JAHAIF010000020.1, on the reverse strand, counting down.
CCCTTGCATATGAAAAGTGTATTGGATGTTATATCTTTTGAATTACAAGATATATACTTAATAGGAGTTTTTTCTAATTCATTACTGATACTATATTCTATAACTAAGTCTTTACTTTCTAAAAGCTCTAGATACTGTTCTAATCTACATAATTTACTCATAACACACCTCTTCTACATTATTCTCTTGAACACATTTCTATTGATTTTTTTACTAACACTTCCATAGCATCTACATAGAAATCAGATAACTCATGTTGTTTCTTAAAACATGATAACTCAGTGCACGCTAATATTGCTCCATCACAACCATTAGCCTTTAACTCATTTTCAATTTTAAGGAACATATCATAATCACCAATCTTACCCTTTTTAATTTGGTTATATATTATATCCATAATAAATTCTTGACTTTCTTTTGATGGAACATAACTTTCTATATCTAATCTCATACATTCTTTTTGATATACACCTACACTTATAGTTCCATCTGTAGCTAATATTGCAACCTTCTTCATGTTTTTCTTTTTAGAAGATATATAATTAACTGTTTCTTTTATCATATTTATAATAGGAATATTTATCTCTTGCTGAACCTTATCTACAAAATAATGTGATGTATTGCAAGGAATAGCTATTACAGAACAGCCATTACATTCAAGCATATTTGCGTCTTCTATTAATATATCTAATACATCTTGTTCTCTTCCAGCTAATATACATGAAGTTCTATCAGGTATAGTTGTATCATTTAATACTATCATAGGAATATGTTCCTGATCTTTCTCTGCATCTGTTTTATCTATAATCATTCCCATGAATAATTGTGTAGCTTTAGGTCCCATGCCACCTATAACACCTAACTTTTTATACTTTTTATTAGAAACCATTTAGGTACTTCCTCCAAAAAATTATATTTATAAATATTGTATTTTAACTTAATATACTTCTTCTTATATATTTTATTAAAAATACTTGTACAATTTTTGCTTAATATATTATAGTATCTGCTATATTATTTATCAAGACAAGCAATATAGCCATCTTTAGCAAATTATACACATACCATTATACAATATTTCAATAAAAATAACCTCTCTTTTAATTATTGTCACAAAAGAATTTATTAAACACACTTTTGCATATTTAATAAACAAGGGGTGTATAAGCCCAAGGTAAAACTCTTATGCTTATACACCCCTTTGGTTAATTACTTTTTCAATTGTTCATTATATATAATTCTTGATATTTTAGATATTTTTTCAGATGGCCCACTTACACCTTCTGCATATGCTACTATTACATATAGCTTGTCCGTAAACACTATTCCTATGTCACTAACAGCACCACCATAATTACCTATCTTATGTGCAACCATATTGTATGGAAGATATTTATCTAATCTATCATGGAATACTGTATTTTTCATATTATTTATTAATCGTGAATAATACTTATCATTTCTGTTTTCATATAACTTCTTTAATAGCCTAAATTGAATCTCAGGCGTAGTCTTATTACTTGATGTATCACAACTCAATCCTACCATTGAATTCATATTCTGCCTTACGCCTTTAGCTCCACCCAATATTCTATTAAGCATTCTAGTAGCAATATTATCTGAGTGAGTTATGGATAACTCTAACAACTTACTTAGAGATACTAGTTTAGCCAAAGTAGTATTTACTTGACCTTGAAGTATGCCTGTCCAACCTTATATGTGCTTGCTGCCGTAAAAACCTTATTTTCATTTATTGCTATCTTTTCTCCACTTGTTAAATCATAATAAATAAATCCAAACCTATTTATATCAGATCCTAAATACTTTTGTATTCTCTCCTTAATTGAAAGATTAGACTCTAATATAGATTCAGAACCTGTACCTTCCTGTATTTGATTATCTTGTAATAGTATCTACATTCTTAAATATCCCACATAATAATAAAACGAATAAAAAAAGGTGGATAAACCACCCTTTTTAAAATTATAACTATTGCTTTTTAAATATAGTTTCCCCTTCTTTAATAGTCTCAACAACTTGTATATCTTTTATCTTCATAGGGTCAACCTTCAGTATGTTTTTATCTAATATAACTAGATCAGCTAACTTACCTTCTTTTAAGGTACCTTTAATATCCTCCTCAAAATATTGGTATGCTGCATTTTTTGTAACAGCTTTTAATGCATCTAAAGGACTTACCCTTTCTTCTTCTCCTAATAGAACCCCACTTTTAGTTATTCTATTAACAGCACACCATATAGTTTCTAACATATTAGGCTCTATAACAGGTGCATCTTGATGAAATGTATATAGTATTCCCTTATCTTGTGCTGACTTTGCCAAACTTATTTTGCTTGCTCTTTCCATTCCATAATTCTTTATATGAATATCCCCCCAGTAATAAACATGAGCCATAAAGAAAGATGGCATTATCTCTAAAAGTTTTAAATCATCTAATTGATCTTCTGCTAATAATTGAGCATGTATCATAACAGGCCTTATATTATTATTATTTGAATGAGTTCTTTCTTTTGCAACTTTATATTGATCTATGAATTGTTGAGAAGCAGCATCTCCATTGCAATGAACTAATATCTGCATATCTTCCCTTAATGCCTTCTCTAATTTACTTTCTATTTCTTCATCCTTTTGTACTCCATATGCATAATAATTCTTTTCCTTTCCTAAGTACGGGGTCCTCATCCATGCAGTACGACCTTGTGGGGATCCATCCAAGAAAGTCTTATATCCTCCCATTTTTACATGATTAACATACCTTTGAAAGCAATTTGCAAACTTTTCTTTTAATAATTTAGCATTCCCTATATCTAAATATCCAATCAAATCTATTTTTAGGAGTTTAGCCTGTATTAAATACTGGAATATATCTGATAATGCATCTACAACCATTCCCTCTTGAACAGTTGTAATGCCATAGCTGGCATATGCACTTTGAGCCTTAACTAAAGAATCCATAAATTCTTCATTAGATACAACTGGTATAGATTGAATATAATTTATATATGCATTTTCTTCTAGATATCCAGTAACTTCTCCATCCTTCTTTTCTATAATTCCACCCTCTGGACTTGGTGTATCCATGGTTATCTCTAAAGCCTTGATTGCCATAGTATTTAGTACTCCCATATGTCCAGACTTATGTTTAACAATAAGTGGATTATTAGGAGCTGCTTTATCTAAAAGAGCCTTAGTTGGATGAGACTTTTCTTCTAAATAATTTTGATCATAGCCATTTGCTTGAATCCACATTCCAGCAGGTATGTTATTCTTTTTAATAAACTTTTGTATAGCATCAATAATTTCCTCAAAATTTACTGCTTCTACCAAATCTACTTGTGTAAAGGAACTAGCATATCCAGAAAAATGACTATGTGCATCTATGAATGATGGCATTAATGTTTTTCCTTGTAGATTAATTATCTCCACATCTTTGCTTGCTTCTTTAAGTAAATCTTCTTTTTTTCCTAACTTATGTATCTTTCTTCCTTTAATTAACACTGCTTCAGCATATAGATCATCCTCAAGTGTCACTATATCTCCATTAAAATATAACTTTTCTTTATTAGACATTTTCACCCTCACAAAATTCTCTTAATTTATATTTATTCAGCTTTAACCTTTTCTGTGATACACCAAAAACTTTATAGTTATATCTAGCTTCTTTTAATCTTAATCCATTATTTAAATCAATTTCCCAACAACACACCGGGCATATATAAGCAAGTGCATCTCCTTTATTTGGAATTGTAATATACCTACAACAAGGATATGGTGAATCTCCTATTACTTCATTAGAATTACTACTTTTATTCTCTTCAGTTTCTTCTGCATTTATTTCAGGTAAAAATTCATATTCTTAAATCATTCATATATTCCCCCCTCTACTACATATGTTAGTGTAAAGTTTATTTACACTACTTTTCTTTTTAAATCTTTATATATCAAGGTTTCGTAAGTTTTTTTCATAAAAAAAACAACGACCCCCTA
>NZ_JAHAIF010000095.1 GCF_018372875.1 Clostridium sp. | reverse complement strand
TGTTTAAGTACAAATAATATCTAAAGGTTATTCGTAAAATAGGAAAAAAGGAGCTGTCGCTAACGGATTTTATTCCGCTAATGCGACAGCTCCTTTTATAATTTATAGCATTAGTTCTCTGAATCTTCATCTATATTTATATCAATATCACCTAATCCTAAACTCTTAACATCTTCTTCAGATATTTCTTTTGGATCAAGTTCTTTAGGTACTTCAATTTGAGAATTTGCTTTATGTTCATCTTCTCTTCTTGCCTTTTGAAGTTTGCTTGGGTTAAAGAACATTGATATGCTTAAAAAAGTGCCTATTAAAATAGCTAATGGTAATAGCTTCATACCAAAGAAAAAATAAAATCCTATAGATAATACAGCATCTGTTAGTAAAGCTTTTATCATATTTTTAGTACTAAAATCCATAAATAAGTCCTCCCCACTAAATATATCTTTATTATACATAATTATAAAAAAATTTACAATTATATAAAGGAAATAAGTTAAATGTTTACATAGTTTTTAGAAATATTTTTACGGCTATATAAATATATATAAACATGGATGGAGGAGATAAAATGAAAAAGTTTCTTTTAAAAACCTTTCTTGCATTTTCTCTTATTTTTATATTTTTATTCTCAATGACTATGGTATTAGAAAATAAGAATAAGAAGGCTCTTCAAAGTAAAGTTAAAGTAGAGTGCGAGATAAAGGATGGTGAGATAATTATTCCACAAACACCAGATAAAGTAGCTGCAAATTATGAGTTTACTAAATTATACTTTTATAGTGGCATTGTATTAAGCCTTATTCTTCCTATATTATTTTATATTTATGGTGGAATTGGATTAATAAGGGAATGGAAATTGAGGTTTAAGCTAGTTGAAGGTGGTATTCTTTTTGTTATTTATTATCTATTTAATATGATTTTAATGTTTCCTAAATCACTTTTTAGTTCTTTCTATAGAGGAAGACTTGTTGGATTAAGTAATTTAGGATTTTTAGATTTTCTTAAAGATTATATAGTAAGTGATTCTATAGATTTACTTATTTCACTGCCAATAGTAGCTATAATATATGTTATTTTTCTTAAGAGAAAAAGTTGGTATTTTTTATCGGCAGTAATACTAATAAGCGTATCTCTAATAGGTAATTATATTTATCCGTATTTTGATGAGGTCCAAAATGAATTAGTGCCTATGGAGGATGGAGAATTAAAGAGCAAAATAATAGATTTATCAAAAGAAGCTGGAATAGAAAATTTAGATATAAAGGTTATTCCTAAAAGTGGTGAAACAAATAGTATGAATGCTTATATGACAGGAATTAATAATAGTAGAAGAATAGTATTTTGGGATACTACTTTAAATGGATTAAGTGAAAAAGAGGTATTATCAGTAGCAGCTCATGAGATGGGGCATTATAAATTAAACCATATTCAGAAATCAACAATAATATCTTCTTTATTGACACTAATGACATTGATGTTAGTTCATAATTTAATGAGAAGATTTTCTACTAAAGATTATAGAAAAATAGATAAAATACCATATATATTATTTATGCTAAATGTAATTGGACTTTTATTTTCACCAATTGAAACAGCTTACTCTAGAAAAATGGAAGTAGAAGCTGATACCTTTGCAATGGAAATAACTAATGATGGATATACAAATGGAGTTTTAGAGCTTAGATTTATAGAAAGCAATTTAACTCCAGTTGATGTTGATCCAGTAATTAAATGGCTAGCTTATGATCATCCTACTTGTAGAGAAAGAATAGAATTAAGTAATAAGTTTATTAAGTCTAATTGATAATGGTGAGCTAAGAAGAAACTTTGCCTAAGGCAAAGTTTCTTCATTATAGTTATATAAAAAAGAGAAATTGTAAAACAATTTCTCTCAGATTGTAGACAAAAAGCATTTTCTCAAGTTTGAGAAAATGCTTTTTGTAATTAAATTTAAAATTAAAGAGTAAATTTTTATAATACAGTTATT
>NZ_JAHAIF010000019.1 GCF_018372875.1 Clostridium sp. | reverse complement strand
TTTTTTATTCTTTAGGAAGAAATGAACTAATATATCGCTAAATTGTTGAAGTTATCCACAATTTAATAATAGATATAATTTCCTAAAGAATAAAAAAATTATATCAAGAATAACACTATCCTTGATATAATTTTTTCTTAGTTTTTTATTGTAATGTAACTGTAGCTCTTCTCTTTGATACTTCCCCATCATAATCAAAAGCTTCAATTGCAATTTTTACTGCTGTTCCTGCCTTAACAGGTATTTTACTTCTTTTAATTCTAAATTCTGTGTCTTCTGCATCTACAGTTCCAAGCCAATTCCCATTGGCAAAAATATTATATCCTAATAAATCAACATCAGGAACTCTATTCCAAGAAACAATTACTTCACCGCCACTTTCTATAGCTTTTAATCCAGTTACTATACTAGGTTGAGTTAATAAATCCACATTATCAGGTCCCCAATTAGCGTCCACAGGGTTTCCTACACCTTCTACAACTAAATCTTCGCTAAATTGCCATATTCTCCATTTAGTCCACCCCCCTTGATCCTTAGGATATGGAGGATTTCCAGGTATCTTTGTATACATTGCAATCCATAATAACATATTTTTAAGTGGATATCCTCTACCAGGAATATAGAAGTTGTTGTATTCATCAATAAAGAATGCACCTGTATATAACATTAATCTTCTTCTAGTTTTCTTTTCAAACCTCTTTCTAAATCTGTCTATCCAATCAATTAAAGTTGCTGTTGGAAGTTTGTTTTCAACAGGAGTTTCTACATCCAATACTGGAAACAAATCACCAAAATCCTTTGCACCAAATCCCTGCTGAAGTACATCTATAAAGTCATCACACTGTCTATCTGCATCAGTCAGGTCGTATGATGGTACCCCAAAATGATATGCACCTACAGGAATCCCATAATTTCTAGCCTCTCTTGCAAATCCTATAAACTTTCTATCTACCCTAAATCTACCTGTCGCAGACCCTGATGCTCTTAAGTATAAAAAATCAATCTTTGTTGCTAATACTTGAAAATTTACACCTTGAGTATACTCATTAATATCAATTCCAAACCTACTATTTGGACTTTTATTTTGCATATTTCCTCCAAAATAAAAATACTTTCTCTCTAACATGTTATTCCATATATAGAGAGAAAGTTACTTTTATTTTGATATTTTTAATTTTACATAGAAACTAATATCTTCTCCATAGCACTCAGCCCAAATTTGCCCTTCATGCAAATCTACAATATTTTTAGCTATGGCAAGACCTAGTCCTGTACCACCAGTTTGAGTATTTCTAGACTCCTCAACCCTATAAAATCTTTCAAACAGCTTTTCTAGCTTTTCTTTTGGTATTGTCTCACCCTTATTTCTTACTGCGACAGTTGCATATCCATTACTTTCATAAACTCCAATTACAATATTTCCAGGCTTAAAAGAATATTTTATTGAGTTAGTTAATAGATTTTCAAATACTCTTAACATTTTATCTGCATCTAAATCAACCATTATTCTATCTTCTGTTGCACTCTTTATTATACTTAATCCATTCTCTTCAAATAATGGTGTTAATTCTTCTGTAAGTTGAAATAAAAACTCTGTTAAATTAACCTTGCTCTTATTTAACTTTATCCCCCCATTATCAAGTTTTGTATACTCAAATAAATCCTCAATTAACCCCTTAAGTTTTTCGGCTTTATTAAAGGCTATACCAAGATACTCTTTCATGGTTTCTTCATTCTCATATCTTCCATCTTTAATTAATCCTATATAGCCCATTATAGATGTTAAAGGAGTTCTTAAATCATGGGATACATTAGTAATTAAGTCAGCCTTAGTCTTTTCTGCCTTTCTTTCTGCTTCAATCTTTCTATTAACCTCTTCAGCCATATAATTTATATTAGATGCAAGATTTCTTATCTCATCACTTCCTCTTTCTTCTATATGATGACTTAAATCTCCATTTGCAATAATTTTTAATCCTGAAGCAATTTCATCTAAATATTTCATCTTCTTATTTGTAACTATAATAAATATAACTATAAAAACAAGACAAGAAAGAATTAAGGCTAAAAAAGAATTACTTACAATATATGTATCTTCTTCAATATGTGCAGATGGTGTATTGGAATATATAAAATAACATCTTTGATCTGATATGTTAAGGGGATATATTACCTTTCTTTCCATTGGTCTGTAACTATCATACTCGCTACTATTTGCACTAGAAAGTACAGAGAATATATCAATCTTATCTTCAACAACATTAGAAGACTTTTGAAGTACATTCCCATCTAAGTCTGTAATATAAGCTTTTCCACTCTCACCTGCAAATAAATTAATAAAGTAATTGTTATCGTCTAACTTTAATCCTTTCTGACCATTAATTGAGTTAACATAGTTTTTAGCACTATACTCTATTTCTTGATAGTTATATGCTATGTTTGAAGTAATGTGTTCCTTTCTCATTACATTATTGGCCATTCCGTAAAAGATAAAGGAAACAGCAAAACATATACCCACAACAACCATTAATTCAAATCGTATAGATTTTTCTATTTTAATCATAAGTATATCTATGTACTTTCTTAAAGGATTAAATATTTTTAATTTATATATCTTTTTTCCTAATCTTTTTATAAAATCATCATTATTTTTCAATTTTATATCCAACTCCCCATACGGTTTTTATAAATCTAGGCTTTCTTGGATCAGACTCTATTTTTTCTCTTATCTTTCTTATATGAACCATAACAGTATTGTCAGACTCCATAAATTCTTGGTTCCATACACTTTCATAAATATTGGAAATAGAGAACACCTTGCCCCTATTTTTTGCAAGCAAAACTAATATATCAAACTCTGTTGGAGTAAGCTTTACTTCTTTACCATCAATAAATATCTCATGTGTATCTAAATTAATTTCTAAATCTTCTATTGTTACAATATTGCTTATTTCCTCAATTACCTGTGCCTTAACTTTAGGATTAAGTCTATAATATCTTCTTAACTGTGATTTCACTCTAGCTACTAACTCTAATGGATTAAAAGGCTTTGTTAAATAATCATCTGCTCCCATATTTAATCCTAATATTTTATCCATATCTTCTGACTTAGCAGAAAGCATTATTATTGGTAATTCTCTTTCTTCTCTTATCTTCAAACATGCCTCTATACCATTTAACTTTGGCATCATTACATCCAAAATTATTAAATCTATCTCCGGATCATTTCTCAATGCATATAATGCTTCTTCTCCATCTCCTGCTTTTACAGTCTTATAGCCTTCGCCTTTTAAATATATTTCAACTAAATCTCTTATTTCTTTCTCATCATCAACTATTAATATTTTTTCCATTTTAATTTCCTCCTCTAAATTCCTTTTTTCACCATAGATATTATCAGAGTTTATGTTTTTATTCTACTTCCTACTTCTTAATATAAAAGTAGATAACTTCTTAATATTTTCTTAACGGTGAAACTACTTTATATTATTTACAAAATCCTTTAACATCGATGCTGTTATTCCCCATATAACGTAATCTTTATATTGATAAAATGTAGATATATACTCTCCTGTTTTAAACTTATAATTTTTCCCACCCTTAATTAGATGATACGGAAAGTCCTCTCCTCTTTCAACTATCAGCTTGTTTCTTACTTCCATAGGACTATACTCTAAAAGATAAGATAATGGAACATAAAATACTTCATCCACCTCATCTTCATTTATCTCTAATTCTTCTATATTATTAACCTTTGCTACAAAAGGGTGTATTATCATACCATCATGTCTAATTAAAATATCCATTTCTTTTATTATTTCAACATCTTTTAATCCAAGTTCTTCATTTATTTCTCTTAATGCAGCTTCACTTGGAGTTTCACATTTATCTATTTTTCCTCCTGGAAAACAAATATCTCCTGGTTGACTTTTTAATTTTTTTGCTCTAACTTGAAACAAAATATAAACTTCTTCGTTTATATCTATGAGAGGAATTATTATGGATGCCCTTTTCATTTTTTCCCACCCGTTTATATAACTCTCTTTAGAGTTTAATTTTTCTTTTATATCATTAATTTTCATTGCTGTCACTCCTAAAATTATTCAATTATACATTTATTATATTATATCTAAACTTTTTTATATATTTTGAAACATTTAATAGGTTTAAATACTCTAATAAATAGAAGATATAAGAGGGGGCCTTTATGTTTAAGAAAATTTATTTATCAGATAAACAATGCGAATACTTAGCTAAAGGAATTGCACTAGGGGTAGGTCTAGGAACATTACTCGGAACCATAATTGGATATGTACAACTATTCTTTGCTTTAGGAGGAGTTTCAGGAATTCTAATTTCACTTATTTATTCTATAATAAAAAAGTAGGAAAGTACTTATAAAAAATACTTTCCTACTTCTATTTATCTTTTTTCTTTTAAAGAATTTTCAATTATTAAATCAATTAATCCGCTGAAGTCTATTCCTCTTCCTGCTGCACTCTTAGGGAATAAACTTGCCTTTGTCATTCCAGGTAAAGTATTTACCTCAAGAATATATGGAATACCTTCTTCAGTAATAATCATATCTATTCTTGCATACACTGAACACTTAAGTGCTCTATATGTGTCTAATGCCATCTTTTCTACTTCTTTGTGCAAAGATTCTTCAAGCTCAATTACAAATTCATCTGACCCACCGTCTGCATACTTAGCAGTATAATCAAAGAATTCAGCATGAGGCTTAATAGCTACAACAGGGAACATTTCTCTTCCCATTACAGGACATGTTATTTCATCCCCCTTTATAAACTTTTCAATCATAACTTCGTTATCCCACTTAAAAGCTTCTTTAACAGCATTTTCAATCTCTTTTTCTTCTTTAATTATAAAAGTAGCAACACTTGACCCACCATGAGTAGGCTTTACTACAACAGGATATCCTAATTCTTTTATATCCTCATAATTAATTTCATCCCCAGATCTTAAATTAATCCATGGTGCTGTTCTAATTCCTGCTGCTTCAAGTAAACTCTTCGTCATATCCTTATCCATACATGCAGCACTACTTAATGGACCACACCCTGAATAAGGTATTCCAAGTGTTTGTAGAACTGCTTGAACTGTACCATCTTCTCCAAATTGACCATGTAAAGCAAGCAAAGCGAAATCAATTCCCTTTACTTTATTTATTATGTCTTCCTTCTTATCTATAACTATAGGAATCACTTCATACTTATTCTTATCTATATTTTCAACTACTGAATTACCACTTTTTAAAGAAATCTCTCTTTCTGACGAGATTCCTCCCATAATTACTCCAACCTTCATTACAATCCTATCCTCCATTAAAAGTTCTTTTACTTTTCTATAATATTATATTCTATACTGCTTGCCAAGTTAAGTACCACTTATATAGAAAAATATCCTTGATGTGGACTAGTTGTATTTCAATTAAAATTTAGTGTTCTTTTTTATTTTCTTATCCTCTTTATCCTTCTGCTTCTTATATTTACATAAATGTGCTAATGGACATACTCCACATTGTGGTCTTCTAGCTATACAACACCTTCTACCGTGAAATATTAATAAGTGATGTGCTAAGGACCATTCCTTTTTTGGTAATTCCTTTTGTAATTGTTTCTCAACCTCTAGAACATTATCAGAATCAGCCAATCCTAAAAGATTAGATACTCTAAATACATGTGTATCTACAGCTATTGAAGGAACACCAAAAGCATTTGATAAAACTACATTTGCAGTTTTTCTTCCAGCTCCAGCAAGAGAAGTTATTCCTTCCATAGTCTTAGGTACTTCTCCATCATACTTTTCCTTAAGTTGATTGCACATCATTATTAGATTCTTAGCTTTACTTCTATAAAGACCTATTTGCTTTATTCTTTCTTCAAGCTCTTCATTAGAGAGTGTTAAAAAAGCATCTAAATCTGGATAATCTCTAAATAGTGTTTCTGTAACTTCATTAACTTTTTTATCTGTTGTTTGAGCTGACAAAATCGTTGCTACTAATAATTGAAACGGAGTTTCATGATTAAGTTCACATTTTGCATCTGGATAAGTTTCTTTTAAAATCTCTAAAATCTCTTTTGTTTTTTTCTTCATCTATTTATAAACTCCTCTATACTCTTCAGGTAATAATTCAGCTATTGACCTCATCAGAATATACATGCACTTATTATCATATTCATGTTTATCTTCTTCCTTAATTCTCTTGGGTAACTCTACTGGCTTACCAAACTTAACTGTTACATCTGCTTCATGCCAAGTTTCGCTGCCCATATTACCTCCTTCATCAATTGGAAGAAGTTTATCTGTTCCACTCATTCCGATAGGTATAATCTTAGCCTTAGTCATTCTTGCTAATAATAATATACCCTTTTTTCCTTCAATCATTGCACCTGTTCTACTTCTTGTTCCTTCTGGAAAAATCAATAAATTTTCTCCACTCTTAACTGTCTTAACCATTGTTGTTATTGCTTCTTTGTCTGCAGTATTAGGTTTAACAGGTATATTTTTTACCATTTTGGTCCCTACATTTGTAATAGGATCATTTGTTAATTTAACTCCTGCAACAAAATATGGATCATACTTTTCCTTTAATAACTTATTTAAAACAATACCATCTGAATTACTTAGGTGATTACAAATAAATATAAATGGTCCCCCATATTGTTCTAGCTCTTCAAATCCCTCTATATGTAATCTTGCAAACTTTTTCAAATAATTATTAGTTATTTTCTTTGCTGCTGTAACTACTAACCCTTCTGGTAATATTTTTAACAATTTAACTGTAAATGGTGACAACATACTTAACTTACACCTACCTTATATACTACTTTAACCCCTTTATACCTTCTTCTAATATTTCCATCAACAATAAGGTTTCTTCATCTTTAATCTTTTTAGGAGCTCCATTTACTATAGCTTCATATAAATCATCATATACTCTACCATAATCCCCTTGAACAGATTTAACCTTTTCCTCATGAATTTCACCACTATCATCAATATAAGTTATATCCCCATAATGCATTAATGTATCAACTCCGAAGTCTTTGTTATCTGGCATATAGAATAACTTTAGATGTTCCTCTTGACGGTCTTTAGTTTGCTTTATAAAGCACCCTTTCTTTCCATACACTATAAAACTAGGTCTTTCCTTTATTCTAAAATAACTTGATCTAACAGATATCTTTAAATTACCATAAAACATATCCACTTGGAAGTAATCATTCATTTTTCCTTCCCCTAGCAATTGTCTCACATCATAATTAATCTTATCTGGCTTTCCAAAATAACTAATTACTTGATCTATAGTATGGCAGCCATGTCCATATAGAAAAGAATTATTAGCACCTTCATATTTACTATGCTCTGGTACCTCTTGGCGATAATAATCAAAATTCATTTCAATTTCAAATAATTCTCCAAGTTTTCCTTCCTCTATTACTTTTTGAACTGTTAAAAAATCACTATCAAAGCGCCTATTTTGATAAGTTTGAACTATAAGTCCCTTTTCTTTTGCCAATTTAAATATTTCTTTTGCTTCCTCTGATGTCTTCATAAATGGTTTTTCAACTAAACAATGTTTATTGCTTTCCAAAACCATTTTTGCATACTCATAATGACTATCTTGATGGGTGCATACTACTACTAGATTAATTTCATCATCATTTAATAATTCATATATATCCGATGTATATTTAACTCCTGGGATCTTGCTCCAAATATCATGTTCTGGATTTCTCCTATATATAGTTTTAATTTTTATATTATCTCTTTCTAATACGAATGGAATATGATACCTATTAGTACTCTTTCCATTACCTATATAACCTATATTAAACATAAACTCCTCCTAAGTAATTGTAACTTTTATCCACCGAAATATATTATATCACATATGAATTTCTTGAAAAACTTCCACAAATAATTTGACTTTGGCACTATATTGCTTTACAATGTAGTTGTAACTTGTTAAACAAGATAGTTCTTTTCTTACTATCATGTTTACAATATATTAAAGGAGGGTTAACTATGCAATTAGATATCAGTAAATTAAAAGGAGATTATTACACTGGATTTGGGACTATTAAAAGTAAAATAAACTGTGCTTTAATACCTTCATCTGCTAGAGACGAAATTCTAGAAGATATTTATGAAATGTTATTAAGAAATCAAAATTCTAAAAAAGACTTTTTAGATGTTATAGGAGGTAATCTTTCTACTTTTATTGATAATATTATAGATTCATATGCTTCTACAATTTCCAGAACTAATTTTATATTAAGTGTAATTAAAACAAGCTTTTTATTCGCAATTTTAGGTTTAATAGGTACTTTATTTACTCATACAATTACAATATCAACTATAGTATATTCACTAATTGGATTTATAGTAGGTGGATTAACATACTTGTTTATTTATAAAATAAAGAAAAATTCTATTAATTTAATTTCATATATAATAGCGGGATTATTTGGAGTATTTAATATTAGTGTTATTAACTCACTAAATGAAACTTCTACCTTTTTATCAACAAATTTACCCTATACTTTATTATTAGTAATATTTATTCTAGAATTGATTCCAATTTTATTAATTCAAAATTATTTAAAAAAGATTTCTTAATTAACTATAAAATATAATTAATAGAAATGAGTGATTAGAATGTCAACTAATTCCCAATTATTAAAGGGTTTAATGGATGGTGTAATTCTTAAAATTATAAATAATAAGGAAACCTACGGATATGAAATATACGAAACATTACAGGAGTTAGGCTTCACAGAGTTTGCTGAAGGCTCATTGTATCCCCTATTATTAAGGCTAGAGAAGAAAAAGTTAATTAAAGGTACTAAGAGACCATCCCCTTTAGGACCAGATAGAAAATACTACTCTCTTACCTCAGAAGGATTAGAAGAAATGGAAAGCTTTAAAACATCTTGGGATAAAATTAATTCGGCAGTTTCAAAACTTTGGATATGAAATACTATTTACAAAAAAGCCTTAGTATAGATTTATTTTTAATTTATCAAATACTAAGGCTTAAATTATATTCTTTATTTAATATTTTTTATTCTATTAATATATTCTTGTATATATGGAGAATCTGTTTTTATTGCACTAACATCTTTTCCATTATACATTTTCATCCTAATTAGAACATTTCTTTTTAGTACATTCTTGCCTCTCCACCCACAAGATGTATTCTTTAATGTGGATTTAAATTCTCCATTCCCCATATTAACTATATTATCGCTATAATCTTTCTCCATAAACTCTAGTGGTTTAAACCCTTCTATCTGAGAAAACTTGATTTCTTTATTATATGGACATCTTAGTTGACAACTATCACACCCAAAAGTTCTTCCCTTCAAGGCCTTAATTTCCCACTCTTCTAGATCCTTTTTTTGAGTAATATATGATAAACATATATTAGAATTTTTTCTATTAGGATTAATTGACTTTGTAGGACACTCTCCAAAACAAATAGCACATTGTCCACATTCTTTATGTTTCATAAGTTCTTCAAAGTTACCATTATCATCATCATACATTTCTAAATCTGTAATTATTTCTCCTAAAAATACATAGGAACCATATTCTTTAGTAATTAACATATTGTTCTTTCCTATAAAACCTACACCGGCTAAATAAGCTATATACCTTTCAGGTAATGTATTGCTATCTACAAAGGATATAGCCTTTCCACCCTTTAATCTTATAAATTCACAAATTTTATCTAGGTAACCCTTTAGTACCCTGTGATAATCATTACCTCTAGTGTATAATGAAAATCCATTATCAAAATATTCTTTGTCATGAAGATAAGGGAAAGCTATAGAAATTATAGTCTTTCCCTCTTCCATATAATGATTTGGATTTATTCTTTTTTGAATATCTTCCTCTTCAAACTCATTTTGTATATTTAATTTTTTTCTTTTTTCGTAAAAGTCTTCAAGCTCATTAAATTTTCTGCACTTTACAAAACCAATGTTTGTTAATCCTAAATTGTTGCAGTATGACAAAACTTCTTCCTTTAAACTCATTTTTTATATCACCATATCATTAAATATTTTTTTCTTTGCTCCCCTAAAGTCACTTATTTCAATAATAGTCGTACTAGGTCTAATAATATTTTTTGCTGGAATTCCTACTGCTGTTGCTCCTTCTGGAACATCTTTAACAACTACAGCATTAGCTCCTATCTTTGCATTATCTCCAACTTTTATAGGTCCTAATACTTTAGCCCCTGCTCCTATTACCACTCCATTACCTATAGTAGGATGCCTTTTCCCTTTATCTTTTCCTGTACCTCCAAGTGTTACACCATGATAGATTAAAACATCATCACCAATCTCTGCTGTTTCTCCAATAACAACACCCATTCCGTGATCTATACATAATCCCTTTCCTATTGTAGCACCTGGATGAATCTCTATTCCAGTAAAGAATCTAGCTATTTGTGATATTAATCTAGCCAAGAAAAACCATTTGTGCTTATATAGAAAATGTGATAACTTATGCGCAATCTCTACATGAATACATGGATACAATAATAATACTTCTAATTTGCTTCTTGCTGCTGGATCATTTTCTACAATTCTGCGTAAGTTATAATTTAAAGTTTTGAACATTGCCACAACTCCTTTGCTTCTATTTTCTAGTCATATAACCCCATTGATATATATTTTTCTCCCCCATCTGGAGCAATAGCAAGAATCTTCTTGCCCTTTCCTACCTTTTTAGCTAACTCTAATGCTGCAAACACTGCTGCTCCTGATGATATTCCTATTAATACCCCTTCTTGTGCAGCAAAGTCTTTTGCAGTTTTAAATGCATCTTCATCTGTCACTTGTACTACTTCATCTATAATTGAACTATCATAGTTTCCCGGAACAAATCCTGCCCCTATACCTTGTATCTTATGTGGTCCTGGATTCCCTCCACTTAAAACTGGAGATTTAGATGGTTCAACTGCAATCACCTTTAATCCACTTATTTTTTCCTTTAAGTTTTTTCCAACGCCTGTTACAGTTCCACCTGTTCCAACTCCTGAAATAAAGTAATCTAAATCATTTATATCTTCGAATATTTCTTCTGCTGTTGTAGCATAGTGCTTCTCTGGATTTGCTATATTTTCAAATTGTTGTGGAATAAAGTATCCACCTTGCTTTTCATATTCTAAAGCTTTTTCTATAGCGCCCTTCATTCCCTTGCTACCTTCTGTTAATACAAGTTCTGCTCCATATGCCTTAATTAAATCTCTTCTTTCTTTACTCATTGTTTCAGGCATAATTATTATAACCTTATATCCCTTTAATTTCCCTATCATAGCTAAACCTATTCCAGTATTTCCACTTGTTGGTTCCACTATTGTTACTCCTGGTTTTAATAAACCTTCTTTTTCAGCCTTTTCAATCATACCTAAAGCAGCCCTATCCTTAACGCTACCACCTGGGTTAAATTTTTCTAGCTTTACATATACCTCTGCACTATTTTCATCAACTAAACCATTCACCTTAAGCACTGGTGTTTTTCCTACTAATTCTAATATTCCATTATAGATCATGTTTAAAAACCTCCTAAAATTTATTGTATTAATAACTTTATTTTGCCTAGGGTGAAAGCTATCCCGGAATGTTTAGCTAAAACTTTCATCCTAATTTTTTACAAATAAAAAAACCCCGACTCTATTAATTATAGAGACGAAGTAAAATTCGCGGTTCCACTCTAATTGGATTATAAAAATCCCACTCTTTTATCAGGTACGTGCACATACCTTATCACTATAACGGGTGAACCCGGAAAATCTTACTACTATTTCAGACCTCAACTCCAAAGGGCACTTCACAATTAATATGGATGAAAAGTTCTCAACTACCTTTTCTCTCTGTAAACCTCATAAAAGTTACTTTCCTTCTTCACTGTTTTTAATTCAGAGTATTTTGCTATGCTTTATAATCTTATTATATGCTTTATCCTAAAATTGTCAACAGTTTTTTATTTTTTTCTTTATACAATAATAAAGAGAAACTGTACAACAATTTCTCTCCTATATTATTCCTTATTTAATTGATTTGTTCTTCTTTTTCCATAATGGATAAAATTCTTCATCTATTATATCATGAATTAATACTATACCAATTAACCTGTTATTTTCATCTACAACAGCTGTTGATAACAAATCGTACTTAGCAGCCTTATCTATTACTTCTTCTATAGATTCTGTATGCTTAACTGTGGTAATATTTTCTTCCATAAGTTCTGAAAGCTTTTTCTTACCATCGCTTAATAATAGATCTCTTAATATTACTAATCCTTTAATTTTATCTTCTTCATCAGTTACATAAATATAATACATAACTTCTTCATCAGGCTGCATTTCCTTAAGTATTTCAACTGTTTCTTCTACAGTAACATTTAGCCCAAAAGAAATAAATTCTTTTGTCATTATACTACCTGCTGTTTCATCTTCATATCTTAAAAGTTCTTGTACTTCTTCTGCATCCTCATGCTCCAAGTTTACTAAGACCTTTTCTTTTTCTTCTTCATCTAATTCATCTAATAAATCGGCGATTTCATCATTGCCCATATTTTCTAGCAATTCAGCCGTTTTAACTTCTGATAAATCCTTAATTATGCTCCCTTTATATTCATCTTCAATTTCTTCGAAAGTTTCAGCAGCTAAATCCTCATCTAAGGATTCAAATAATGCTCTTCTTGAACTTTCATCTAGATCTTCTAATATATCAGCTAAATCAGCTGGATGTAAGGCTGTTAATTTCTTATAAGACTTTGATAACTGCAGGTTATTATTAACCATCTCTATAGACTCAACATCATCCCACATTAATATCTTATCTTCATAATCTTTCTTTAGGAACTTATATAACACCTTGCCAACACCACTCATGCCCATTCTTCTGAATTTAGCTAATGGTCCTGTTTCTACAGCTACAACTCTATACTCCCCAGCAATTTCAGCCATTCTCATATCATTAACTCTAACAACCTGTTTACCGTTAATGTCTACTATATTCTTATCTAATAAATTCCTAGATAATAAATAAGTATAAGTTCTAGCTAATATTTCTCTACTACCTACTGTCTTGATAACAATTCTTCCATTATCATCGTAGACACATATACTCTTAAACTCATAGTTAAATGTGGAACCATCTTTTTTCACCTTGTACCCAATTACTCTTGGATATCCTTCATCAGTAGTTACATAAATATCCTTTAGGGAACCTAAAACATCATTAAACTCATCATAGATATTTTTCCCTAATATCTGTGAATATAGAAAAACTGATAGTCTTTTCATAACGCTTCCTCCTTATTACCTAGAGGAAGAACATTATAAACTTATAAATAATGCAGAGCTTCCTCTAGGTTTACTCTTATTCAGTTTTGGCAATGACCTATGCTGAGGCCCACCCTCCATTATTTACACCACCTTTTATGTTTAAAAATACCAAATATAGTTATACTCAAAAATAGCTGACAATAGTTGTCAGCACTTATCCTTCAATATTTATTATATTATATGACTTCTAAAAGTAAACAACTTTTTCCCATTTGTAAATGAAAAATGTCTATGTTAATATAAATAGACAAGAATTAGTGGAAACCTCTTGGAATAATTTATCTGAATTGGAGTTTTTAAGATGAAATTAGCTAAAGATTTTTTACCTATTTGTAAAGAAGATTTATTAAAAAGAAATATAGAACAATTAGACTTTATTATAGTTACAGGAGATGCATATGTTGACCATCCATCTTTTGGTACAGCAATTATTGGACGTACTTTAGAGTCTCAAGGATTTAAGGTTGGTGTTATTGCTCAACCAAATTGGAACAATGCAGATGACTTTAAAAAACTTGGAAAACCTAAGTATGCTTTCCTTGTTAACTCTGGGAATATAGATTCTATGGTTAACCATTATACAGCTGCCAAAAAGAAAAGACATGACGATTTTTACTCTCCAGGTGGTAAAAGCGGATACAGACCTGATAGAGCTGTAATAGTTTATTGTAATAGAGTAAGAGAAGCCTATAAAGATGTACCAATAGTTATTGGAGGTATTGAAGCAAGCTTAAGAAGATTTGCTCATTATGACTACTGGGACAATAAAGTTAGAAGAAGTATTTTAGTTGATTCTAAAGCAGACCTTTTAATATATGGTATGGGTGAAAAAACCATTGTTCAAATAGCTGAAATGTTTAAATATGGTGCTAGTGCAAATACTTTAACAGGCATTAGAGGGACTTGTTATTTAACAAAGGATATATCAGGATTGGATAAATATATAACTGTTCCTTCTTTTGAGGAAGTATCTACAGATACAACTGCTTATGGTGATGCCTTTAAAGTTGAATACTATGAACAAGACCCTATTAGAGGAAAAGGAATAATCCAAAAACATGGTGATAGATATTTAGTTCAAAATCCCCCTCAAGTTCCTTTAACTAATGAGGAAATGAACTTTACATATGATTTACCTTTTATGAGAACTTATCACCCTTGTTATGAAAAGCTAGGGGGAATCCCAGCTATACAAGAAGTTAAGTTTTCTATTACAAGTCATAGAGGGTGTTATGGTTCATGCTCATTCTGTGCCTTAACTTTCCACCAAGGTAGAATAATACAAACTAGAGACGGAGATTCAATTGTTGATGAAGCAAAACTTCTTACAACTTTACCTGACTTTAAGGGATATATTCATGATGTTGGTGGACCAACAGCTGACTTTAGACACAGAGCTTGTAATGTTCAAAAAGAGCATGGTGCTTGCAAACATAAGCAGTGTATGTTCCCAAAACCATGTAAAAACCTTATTATAGATCACAAAGAATACTTATCTGTTTTAAGAAGAGTTAGATCTATAAAGGGAATTAAAAAGGTATTTGTTCGTTCAGGTTTAAGATATGATTATATGATTCATGATAAAGATGATACATTTTTCAAGGAATTATGTGAGCATCATATAAGCGGACAACTAAAGGTTGCTCCTGAGCATGTTACTCCTAGAGTTTTAGCTCAAATGGGTAAACCAACAAGAGAAGTATATGATAGATTTGTTAATAAATACTTTGATATAAACAAGAAGCTAGGTAAGAAGCAATATTTAGTTCCTTATTTAATGTCTTCTCACCCGGGATCAGATTTAAACGCTGCAATTGAGTTAGCTCAATATGTTAAAAGCATGGGATATACACCTGAACAAGTTCAAGATTTCTACCCTACACCAGGTAGTTTATCTACAACAATATACTATATAGGATATAATCCATTAACAGGAGAAAAGGTATATACTCCAAAAACTCAAGAAGAAAAAAATATGCAAAGAGCTCTAATTCAATTTGGAGTTCCTAAGAACTATGAGATAGTTAAAAAAGCTTTAATTAAGGCTGGTAGAGAAGATTTAATTGGTAATGGAAAAGATTGCTTAATACCTGCAAATCCACCAAGAAATAATAGTGGAAAAAAAGTAAAACCTAACACTTCTAAAAAAACACAAAATAATACTAGAAGTAATGAAGATGCTCCTAAAAGAAAATCAAATCATAGTAAATCTTCTAGAAAAAAGAGAAGTAGATAATGAATAATTAATAAGGAAGAGAAATTGCTTTGCAATTTCTCTTTAATTCTATAAAAACAAAAAACTTTGCAAAAGCAAAGTTTTAAGCGAAATTATTAATTATTTATCACTTTTTAAAGGTGCTTATTGCAAATCCCATTATCATAAGAAATATTCCATCACCGAAAATTGGATATGGAAATAATCGTAATCCTCCCAAATACAATATATTCTCTAATATCACCACTAATGATGCAATTATCAAATATATCATACCTTTTTTATTATTATGAGGCTTGTCTAAAAAATATATGCAATAAATTAAAAGACTCCCTATAATCATTAATGAACCTAAAAATAATGCTGTTTCATTATATATCTTTATTATATATCCATAAATAGGATTAAAGATAACCTTACCCTTCATAGTAAACATTGTTGCCACGTATAATATAACTAATACCACTGCAATAATGTAGTTGATGTTAAAACTCAACTTATCCCATCTTAAATATACATACGCCAAAGCTAAAATCATTAATGGTATTGCAAGATGATTTAAAAATAGTAATGGCTTTAACATATATACAAATCTACCATCTTTCATTATGCATAACAAAAATAATCCTATGTATCTTAAAACAAAAAGACTCATTACCACCATCATATATGCTTTTATCTTCTTTGGAGAAACCTTCAAATTCTTTTTCATTAAGAAAATAAGCAAAAAAATTATAAGTAACAAGAAAATATAATAGGCTAAATTCACTCCGAACACTCCTAACTTACTCTACTGTTACTTATAATTATTAAAAAATATACTATTTTATTCCTAAAACTTTTATTCCACCTTTTATACATCTAATTCTTAGTGGAAAATCTGGTCCCTTTTCTCCATCAATATCAACAACAATATCTTCCTCTGATTCTATTAAGATATCATCTGTTTTAAAATATATTACTTTATCTGAATCTAAATGTTCTCCCTTAAGTATCTTTATAAATAAAGGTAATATCTCTATTATTGGTACTGCCTTTATCATAATAACATCAAGATACCCATCATTAACATCAGCTCTAGTTGCTAACTTAAAGTTTCCTGCTGTCTGTCCATTAAAAACAAGTATTAAGTACATTTCACCATTAAAATCTACTTCCTTAGATTTTAAGTGAACCTTTAATCTTCTAAAATTAGGAATTTCCTCTATCCCCTTAAGATAATAGGCAAGTTTTCCTATTGTATTTTTTAAATTTAAGTCAGTTTTTTGAGATACATCTGTAAATAATCCCGAACTTGCCACATTTATAAAGTACTTATCATTTATTTTTCCTATATCAACCGCTTTAGGCTCAGATTCAAGTATTTGATTACATGCCTTTGTAACATCTGAAGGAATACCTATAAACTTACCAAAATCATTTGCCGTACCAACTGGTAGTATTCCTATTGGTAGATCAATTCCTCTGTTCATCATTGCATTAACCACTGAGTCTACTGTACCGTCACCACCAGCAACTAATACATACTTATAATCTTTATCTATAATGTCAAAAGCTTCATCAATATCCTTATCTTTTTGTATTCTATATGGAACTACTTGATATCCTTTTTCTTGATGTAACTTCATTACTTTATCTAATTCATGTAATATAATATTTTCACCTGAGTATGGGTTATATATGAACCTAACCTTTTTCATAATATACCTCCGCTCTAATAATACTACAGAGGATTATATCACCAATACCAAATATTGTCGAGAAACTCCTCTTTAAGTTAATAAAAATTTAAGATTACTATAACTACATTAAGATTATCTTAAATGTATATTTCCTCTTATATTATATTAATTTATATGATATAATTATTCATTGTAAACAAAAGTAATTTTAGGAGTGATTATATGAGAAAAAGCTGTATTCCTAACATATTTACTTTCATTAACTTGTCATGTGGTGTATTTTCACTACTTTCAACTTTTGAAAAACAATATGTTTTAGCAAGTATTTTCATACTTATAGCTGGTTTAGTTGATAGGTACGATGGAAGAGTTGCTAGGTTTCTACAAGTATCAAGCGACTTAGGAAAAGAACTAGACTCATTAGCTGATTTAGTATCTTTTGGTGTAGCTCCATCTGTATTAATATATATATTATTTAATTTAAATACTTTTGGGCCAAAGGGAATCTTAGGAATAATCCTTTTAATTGCTTTCCCAATTTGTGGCGCATATAGATTAGCAAGATATAATACCTCTTCCTTTGATGGTGTTTTTACAGGTGTTCCTATAACAATTACAGGTTGCTTCCTTGCTGCATTCGCTTTAATTGCAAACTATGCACAAGCACCAGTATTTTTAGCTATTATTTTTATGATTTTAGGTGCTTACTTAATGGTTAGCAAAATACATCTTAAAAAGATTTAATTTAAAATTTTTAATTAATATTTAATAAAGAATTCTGTTCTACAGAATTCTTTATTTACGTCTAGGAAAGTCTAATTGTGGTAGTCTATATCATCATGTATTTCTGTTAATATACTATCTTTTTGTGTATTAGCAGATATAACTTCATTTTTTAGTGAACAATATTTTACATAAGACCCTTCACATTTTTTTATTGTCTTTAATAAATCATCTATAAGCTCCCCAACATCATCTATTCTTTCTAAAGCATGCTTTATTTCACTCTTTTTTATTACGGATGTAGAATGTAAATCTACTGTACTACTTATTAGTAGTCTATATATTTCGATATAATTTCTTAACATAGTACTCATATTATTTAAATCTTCATAGTGACTTCTTATTAAATTATCATATCCCATTATTTAACTCCTAAACATTTATATATTAAAATATATTCTATAAATTCATTTTAATGTATATATAAAGAGGTGCCTCAAACTTATAATATTTGAAACACCTCTCTAAATTTAACTATTAACTTTCTACAACTTTTTCCTCTTCTTCTTCAGAAATCTCTATTACTTCTACTTCATTATCTTCTACTATTTCTACATCTTCAATTATGTCTTCACTTCTTGTTGCTTCTTGTTCACTTGAAGAGTATTCTTCATCTGCCTCTTCCACAATACTATCCTCAGTGTTATCCTCTGTTTCTTCTTCTCCTCTCATTTCTCCTGCAGATTCTTCTATAACCTCTTCTTCTTTTATGTCTATATTAGAATCATTTTCCTCTCTTTCACTTACTACATTTACCTCTTTATCTTCAACTACTTCATTACCTTCAGTTGAATCAACTACTTCTCTTTTTTCTTCTTCCTCACTTACTTCTACATCTATAGACCTAAATAAGTTCTCTTCAAATTCTAAATCATCTTTTTCTACTACTGGATAAAAATATTTATCGGGTAAATTATAATACATCATTCTCCTCCTAGGAATTACTTAACTTTACAATAAGGTTTGAAGTAGGACTTTGGATAATTACATAAAGGACAATTTTTAGGTGCTTCTGTTCCTTCATGTATATAACCGCAGTTCATACATTGCCATAATGAAGGACCTATACTCTTAAACATCTCGTTTTCTTTTATCTTATCTGCTAACTTTATAAATCTTTCTTCATGGGCTTCTTCCACCTCTTGAAGCTCTTTATAAAAATCTGCGATATCATAAAAACCTTCTTTTCTAGCTACATTTTCAAAATCTTTATAAGTTCTATTTGATTCTTGCGCTTCACCTTTTGCAGCATCCCTAAGGTTAGCTTCTGTATTATTTATTTTACAAAGATACTTTTTTAACACTTCTCTAGCATGAGCTTTTTCATTTCCTGCAGTTTCTTCAAATATCTCTGCTACCCATCTATATCCTTCTTTTCTTGCCTGTTCAGCATACAGCGAGTATTTTGTATTTGCTCTTGATTCTCCTGCAAATGTTTTATAAAGGTTTTTTTCTGTTTCACTACCTTTAAGATTCATTTTATTCTCCTAAGTATTTATTACTCATCTATAAATTATTCATCTCTCTATCTATTTGTTACTCTCTGTTACTGTTATCTTTTTATCCGCATCACAATTAATATAGAACTCCTTATTATCTTTATTTTTAGTCAACAATCTAACCTTATATCCCCATAGCTGTTGAACATACTTTAATGTTTCTTTTGCATAAGTTACCTCTAACTCTCTTCCATCATATACATGCTCTAATGTTAAAGTAAGGTCTCTTGTATTTAAATCTATCACTCTTATATATGGGATTGATCCTAATCCAGCTGTAAAAGCTAAATTATCTCTAATTTCTTTCCAACCATCTTCATCTGATACTTCTTCTATAACATAATCAAAACTTTTTTTACTATATTGGAACAAGTTTAACTCCTCACATAATTCTTGTGTTAAATATCTTCTTATAAATGAAGCATCTCTTTCCATTGACCTAACTTCAAATATCTTATCTCTTCCATACCTTCTTTCTATATCTTCAAACATTTTAAAGCCTACATAGTATGGATTTAATCCTCCCAACATAGGAGCAACCACATCATTATGCCTTTTCAAAAACTCAAAGTGTAATCCCTCAGGTAAATCTAAACTCTTTAAAATATTATAATGCCAATAGCTTGCCCAACCTTCATTCATAGTCTTAGTTTCTATTTGTGGCATAAAATATTCAGTTTCTCTTTTGACTATTCTGACAATATCCTTTTCCCATTCTTCTAATTTTCCATGTTTAATAATAAACCCTACAACATCATCATAAGGCTCTAAAGGAATCTTATCTAAAACAGGTTCTTCTATTACCATATCCATATCAAGTATACTTTTATTTTCAATAGTCTTTTTATAATCCTCTATTCTATTTTTTCGTATTTCCTCATCAGTCATTTCTTTTCTTCCAATTACTCTACCTATGTTATATCTTATTGCATGAGCAGCATCTAAAATTCTTTCTACTTTTTCATACCCTATTCCTGGAGCGTTAATATATTCTCTAATAATTTCTCCATCAAGCTTAAACATTTCTAATGCTAATTTAGCTCTAGTTCCCTCTTTAAAAAGTCTATTATTTTTAAAAAAGTCATTATGACCATATACATGTGCCATAGTTAGTATTTGTAAAGGAAGAGTGTTTTCTCTCATTAAGTATGCTAAGCAGGGATTAGAGTTAATTACCATTTCATATGGCAATCCTGTTAAATCAAAGGAATATAGTGTTTTATTCTTTTCATAAGACTTACCAAAACTCCAATGAGGATACCTAGAAGGCATACCTACATATGCCTCATATCCTAACATTTCATTAAACCCTATAATTTCAAATTCTTGAGGATAGAAATTTAAGCCAAGCTCCTTGGCCTTACTTTCTATAACCTCATTCCATTCAATTAAATCTTTTAAAACATACTCCAACCCTACTCCTCCTTTAATTCCTTACTAAGCATTAACTTTAATGCCTCCCATAAGTCTTTTTTTTCTTTAACTATTACAGGTATAAAATTTTCTTCATTTATTTCTTTTAAAAACCTATAATACATAGTTGTAGAGTAGGTAGAAGGTAATAGTTCTGCATATCCAAACATATTACTTACTGAACATAATTCTTTTACGGCTTTCATTGCTCTTTCATTATCTTCTGTCCAGTTATCCCCATCTGACGCATAAACAGGATAAATGTTCCACACCTCTGGTGGATATTTTTCTTTTATTAAATCTAAAGCCAGTCTTACCCCACTAGATATATAGGTTCCACCAGATTCTGCTTTGTGGAAAAACTCATATTCATCTACCCTCTTTGCTACAGTTGTATGAGAAATAAATTCAAAAGCAATATTATTGTACTTACGTCTTAAGAATTTAGATAATACAAAGAAAAAAGATCTAGCTAAATATTTTTTAGTACTATCCATGGATCCTGATACATCCATGATAAATATCATAACTGCATTACTTTCTCTTTTAGGCTTTTTCTTTACTCTGTAATACCTTAAATCCTCTTCTCTAAAAGGAAATCTTTCTATCTCTGTTTCTATTCCCTCTTCTGCTAATGCTCTCTTTTTCCCCTGCTTTCTAGCAATTTTAGACATAACAGTCTTCTTTTTTGCTAAACGCGGATTAATTCCATATCTCTGATACCCCTTCTTTTTACCTGAACTTTCAGTAACAATCTCAGAATATTTTTTCTTATCTAAATTTGGCAAATCTAGGTCTTCAATAATATAATCTAGAAGTTCCTCTAATGTTATTTCCGTTTCATATATGTCTTCTCCTTCTCTATTTCCTGCTCCACCTTTTCCATTTGCTCCTTGTGGTTTGCCACCACCTATTTTATCGCCTCTTTTTTCTTCCCCCGTACCAGAGGCTACCCCCTTTGAGTTCTTTCCATAAACAAATTGATATTCTTTTATCCCTCTAATTGGAATCTTAAACTTTTTATTCTTACCTTCCCCTATAATACTTTCTTCTGATAAAATATCCCCTAAGTTTTCTTTTATAGACTTTTCTACTAGCTGCCTATGTCTTCTTCTATCTTCTATGGACCTATCGTGTTCTACTGCATTCTCACTATTATCTCTAAAGATTGCCATCTAGTTTCAATCCTTCCACAAATTATTTGCAGCATACTTTAAGATAACATCACAACAATGCATACAATATCCATTATTTTTCATTTCCTCTACCATTGCATTGTACTTTTCTGCTTGTTCCTTATCTCTTACCCTAGATTTAGTTATTATTCTTGAAAGGTCCTTTACTGATGCTATAAGTTTCTTTTCTATAGCCTCTTTTAATGGTTCATAGGATGTATAATCTATCTTTGCTCCACTTCTTACTAAATAGAACATATATGAGGTTACATCCGCCCTAAATCCCTTACTAGAAGATTCAGAAACCCCTATTTGCTCTTCAATATTTCTCATAAACTCTTCATCTGGATTTAACTCTTCACCAGTAGAAGTATCTTTTATTTTGCTCTTATTAACAAAAGCTTCTGCATTATCTATATAATTATTAAAAAGACTTTCAGCCTGTTCTCTAAATGAATGAATAAAGGCCTTTGTAATTTCCTTCTCTAACATCTTGTTATATTCTTTTCTAATAGTGTCTTGTATAAACCCTAGATATTTCTTCTTATCATCAGCTCCAATATCCATTTCCTTAATTGATTTTATTATGCTCTCCATTATGCTTAATGGATTGATACAGTCACACTCTGAGTTTGATAATGCATTATCTATTGCTTTTATAATAAACCTAGTTGATATTCCCTTCATGCCCTCATAAGTTCCTGATTCTTCTCTAAGCTCCATAATATCTATTCTCTTAGTTGTTCCCTTCTCTACAATTTCTTCACCATTATAGATTTTTAACTTTGTCATAGGATCAACTTTAGTGGATGGAGAAAGTCTTGAAAGAATTGCAAACATAGCAGCAACCTCAATTGTATGTGGAGCTATATGTGCTTTAAAGTTACTCTTTCTAATTATCTTTTGATAAATCTTCATTTCCTCATCTAACTCTAAGCAATATGGAACCTCTATTTTTACTATTCTATCTAAAATAGCTTCGTTGGTATGGTCTGATTTAAATTTATTCCATTCCGCTTCATTTGAGTGAGCAATTATAAGTCCATCAAAATAAATCATTGATCCTTTTCCTGGAGATGGCACAGATTTTTCTTGAGTTGCAGTAATTATTGTATGAAGATATTCGACATCATTTTTAAATACCTCTATAAACTCAACAAGCCCTCTATTACCAACATTAAAAGCACCATTTAAGGAAAAAATTCTTGGATCATCCTCAGGATACATATCCATTTTAGAAATATCTATTGAACCTGTTAATATAGATGTATCTTGATTGTTAGGATCTACTGGTGGTACTACTCCAATACCCTTTCTTGATCTTATTGAGAAAGTCTTTGTTTCCACAGGAAACTCTTCATACTTTCCATTGTAATCATGCATTAACCTATATCTACATACAGGACATAAATCTCCTTCTATTTGTACTCCTAATAGTTCTTCAAATTTGGGTCTTAAATGTTTAGGAATTAAATGTAGTGGTTCTTCATGCATCGGACATCCCTTAAGAGCATATATAGGATCAGCTTCTTCCAATGCCTTCTTTAAGCTTTCAACTAAAGACGACTTTCCAGCTCCAACAGGTCCAACTAAATAAAGAACTTGCCTAGATTCTTCTCCCTTCATAGATGCAGAATTGAAGTAATTAACAAGTTTCATAATAACCTTGTCTATTCCATAAAAATCATTCTTAAAAAAATCATATTTTCTTATAGTTTCATTACCATATATCTTTTTAACCCTGGGATTTTCCTCAGCTTTTAGTAATTCAACCCCTTTGCCTACTATAATGTCATGCATTCTTTTATGAGCTAGTTTAGCAATATCAGGATTTGACTTTACAATTTCAAGATAATCCAAAAAGTTCCCTTCAAATTTCTGCTTGTTTCTAGCCTCTCTATCGCTTTCTATAAATTCTTTGAAGTTCATATGCACTCCCTCCTTTTACTTAAAATATATTCACTAAAAGTTATAGAGTATTCCTATCAAAGAATTTTTAATGAATAAGGTAAGGAGGATATTTATTTTGTTCGTTCCATCGCAAGCTCCAAGTCACATCAAAACAAATATCCCCCCACTCTTACTAGAGGTAAGGAAAAAGAGAAGTTGTTTAACAACTTCTCTCCCTATCTACTCATTAGAAATTAATTTCAGAATTTCATCTCCATACTTCTCTACCTTCTTCTCACCAACACCTCTAACTTCAAGTAATTCTTCAGCACTTTTAGGTAATTGATTTACAATTGATATAAGTGATGAGTCTGATAAAATAATATATGGTTTAATATTTTCTTTAATAGCCTTATTTTTTCTCCAAAGCTTTAATTTATGGAACAATTCCTCATCTATAGGTTTTTCTTCTTCTTTTACTAATAAGTACATGTCTGCTTTACCTAAAAGTATATCCATAGATTTATTATTTAACTTTAACATAGAATATGTTCCTTCCTTTAAGTTAACATACCCTTGTGTAAGCATTTCATTAATTATAGCCTTTATAAAGGATGAACTATAATCCTTCATTAATGAAAAAGTTGTTATTTTATCTAACTTTTTCTCTATTATTTTAGGTCCTTTTATACCTCTTAAAATATCAATTAATACTGATATACCATAACTTTCACGGGTTCTATATACAGTTGACAAAATAATTTGTCCTTCTCTAGTAAAATCCCTTACTTCATCATTTCCCAGGCAATTACTACAATTTCCACAATAATTTCGAGACCATTCTTTATTAAAATACTTTAATAAAAATGTTCTATAACAACCATCTTCTTCACAAAAGTCTATCATAGACTGAAGTTTTCTTAAGGCAATTTCCTTACGTTTAAACCCACTACTTTTATTTAATATAAATTCTACTCTTCGTATATCATCTCTATTATAAAAAAGATAACACTTACAAGGTTCCCCATCTCTTCCCCCTCTACCAATCTCCTGATAGTAAGATTCAAGATTTTTAGGAATTGTACAATGAACTATGTATCTTATATTTGATTTATCTATTCCCATACCAAATGCATTAGTAGCTACCATAATATTTGTTCTTTCGAATAAAAAATCATCTTGAGCTTTTTCCTTATTATAATCTTCTAGCCCTCCATGATACATTGATACATTATATCCATACTCCCTTAAATAAGAATATAAGTTTTCCACTTCTTTTCTAGATAAACAGTATATTATTCCAGATTCATCTTCATGTTCTCTTATAATATCCTTAATTACTTCTAACTTATCCTCTTCTTTAAAAATATTAATAGAAAGATTTTCTCTATTTATATCTCCTACATATTTTATTGGATTTCTTAATCCTAAAAGATTCATAGAATCCTCTTTAACTTCATCTGTAGCAGTACCTGTAAATGCAGATATAACTGGCCTATTAGGTAATAAATCTACAAAAGGTTTTATATATCTATAGCTAACTCTAAAATCATGTCCCCATTCTGAAACACAATGGGCTTCATCTACTGCCACCTGTGAAATATGTAAATTTCTTATCATTTGAACAAAAACTTTAGACTCTAATCTCTCTGGTGCAATATATATTAATTTATATAAACCTAAAGAAGCATCCTTAAGTATAGCCTTTATTTCTTCCATACTTTGAGTACTATTTATATATGTAGCTGTAATACCATTCCCCTTAAGTGAGTCTACTTGATCCTTCATTAAGGATATTAAAGGAGATATTACTAAGGTAACACCACTCATTATTAAGGCTGGTATTTGATAGCAAATTGACTTACCAGCGCCTGTTGGCATTATACAAAAGATATCCTTCTTAGATAGAATATTAAAAATTATGTTCATTTGCCCTGGTCTAAAGCTATTATATCCATAAAACTTTTTTAGTGCATATAAAGCTGTATCTTTGATATTCAAATACTCACCTCTTTCTATATTTCTTTACTATTGTCCATTTTACAATATTTTAATCAATAAAAAAAGAGAATAAAACTTTTCTAACTGTTGATATATTTAAAAATGTATAAGCTATTATTCCTCCACCTATACAGCTAATACAAAATGGTATAACATAAGCAAATAGTGCAACTTCTTTACCTAAGATTAAATTTGAAATAGGATATGCAACTAATGCCCCTAAAAAGCCTGTCCCAATTATTTCTCCTAATAATCCTGCTTCTATATTATTAAACTTTTTGTAAAAAATTCCTGATAAAAATGCTCCTATCATACTCCCTGGAAATGCCAAAAGACTTCCAGTTCCTAATATATTTCTAAGGGTAGAAGCTATGAACGCATTTCCTACAGCATATCCTGGACCTAATGTAACAGCTGTAACTACATTTATAAAATGTTGTACTGGAGACATTCTTGCTCCAAATATAGGAATTGAAAATGTGCCAAATATAGTTGCTATTGCTATAAGTACACCACTTAATGCTAATTTTTTTGATAATCCCTTTTTCTCCATATTTACCTCCAAGTCATTAAAAAAGGTGTAGCGGATATTTATTTTGCTTGTTCCGTCGCACAGTCCATAGATATTTATTTTTCGTGTTCCGTCGCAAGCTCCAAGTCACAGAAAAATAAATATCTATTTCCTTCTTACTTAAGGTAAGGAAATTATAAAATTACTATCCTTTATTTTATATTTTTTGATATGAAAATGTAATAATACCTTTGATTTATGCTAATTGAAATTTTATAATTTCCTAAAGAATAAAAAAGCGTAGCCTAATAGGGCTACGCAAATAAACTTTTGTATTTTTAATTTATCACTTCCCTACGATGGTTCTAACCATATCAGGTTCAAGGGTTTAGGAATTTTCTTTCCACTCTCAGCTAGAGTACTAGCTCCCCTAGTAAATTTATGTAATTTTCACTTTTATCTTACCAATTTTACTCTTCTCCGTAAACTTTCTTTTTTAACATTAATCCTGCTTTAGTTACAGCAACTCCACCTAAAGCAGTTTCTCTTAATGATGCTGGAAGAGACTTACCTACCTTATACATTGCAGAAACTGCATCATCAAAAGGTATTTTCGATTCTACACCTGCCATAACTAAATCAGCTGTACATAAGGCACTAATAGCTCCTGAAGAATTTCTTTTTGCACATGGTATTTCAACTAATCCAGCAACTGGGTCACATACTAATCCAAGTACATTCTTTAGTACTATTGCTCCTGCATCTAAACTCATCTTAGGAGTACCACCCATCATTTCTACTACAGCTGCTGCTCCCATTGCTGAAGCTGAACCACATTCCGCTTGGCATCCACCTTCTGCTCCAGCTAGTGTTGCATTCATACCAATTATCATTCCAACAGCTGCTGATGCAAATAATCCTTCTATCATTTCATCTTCTGTTTTATTTAATCTTCTTCCTGCCGCTAAGATAACTGCTGGTAATATTCCACAAGAACCTGCAGTAGGACATGCTACTATTTTTCCCATAGCTGCATTTACTTCTGATGAAGATAATGCCATAGCCATTGCTAATACCATAGTATCTCCTGTTAATGTCTCTCCTTTTTCAAGATACTTTTTTAATTTATATGCATCTCCACCTATAAGGCCACTAACTGAATAAACTTCTTTTTCCATTCCATCATTAGCAGATGTTATCATAACATGTAGATTTTTTCTCATTCTTTCAAAAAGTTCTTCTCTTGATATTCCCTTATCTTCCATTTCATATCTTATGGCATATTCACTAAGGGATATGTTCTCCTCTTGACAAATTCTTAAAAGTTCTTCTCCACTTCTTGCTATATCCATTATTCCTCCTCCTTAACTGGATTTATTCTAATAACTCTACTTATAGAATCTATCCCTTTAATTTCATCTATTACATCATCGTTTAATCTATTATCTACTTCAAATACCATTGTAGCTCCCTTACCTCTTTGCTTTCTAAATACCTTCATAAAAGCAATATTTATGTGCTCTTTATAAAGTATTGAGGTAACATTAGAAACTGCTCCAGGTACATCTTGGTGAGATATTATTAATGTTGGGTAGTCTCCTGTAAACTCCACCTTATTACCATTTACTTCTGTTATCTGTATACTTCCTCCACCAATAGACGAACCTACAACTTCACAATGATTTCCTTTCTTAGTTTCCATAACAAACTTAACAGTATTTGGGTGAGCATCCCCTAAATCTGTTTCTATAAATTCAAAATCTAACCCTTCATCCTTTGCAATCTCTAGAGAATCTCTTAATCGTATATCACTCGGCTCCATTCCAAGTATTCCTGCAACTAATGCTCTATCCGTTCCATGTCCCTTATAGGTTTTCCCAAAAGAACCATGTAATAAAAACTTTACACTTTTTAATGGGCCATTAGCTACAGATCTTGCCACTTTTCCAAGTCTTGCAGCTCCTGCAGTGTGAGAACTTGATGGGCCAACCATTATAGGCCCTAAAATATCAAAAACGCCTACGCTCTTCATAAAACCTCTCCTTAATCATTAGTTATTTTACTTTTAGTTTAAGTAATTTTAGCTGTATTATCAATCTTTATTTTGTTATACTTACCTTATTAAATTTATTACCACTCCAACAATGAAAGGGATGTTTTTTTATGAACATTATTCTTAATATACTTTTTGGATTTGCAATCTTCCTAGGTATATTATTTGCTTTATATTTCTTATTAAACATATGTGATTTTTATGGAAATCAAAGAGAGTTGCATCTTAAAATATTTTTCAAAGATAAAATGAACTTTTTCTGTGCTGCTTTACTACTTTTATATATGGCTGTAGTTGAAACTACAACTATAGGAATAATTTTATTTTTTGTTTTGCTTTTTGTTTCTTTTATATTTAATCTAGTAATGTTCTCTAGAGACAGTATGGTTTTATTTAATAACAGATTTAAATATGAGAGTATAAGGTGTGTAGCTGTTAAATGGGAGAAAGGTTCTCCCAAAAAAATTATATCCTTTGAATTTAATGATAGAGAAAAAAAGTTATCTTATATTCTTAAAGCAGGAGATGTTGATTACCTAATAGAGAAATTAGAAAATAAAAATGTTACAGTGAAAAAGTTAAGTAGATAATCTAATATTCATACTGAGAAAAGAGAATCCTTTCTAGAGATTCTCTTTTTCATTATTGTGTATTTATATATTTTTATATTTATATAAATATATATTTTTTAGAATTATTATAAGAAAAATTCTTTTCTTAGATTTAAAAATAATATAAATAATACTATTTTTATTATTAAGATGAGACTATTTAAAAATAGAAGTTACTTAGAAACCTCTCTTCAATATTTATAAAAACAACTTCCCCCAATGAATTCTCTTAGGATAGAATTCTCTGGCACATCACTAAATTCAATTTCTTTAAAAAAGTTTAAAAATGATTTTAATCTAACAGCTTCATTATACACCGGACTACCTGGCTTTATTTTTTCTAGTTCTTTTATAGCATATGCTCTTAATACACATAACTCATATACTAATGTTGAATTGAACATTGCATCAGCTTCTTCTTGATATACAAAAATGTTTTTTCTTTCTCCTCTTTTAATTGAAGGCCACATCATTAAAGTTTCTTCTGCTCCATAACCTCTTGATAAATAGTCTCTAACTATTCTTCTAACTTTTCTTACATCTGTTGTTGCAATTCTATTATGATTATCAAGATTTAATTGAGTTAAGGCAGATATATATATTTTATATTTTTTATCATCCTCTATAGCATCTGTTAGTGATGGATTTAATCCATGAATTCCTTCAACAATAATTACACCATTTGCAGGTAATTTTAATTTACGACCACTCCATTCACGATTTCCTGTCTTAAAATTATAACTTGGGATCTCTACTTCCTTACCCTCTAAAAGATATTTTAGATTTTCGTTAAATAATTTTAAATCAATAGCTTCAATTGATTCAAAATCATATTCTCCATTTTCATCCCTTGGAGTATGAACCCTATCTACAAAATAATCATCTAAAGATATTGGTATTGGATTTAATCCATTAACTCTTAGTTGTATTCCAAGTCTATGTGCAAAAGTAGTTTTTCCCGAAGAAGATGGTCCAGCAATTAAAACTACCTTTACATTCTTCTTTGTTGAAATACTATCTGCTAAATAAGCTATTTTCTTTTCATGTAGTGCTTCAGAAACTAAAATTAAATTAGTAAGTCCTTTATTTATAATCTTTTCATTTAGACTTCCAACTTCCCCCACTCCCAGTATATCCAGCCATCTTTCTGTCTCATAAAAAATATTAGCTAATGACTTTTGCTCCTTAAATTCAGGCAATACTGTAATATCCCCTTCTGTAGGATTTCTTAAGACAAATCCATGGGCATATGGAATTAAGTCAAAAGCCTTTATTATTCCAGTTGAATATGACATCTGCCCATAAAAATAATCATATCTTCCATCTAATTCATATAATTTAACCCTCTTTAAATCTACCTGGTTTAATAGTTTAACCTTATCCATCATTCCATAGTCTTCAAATATCTTAATTGCTTCTTCCTTAGATACTTGAATTTTATTTATTGGAATATCTCTCTCAATCAAATCTTCCATATGTTTTTTTATTTTATTTATATCTTCCTTATTCAAAGGTTGAGATTTATAAATTTCACCAAATGTCCCTTTTGAAATAGAATGCTCTATTTTAATAATTGCATCATTAAAAATATCTAGGGTAGCCTTTATAAAAATATATTGAAGAGTTCTTGAGTATATCTTCCATCCTATTTCACTATTAGCATCAATTACCTTTATATCTCCATTAGCTGGTATTTCCATAGCTAATTCATAATAATCTCCATTTAATTCACATAAAACTGCTAAATCATCTACAGCATATTTATCTATAAATTCTTTAAAGGTAATACCCTTTTTCACCTTAATTTCTTTATTTTTAAGAGTAAGATTTAAGTAATCCATATAATTCTCTCCCTTCTTACAAATTCATTTCTTTTACATTAGTATTATTATACACCTATATACATATTGTTTAAAAAACTCATTATTTTCGTGAATATTTAATATTGTTTTTACAAATAGTATGTGCTAGAGGTGTTTATTATGTTCATAGTATTTATAAGAACCGCAATTCTTTATTCACTAGTAGTAATTGTTATGAGGCTTATGGGAAAAAGACAAATTGGAGAACTTCAACCTTATGAATTTGTTATTACTATTATGATTTCAGATTTAGCTGCTCTTCCAATGCAGGATACTAAATTCCCTTTACTTCTTGGAATAATTCCAATAATTACATTACTACTTATGAAAACTTTATTATCTCAACTTCAACTAAAGAGCCAATTGGCTAGAAAGATAATAGATGGAGAACCCACTATACTTATTTATAGAAGTAAAATTAATTTTTATGGTTTGAAAAAGCAACAGATTAACATTGATGAATTGATGGAAGAAATTCGACTAGCAGGTTATTTTGATTTAAGCGAAATTCAGTATGCTATATTAGAAAACAACGGTCAACTTTCAATACTACCTTCTAACTCAAGTAGTTCATCTAGTGGTGGAGGATCTCCAAAAAGTGATAGTGATATTTGTGGATCACTATCTACAAAAAAAGAGAAAAGTAGTTCCTCATCTACTTCTTTATCAAATCAAGAACCAATGTTGCCTAAGATATTAGTTATGGATGGTAAGGTTAATAAAAACGCCCTTACTACATTAGGTAAAGATGAGGAATGGATAAAAAAAGTGCTTAAAAATCATAACATTCACTCCATTAGTGATATTTTACTAGCCCTATATGATACAAAAGGTAAATTTCAATATCAACTATATGATGATTATGAAAAGGAGTGTAGCAAATGCGAAATACAATAATATCTGTTATTGCTTTCTTAGGTTTATTGGGCTTTGTATTTTTTGCTAATAATTCTCTAAATGAATTATGTCATGGTATTATAGAATCTAATGATGAGATAAGAGTCTACATAGAAAGCAAAGACTGGGACAATGCATATCTTACTGCATTAAATGTTATTGACGAAATAGAAGAAAGTAAGAGCATCGCTGCTGTATATGTTAATCATTGCGAGGTAGACGATATTCTAAGTGAAGCTACAAG
Organism: Clostridium sp.; assembly: GCF_018372875.1. Lineage (GTDB taxonomy): Bacteria > Bacillota > Clostridia > Clostridiales > Clostridiaceae > Clostridium. The sequence goes on along the minus strand of NZ_JAHAIF010000019.1, from coordinate 16,175 downwards.
ATTATGTAATTACATAAAATCTGAAAATATGGCAGAAAGCTTAGTGTCAAATGAGATTGTAGAAAAATTAGCTAAAAGCATTATAGATATTAATATTCCTAATATACAAAATATATTTTAATAAAAAAGAAGCTATCTTACAAAATTAGATAGCTTCTTTTTTATTATTCACAATGAAATGTTGCACAAAGTGTTTCTCCAATAGCACTTGCAGAAATTCCAGCTATATCTATATGTTCTGCGTCACACATTCCTTGGCTATTATATACGCAATTCTTAGCTTCACATGCAACCTCTAAATGCATTTCAGGTTCCATTGCATCATTTGTAAAAGCTCCTGATTTTTCTTCAAAGCTTTGGCAACATGTATTAGTAGGTGCTTCAGCTTTATGCCCCCCTACTTCTATGTTATTAAGGCAACAACAATCACTTTTGTTAAAAGCACATGATTCAACACAACAATTTAATTTTGTCATACTATCCCTCCTAATTTTTATTAACAGAAATAGTATTTGTTTACTTGAACTTTATTATTCTTTTTACTACTTATTTAACACTTCCAAAATCTTTAAAAGGATATATTTTTATTTGCATTTTTCCTATAATATCATCCTTATCTATATATGGATAATCCCAAACAGTTGAATCTTTTGAATTGCTTCTATTATCTCCAAGAAAGAAAAATTTATCTTTAGGAACTTCGAAATCTCCTGTATAATCATCTTTATATTCCACATAAGGTTCATCAATTAACTCTCCATTCCTATAAACTTCACCATTCTTTATAGAAATTTTATCTCCACCAACACCTATTACTCTTTTAACCACTGGGTCCTCCTCATCTTCTCTTGAGAAAACAACGATATCTCCATCTTTTATGGTATCAGTATTATACACTCTAGTAACTAATACCCTATCATTCTTATTTAGTGTAGGCATCATAGATCCAGAACTTATTACTGAACAAAATAATAAATATTTAGTTGTAAAAAAACATATTACAATAGCTACAATAATTGGCATAATCCAATCTTTAAAAAAATTACTTTTCTCTTTTACCTTCTCACTCATAATCACTACTCCTCTTTTTAATATTTTACCACTTACTAAATTAAATAAAAAGGTATGATGCAATCTTTACCATCATACCTTTTCCCTTATAAAACAGATTTAATTATTTCATCAATACTTTCTACTCTATCCTTAATAGTAAATATAATATCTTCATCGATTCTAAGCTTAGTTTCATTTTCATTAACTTTAATTTGATCTAATGTTAATGAATTTGTAGATATCTCTTTATATCTAGTTGACGCTACATCTACATTAAACTTTTTATTCTTAGCTCCTGTTAATTTAACTAAGCTTCCAGAATTCTCCCCATAACTTACTCTTATTTCTAAAATATTTATATTCTTTCCATGGCATCCTCCACCTATACAAGGTAACACTTCCATCTTAGCCGCACCCATTATAGTCATCCATCCACCACTTAGTTCTTTTTTTATCATAATTGATAAATCATATTTATCTTCTATCTTTTTTAATGCTTTACCTAATTCATATATTGTTAATTCATGTTTCATTATTCATACCTTCCTTATAGTAACTTTTATTTAATTATATTATACATTCCTATTTTATATTTTAAAGACTTATTTAAATACTATTTGTGTAAACATTTACTTTGATTTTATGCACTCCTTTTTATTATTTATGCATAAAAATGAATAATTTTAATATTTTTTGAATAAATATTGCATAATTATATATATAAGTGTATAATTATAAACACTTAGTAAAAATAGAAATCATTGTAAATTAAGGGGGCTTTTATTTATGAAAAAAACATTTAACAAGGTTGTACTAGCTTATTCAGGAGGACTAGACACTTCAATAATTATTCCATGGTTGAAAGAAACATATGGATGTGAAGTTATAGCAGTTGTAGGAAATGTGGGGCAAAAATCAGAATTAGAAGGCTTAGAAGAAAAGGCACTTAAAACAGGTGCTTCAAAAATATATATAGAAGATTTAACAGAGGAATTCGTAAATGATTATATATTCCCAACAATAAAGGCTGGGGCAGTTTATGAAGGAAAATATCTACTTGGTACTTCTTTTGCAAGACCTCTAATAGGTAAAAGACTAGTTGAAATAGCAAAAGCTGAGGGGGCAGATGCTATATGTCATGGTTGTACTGGAAAGGGTAATGACCAAGTTAGATTCGAACTTGCTGTTAAAGCCTTTGCACCAGAAATGCCAATAATAGCTCCTTGGAGAATATGGGATATAAAATCTAGAGAAGAAGAAATTGAATATGCTCTAAAAAGAGAAATTCCTATAAAAATCACTTATGAAACTAATTATAGTAAAGATATGAACTTATGGCATTTAAGCCATGAGGGCCTTGATCTTGAAGATCCAGCTAATGAACCAAATTACGAAGAAATTCTTGAATTATCCAAAACACTTGAACAAGCACCTGATACTCCAACTTATATAACTCTTACATTTGAAAAAGGCGTTGCAGTTGCATTAAATGGAAAAAAAGTTAGTGGTGTTAAATTAATTGAAGAATTAAATAAAATTGGTGGAGAAAATGCTATTGGTATCACTGATATGGTGGAAAACAGACTTGTTGGTATGAAATCAAGAGGTGTTTATGAAACTCCAGGTGGATCTATTTTATATAAAGCCCATAAGGATTTAGAGGAATTATGTTTAGATAAAGAAACTTCTCATTATAAAGAACAAATTGCTTTAAAGTTTGCAGATATAGTTTATAACGGACAATGGTTTACTCCACTAAGGGAAGCACTTTCTGCTTTTGTAGATAAAACCCAAGAAACAGTAACTGGTGAAGTAAAACTTAAACTATATAAAGGTAATATAGTTAATGCAGGTATGACATCTCCTTATTCATTATATAGCGAAGAATATGCAACATTTGGTGAGGATGCAGTTTATGATCAAAAAGACTCTGCTGGATTTATTAATTTATTTGGTCTTCCAATTACAGTACAAGCTAAAATGGCTGCAAAAATAAAAAGTGAGGAGAAATAAATGAAACTTTGGGGTGGAAGGTTCAAAAAAGGAACTGATGCTTTAGTAAATGATTTTAATTCTTCAATAAATGTTGACTCTAGAATGTACAAAGAAGACATAGAAGGAAGCCTTGCTCACGTAAAAATGTTAGGAAAACAAGGAATCATACCAAATAAATCAAGTATTAAAATTGAAGATGGATTAAATGAAATATTAAAAAGATTGGATAACGGAGTTATTGAAGTTGATCCTACTTCTGAAGATATCCACAGTTTTGTTGAAGGAACACTGACCTATTATATAGGAGCTTGTGGAAAAATGCTTCACACTGGCAGAAGTAGAAATGACCAAGTAACCCTAGATTTAAGATTATATTTAAAGAAAGCTTTAGATAATATAGTTTCTTGTGTTATTGAACTTGAAGAAGTTATTTATAAAAAAGCTTCAGAAAATATAGAAACTATAATGCCAGGATATACTCACATGCAAAAAGCTCAGCCAATAACTCTTGCCCATCACCTACTAGCTTATGGTGAAATGTTAAGGCGCGATATTGGTAGACTTAAAGATGCTTATAAAAGAACTGATCAAATGCCATTAGGTTCTGGTGCATTAGCTACATCTACTTATCCAATAGATAGAGAATTTGTAGCTAAGGAACTTGGATTTTCAGATGTAACATGGAACAGCTTAGATTCTGTGTCCGATAGAGATTATGTAATAGAAACTTTATCTGCTCTTTCAATTATAATGATGCACCTTTCAAGATTTTCTGAAGAAATAATTCTTTGGTGCACAAATGAATTTAATTTTATAGAGCTTGATGATGGCTACTCTACTGGTAGTTCAATTATGCCACAAAAGAAAAATCCAGATGTTGCTGAATTAGTTCGTGGTAAGACTGGAAGAGTTTATGGGGACTTAATTACATTATTAACAGTAATGAAAGGTATTCCTCTTGCATACAACAAGGATATGCAAGAGGATAAAGAAGCTTTATTTGATGCTTTAGATACAGTTACTCTTTCTCTTAAAACTTTTACTGGAATGTTAGATACTATGAAGGTTAAGAAGGAAGTAATGAGAAAAGGTGCTGCAGGTGGATTCACGAATGCAACAGATGTTGCTGATTACCTTGTAAAGCATGGAATAGCTTTTAGAAATGCTCATGAAATAGTGGGTGAAATAGTAATTTACTGTATAAATAAAAACAAAGCAATTGATGAACTATCATTGAATGAACTAAAAAGCTTCTCTCCTATCTTTGAAGAGGACATATATAATGCCATTGATTTGCTAACTTGTGTAGAAGAAAGACAAGTAATTGGGGGACCTTCTACTAAGTCAATAAAAATTCAATTAGACAGACTCGCTAAGTTCATCAAGGAAATAAAAGGGGGACTTTAAAATGATAAAGGTAGGAATAATAGGTGCTACAGGATATGTAGGTGCAGAGCTTATGAGAATTTTGTTAACCCATAAGAAAATTGAAATTTCAGCTATTAGTTCAGTTTCTTTTGAAGGACAAGAATTTGAGTCCATATACAAAAACTTTTTCAATCACACTTCACTAGTATGCGGTTCAATGGATGAAGTTATAGCTAAAGCTGATGTGATTTTTACTGCTTTACCTCATGGTCTTAGTGAAGGTATTGCAGCAAAATGTATAGATAGTAATAAGATTTGTATAGATCTTGGGGCAGATTTTAGACTTTCTAATGAAGAAGATTATAAGTTCTGGTATGAAAGAAGTTTTTCACATCCAAAATTACATAAAAAAAGTGTATATGGATTACCTGAATTAAATAAGGAAAAAATAAAAAACTCAAGTCTTATAGCTAATCCTGGATGCTATCCTACTTCAATAGAACTAGGACTTATGCCTCTTCTATTGAATTCACTCATTGAAACAAAAGGAATAATATGTGATTCCAAATCAGGAGCTACAGGGGCTGGCCGTGGATTAACACTATCTAGCCACTTTCCAGAATTAAATGATAACTTTGCTCCATACAAAGTTGGCGCACATAGGCATACCCCTGAAATAGAAGAAACTCTTGGGGTCATGGCTAAGGAGAAGGTTTCTATAACCTTTACTCCTCACCTACTTCCTATTAATAGGGGCATAATATCAACAATTTATTGCACTCCAAAAGGAAATATTAATTTAGAAGAAACGCATAAACTATATGAAAGTTTCTACTTAGATAAACCTTTTGTAAATGTGCTTCCTCTTGGAGAAATAGCTTGTACCAAAAATGTACGTTTCTCTAATCATTGTAATATATCACTTCATCTAAACCATCGTAAAGATCAACTAATTGTTGTAAGTGCTATTGATAATATGGTTAAAGGTGCTGCAGGACAAGCTATACAAAATATGAATATAATTTTAGGCTTTGATGAAACAGAAGGGTTAAACTTCATTTCACCAGCCTTTTAAAAATTTATGATTGGGGGCTATTATAATGAATTTTAAAATAATAAATGGCAGTGTTACAGCTCCAAAAGGTTTTTTAGCTGCTGGTATACATTGTGGTATAAAGAAAAATTCTTTAAAAAAAGATTTAGCATTAATCTACTCAGAAGTTCCTAGTATAGGTGCTGGTGTATATACTAAAAACAAGGTAAAAGGGGCTCCAATATATATCACAAAGGAACATCTTTCTAACAAAAAAGCTAGAGCTATAATTTGCAACAGTGGTAATGCTAACACCTGTAATGGACAAGATGGCTTATTAAAAGCTAAAAAAATGGCTCAATTACAAGCAAAAGCATTAAATATTAAAACTGATGAAGTATTAGTAGCTTCTACTGGAGTTATTGGTGTTCCATTAAATATTGATGCAATAAAGAGTGGAATTCCACTACTTACAAAAAAATTATCTATAGAAGGATCTGAAGATGCAACTGAAGCCATAATGACAACAGATACTACCTTAAAACAAATTGCATTAGAATTTGAAATAGCTGGTAAAACTGTAATAATTGGAGCTACATGTAAGGGTTCTGGAATGATTGAGCCTAATATGGGTACTATGCTTTCATTTATTACAACTGATGTTTCAATATCACCAGAATTATTGGATGAAGCCTTAAAATCTAGTGTAAATATAAGTTATAACAGAGTAAGTGTTGATGGAGATACAAGCACTAATGATATGGTATTAATAATAGCAAATGGATTAGCTGAAAATCCAATAATCTCTAAAAAGGGTGAGGATTATTATAAATTTATTGAAGCACTTAACTACTTAAATGTAGTATTAGCCAAAAAAATTGCAAGGGACGGAGAGGGTGCCACGAAACTTATAGAATGTAAAGTATCTGGTGCTACTTCCGAATCTAATGCTATAAAATTAGCTAAAAGTGTTATTAAATCAAGCCTTGTAAAAACTGCTTTATTTGGATCAGATGCTAACTGGGGTAGAATTTTATGTGCTCTAGGATATTCTGATGTTGATTTTGATCCATATAAGGTAGATGTTTATTTTACAAGTTCATCTGGCTCAATTAAGGTATGTGGACAGGGATCCTCCATTGAGTTTGATGAAAATAAAGCAAAAAATATCTTATTACAAGATGAAATACTGATTGAAGTAAATCTTAATATAGGAGATATATCCGCTTCTGCTTATGGATGTGATTTAACTTATGACTATGTAAAAATAAATGGAGATTACAGAAGCTAATTATTAGGAGGAATAAAAAAATGGATCTTAATGAACGTGCTGAAATATTGGTTCAATCACTACCTTACATCCAACACTACAATGGAAAAATAATTGTAGTTAAATATGGCGGTAATGCAATGATTAGCGACGAACTAAGGGAAACAGTAATTAATGATATTGTTCTAATGAAATGTATAGGCTTTAAGCCTATAGTTGTACATGGTGGTGGTCCGTATATTTCATCATTTCTAGATAGACTAGGAGAAAAAAGCGAATTTATTAATGGATTACGTTATACAGACAAAAAAACTATGGAAGTAGTTCAGATGGTATTAGGTGGTAAGGTAAATAAAGACCTTGTTACTCTTATTGAAAAATCTGGTGGAAAAGCAATAGGCCTATGTGGACTTGATGGTTCTCTACTAAAAGCTAAAAAACTAGAAAATGAAATTGATTTAGGTTATGTAGGAGAAGTTACTTCAGTAAATACAGAAGCTATTACAATGGCTCTTGATTCTGGTTACATTCCAGTTATAGGCAGCATGGCTATTGGGGAAGATGGTAATGACTTATATAACATTAATGCTGATACATGTGCTGCAAAAATTGCATCAGCTTTAAAGGCAGAAAAACTAATATTATTAACTGATGTTGCTGGAGTTCTTAAGGATCCTAAAGATCCAAATTCTCTACTTTCTGTTCTAAGATTACATGAAATACCCAAACTTACTCTTCAAGGAGTTATAAAGGGAGGTATGATACCAAAAATTCAATGTTGTGTTGAATCTGTTCGTATGGGTGTGGAAAGAGCACATATAATTGATGGCAGAGTTCCTCATTCACTACTCCTTGAACTTTTCTCTAATGATGGTATAGGAACTATGATTTATTAGGAGGTATAAATATGGAACATTCTCTTATGAATACCTACTCTCCCCTATCTCCAGTTTTGGAAAAAGGAGAAGGTGTTTATCTTTACGATACAAATGGAAAAAAGTATCTAGACTTAACTAGTGGAATTGGTGTAAATTCTCTAGGCTATAATAACCCCAATTGGACAAGCGCTATAGAAAAACAAATTCATAATCTACAACACTGTTCAAATATTTTCTTAAATCCTACTACTATAGAACTTAGTAATAAGCTTACAAAACTATCTTCTATGTCAAAAGTATTCTTTGCTAATTCAGGAGCAGAGGCTAATGAAGGAGCTATAAAACTGGCAAGAAAATATAGTTTTGACAAATATGGCGAAGGAAGAAATAAAATCTTAACCTTAAAGCAATCTTTTCACGGAAGGACTATAACTACATTAAAAGCAACTGGCCAAGAAAAATTTCATAAGTACTTCTTCCCTTTCCCAGAAGGCTTTGATTATGTAGAAGCTAATAATATAGAAGATTTTAAATCTAAATTATCTAATGATGTATGTGCAATTATTATGGAATCAATTCAAGGCGAAGGTGGAGTCCACCCTCTTACTAAAGAATTTGTTCAAACAGTAACATCGTTATGTGAGGAAAAAGATGTATTAGTAATATTTGATGAGGTGCAATGTGGCATTGCTAGGACTGGAAAGTTATTTGGTTATAATCATTTTGATGTTAATCCAGATATAGTAACCCTTGCTAAAGGGCTTGGTGCTGGGTTACCTATAGGTGCAATATTGTGTAACAAAAAAACTTCATTAGTATTTAATCCTGGAGACCATGGTTCAACTTTTGGAGGAAATCCAGTTTCTTGTGCTGGTGCAATTGTTGTTCTTGATGAAATATGTAATAACGAGACATATGCATCTGTTGAAAAAAAAGGAAAATTAGTTAAAACACTATTAAATAATTCTTCATCATCTAAGATTAAAGAAATAAGGGGCAAAGGTTTAATCTTAGGAATAGAAATTGAAGGAAGTTCTTCTGAAGTTCAAAAGAAAGCTGTGGAAAAAGGATTGTTAATACTTACAGCTGGACCTAATGTAATCAGATTACTTCCTCCACTTATAATTGATGAAGATGAACTAAGTGATGGAATTAATACTTTAATTAGCTGCCTATAAACTTATTCAACGGGGATTTAATCCCCGTTATTTATTAAAAAGGAGGATTTATATGAAAAAGCATTTATTAAAAATGGATGATCTATCAAAAGAAGAGATTTTAGATATATTAAACCTTGCAGATCAATTAAAATATGAATTTAAACATGCCATTCCACATGAACACTTAAAAGGAAAAAGCTTAGGCATGATTTTTGAAAAAAGTTCAACAAGAACAAGGGTATCTTTTGAAGCTGGTATGTATCAACTTGGAGGTAATGCTTTATTTTTAAGCAGCAGAGATTTACAAATTGGTCGTGGAGAACCAATTAAAGATACCGCTAGAGTCATATCTAGATTTCTTCAAGGAATCATGATTAGGACTTTCTCTCAGGAGGAAGTAGAAACTTTAGCAAAGTATTCTTCTATTCCTATAATAAATGGATTAACGGACTCTGAACATCCTTGTCAAGTTCTTGCTGACTTAATGACAATTAGAGAATATAAAAACACTCTTGAAGGATTAAATGTAGCTTATATAGGTGATGGAAACAACATGGCAAATTCTTTAATAGTAGGATGTCTAAAAACTGGTATGAATTTTTCTTTAGCTTCACCTAAGGAATACATGCCTGATGAAAATTACCTAATTAGAGGAAAAGAGTTATCTAAACTAGAAGGTACAAATTTCACTATAACCCACTCTCCTTCTGAAGCTATAAAAAATGCTGATGTTGTCATTACTGATGTTTGGGCCAGTATGGGGCATGAAACTGAAGCAAAAAATAGAATTAAGGCATTTAAAAATTACCAAGTTAATAGTAAACTTATGAATCTAGCAAAACCTAATGCTATTGTTTTACACTGCTTACCAGCTCATAGAGAAGAAGAAATTACTGATGAGGTATTAGAAGCTCATGCTTCAGAAATATTTGATGAATCTGAAAATAGAATGCATGCACAAAAAGCAGTACTTGTTAAATTAATGAAAAGTTAATACTATACGCCCTAAATTTACACTTATAACATAAATTTTTATGATAAATTGTTTCCTTTTTGACAAATAAAAGTTATAATAACCCTTAGTAGGGTAAAATATATTTGTATATTTATTACTCAAAATTCAAAAAAATTTACAAAATATTTGGAGGTCACATTATGTTAGTTTCAGCTAAAGAAATGTTAAATAAGGCTAGAGACGGTAAATACGCTGTTGGTCAATTTAACATCAATAACTTAGAATGGACAAAAGCTATTCTATTAACTGCACAAGAAAACAACTCACCTGTAATCTTAGGTGTTTCTGAAGGTGCTGGTAAATATATGGGTGGATACGATGCAATCGTTGGTATGGTTAACGGTTTAATCAAAGGTTTAAACATAACTGTTCCTGTTGCATTACACTTAGACCACGGTAGCTTTGAAGGTGCTTATAAGTGCATCGAAGCTGGATTCTCTTCAGTAATGTTCGATGGTTCTCACTATGCAATTGAAGAAAACATAGAAAAGTCTACTAAATTAATAGCAGACGCTAATGCTAAGGGAATTTCTGTAGAATGTGAAGTTGGATCAATTGGTGGAGAAGAAGACGGTGTTGTAGGTGCTGGTGAAATCGCTGACCCTGCAGAATGTAAGCAAATAGCTGATTTAGGAACTACTATGTTAGCTGCTGGTATTGGTAACATCCACGGAAAATATCCTGAAAACTGGGCTGGATTAGATTTTGATGCTCTAGCTAGAATTAAGGAAGCTGTTGGAGATATGCCATTAGTTCTTCACGGTGGTACTGGTATCCCTGAAGATATGATAAAGAAAGCTATATCATTAGGAGTTGCTAAGATCAACGTTAACACTGAATGTCAATTAGCTTTCGCAGAAGCTACAAGAAAATATATCGAAGCTGGTAAGGACTTAGAAGGTAAGGGATTTGACCCAAGAAAACTTCTTGCACCAGGATTCGAAGCTATAAAGGCTACTGTTAAAGAAAAGATGGAACTTTTCGGTTCAGTAAACCAAGCTTAATATTTCAAGAAACTCAAAGTATTCCTTTGAGTTTCTTTTTATTTCCACATGAATAATCATTCACAAACATTGACCTATTAATATACATTACGTATAATCATAATTATACTAAACATTAGGAGGAATACTTATGAAGATCTTTAAAAGAAATGATTCTATAACTAGAAACCAATTAGAAGCATATATAGGTAGTAATGCTTATTCACCTTTTTACAGCAAAACACTAGACAGGTTTATAAATAATCCTTCATCAGTGAATTGGAATTGGCCATGCTTTTTCCTTAATATGTATTGGCTAATGTTTAGAAAATCTATCATTCCTGCTCTAGCTATTTTTATTGCTAATTTGGCATTAATTTTAATTATTCCTGTTCCATTTAGTGGTGTATTATCAACTGCTCTATTAATTTTCTTAGGTTTTTTTGGGACAAATATATATCTACTTAATGCAGAGAAGGAAATCTCTAAAATTATTGCTAATAACCCATCAAAATCAGAAGATGAAATATTAGACTTAATATCAAAAGCTGGCGGAAGTGATATAAGATATGCTATCATATTCTACATATTACAATTCTGCTTATATGAATTTATGCTTAAATAAAAATAAAAGAGAAAGTATCATTAATTTTGATACTTTCCCTTATTATTATAGTACTTTTGCTTCAAGTTTATTTTGTCTTCCAAACTTATAATAGTATGATGATATCATTAATATTCCTTTTATTACAGAAGATATTGTTATACTCCACCAAACTCCATTAACCCCTATGCCCAAAGTAGATGCTAAAAATATGGCCATTGGTATTCTAATACCTGAAAATACTATACTAACAAATGATGGCAAAATAGTTTCTCCTAATCCTCTAAAAGCACCTGCAGTAGTTATTTCTATACACATAAATATTTGAGAATAACCAAGTATTCTTAAGTATTCTATACCACCTATAATTGCCTCTTCTTCTGGTATAAATAAACTAAATACAGTTCTACCAAAGCATATTAATATTATGGATGCTATAAGTCCAACAAATATAGAAACTCCTAATGTTGATTTAAATCCCTTTTTTATTCTTTCAGGCTTTTTTGCACCATAATTTTGTCCAATAAATGTTGTAAGCGCAGTTGCAAATCCACCAGCAGTCATCCAAGATATAGCCTCTATCTGAGAACCAACTTTTTGAACTGCTATAGCTGTTGCTCCCCACTGTGCAATTATTCTACCAATAACCATAGAGAAAATTGTGAATAATCCATTTTCTAAGCAAGCAGGCATCCCCAATTTAGTTATATTTAACATCACTTTTTTATCTAAGTACTTAATTGCTTTTCTTCCTGTTACATAATGATTTTTCATATAAGCTAGTATAAATATTAATGTTACTACAACTTGTGCACACACTGTTGCTAATGCAGCCCCTACAACTCCTAATGGAGGAATGAATCCTACACCAAATATTAATAATGGATCAAATACCATGTTAAATATTAATCCTATAGTATTAATAATAAATGGTGTTTTACTATTACCTGATGCAGTAAATATGCTTGTAAAAATAGGATTAATAAAAGTAAATACAGTACCTAAAATAACTATTATTAAATACTCGTGAGCCATTCTAATTACTTCACTATCCCCTAAATTAAAGAAGTTAACAAGGGATGTTCTAAACACTAAAATTATTAATGTATATATAATTGCAAGAGCTATATTAATAAATATACTATTTGCTATGTATTTATCTCTTTCTTCGTTATCTCTCTTACCTATGGCTTGAGATACTCCAACTTCAACACCTACTTTTGATATGTAAACTAAGGCCATACCAAGCCATGGGAAAAATCCTGCTGTACCTACTGCTGCAACTGCAGAACTTCCTACTCTACCTATCCAAATCATATCTGTCATGTTATATGCCATTTGAATAAATGAAGTTCCCAAAATAGGTAAAGATAACTTAATTAATGGTTCTAATATTTTTCCTGATACTAAATCAACTTGTTTCTTCATGATGCCTCCTCAGTATTTATAATTTTTCTATTTTTATCTTCTCTTCTCAAAATAAACAATGCAAATATAATTGCTAATATTCCTGATAATATCTTTACAAAAATATATAATATCATATATTCCTTTTCTACACTTGCTACATAACCTAACTGTCCACCAAGAACATAAGCCCCTGACACTGAAAATGCAGAACATATAACTCTTCCCTTTTCATCTAACTTATGAAAATTATCAAAAACAATTATTGCAGATGCAAATGAACCAATAAAAGCAGAGATTGTATCACCATTTACACCAAATATTTTCTCTAGCTTATTAAACTGCTTATCAAATACTTTTTTAATAAATTTAAGCATTACATATGCTCCACCAAGAAAAATAGATATTTTTCCTACTATGTAAAGAGTATCTTGTAATGGCATTATATTTTCTATTATCTTTATTCCTATTATTGAAGATATCCCTTGTATTACTAATCCTAATATGCTTATACATACTATAACTTTGCCAATAAAATTAAATATAAATATACATATTTTGGGCTTAAACATAATTCCTATAGAAAGAATTACAGATAAAAGTATTATAGGAAAAAGATTTATAAATAAGCTTTTTAAATCTATTTTTAATGCTAGTCCACCTATAAATAACCCCATAGGTACTGTTATTATTCCACATAAAAATCCTTTTGTAAGAGAATCCATATACTTTTCTTTCACTAAACCTAATGCTAAAGGTAATGTAAAACTTAAAGTGCATCCTAAAATTGATGACATTAATATACCTGAAAAAATAACAAATTCACTTGAATTTGCGATACTAGAAGCAATATTATACCCTCCCATATCGATTGCAATAAAGCTTGAAGAAAATATAGATGGGTCTATATCAAAATTCTTTGCAATTGGACTTATAACTATTTCTATTATAGATGATAGTAATGGTGTTATTGATAGTATTCCAACCATAGATATAGCTAAAGGACCCATAGTTTTTATACCACTTTCAAATTCTTCTCCAATAAAAAACTTATTTCCTATCAAATAATCTATAGCTCCCAATATAAAAAATAAAGTTATAATATAAAGTACTATATTCTCCATTCTTTTCTCCCACTATACAAACTCTTAAATATTTTAACCTTATTAGTATATAATATCTATAAAAGAATAAAAAGCCCTTAAAAAGGGCTTTTTGTAAATTACTTTAGTTATTTCTAGCAACCGCAGCCATTATTGTCTGAATTACCTCTGCATCCACAACCACTTGTTGGATTAACACCAATGCATTTACCATCGTAGCAAGAAACATCTAGTGGCATATACTTAACTTGGATATTATCTTTATAAACCTTTAGCATATATTTTCTATTTGGGCATAAAGGTCCTAGTAAGAATTGTCCATATTGGTCTGTAAATGTGTGAGTCAATGGACATGGCAATTTACAACCATCTACTACTTGAAGTAGTTTAACAACAGCATCTGCTACTGGGCATCCATTAGCATCTAAAACTGTACCATGAATAACTGATCTCTTCTCAACTGGTAATTTAATAACAGCCTCTATTTGTTGATTTTCTCTTGGACATACTGAACATACAGCACATTTTCCGCTCATAACTTTTACCTCCGTAGTTGTTCTTTATACTTATAAAATATGTTTGAGAAAAAGAAATGTGCTATTATTCTGTCAAAATTTATCATTATTGCTCTACTAAGTTATTAATCCACTTTTTAGATTTAAATCTTCTTAGGCAAAATACCCCTTTTACAATCTCTTCTAAAGTACATAAAGCATAAACTTGATATACAGGTAACTTAAGTATAAAGGCACCTATAAAGGCTACAGGAACTCCTATAAACCACATTGTTGATGCTTCAATAGCTAATGATACCTTAGCATCTCCTCCACCTCTTAAAACACCAACAATTATTATAATGTTATAAACTCTAATTACCATTATAAATGCTATTACATATAAAATATTTCTTGCCCATATCCTTACTTGCTCAGATACATCATATAAAGTTACTATTTGGTTAGATAATAATATTAGTCCTAAAGATAATATTACTCCTACTATACACCCTAGTGCCACGCACTTCTTACCATATTTATATCCCTTATCTTTATCTCCCCTACCAATTTCATTTCCAACTATAACAAGGGATGCTGATCCTATTCCAAAAATGATTACCATAAACAGGTTATATACTGTAGTTGCAATCTGAACAGAGGCTATAGCTTGGGTTCCTATTCTTCCATAAATAACATTATACATTACTGATCCTAGTCCCCAGCACCCTTCATTTAATAAAACAGGAATCATAGTTATAAATATCATTTTTACAAAATCTCTTGAAAATGAAAATAACTCTTTTATCTTACCAGCCAATACACTCTTAGAGATATAAATATATGCAATCAATATAGTAGTTTCTAATACTCTTGCTATTAATGTTGCTATAGCAGCTCCTTTTACTCCCATTGCAGGAGATCCTAAATTTCCAAATATAAATACCCAGTTTAAAAATGTATTAGTTATCAATGCTACTGCACTTACTAACATTGGAATAGATGTTTTTTCAATACACCTTAATGCAGTTGCAAAGTTAAATGTTAATGCAGTAAATACATAGCTTAAACATACAACTGCTAGATATTCTGAACCTAAACGTATAACATCTGTACTTTTATTAAATATTGAAACAATAAAACTAGGCGATATTAGTGCAACTACTGTAAATATTAATCCTATAATTACTGCTAATAAACTTCCTAAACCTACTACTTTCTTTATGCTTGCTATATCCTTTCTTCCCCAATACTGCGAAGTATAAACGGCCATCCCACTAAACATTCCCATAATTAAAATATTAAATAAGAAAAAATACTGATTTCCTATTCCTACTGAAGCTATTTCAACCTCACCTAATTTTCCAATCATAATTGTGTCCACTATATTTAATGATGAGGTAATAAAGTTTTGAATTATAATTGGTAATGCTATTACAAATATTTTTTTATAAAATGTTTTGTCTCTTTCTAAAATTACTTTCATATGTCCCCCTTAATAATAAAAATGAAGCAATCACCTTAGAAGAGTTAAAGTGGTTGCTTCTCACTATTTATTGATTAATTATCTTTAGATATTCTATCAAGGAAAATTTTTAATGTCAATTATTAGCATTGAAAAATGTACGGTTAATATTTATTTTGCTTGTTCCGTGACTATGCTTCAAGTGGCAACAAAACAAATATCCACCTCACTCATACTAAATGTAAGAAAAAAAGGGGCTGTATCAAAATAAATTTGATACAATCCGATAAAAAGAAAGAAGAGAATTCATGAATTTGAATTCTCTTCTTTTCGTATAATATTAATAT
>NZ_JAHAIF010000094.1 GCF_018372875.1 Clostridium sp. | reverse complement strand
CAAAAGAATTGGGAATATGAACTAGGATTAGATAGATATAATAATAGAATTCTTGATTATCATAATGAAAATCCGATAAATAATGCTATAAAGGGGGTAAGTAATCCTGATTATTATAAATATTCGGAATTTGGAGAGATGTCTTACCAAGATGGAAAGAAATATTCAGCTTGGAATAAACTTAGAGAAGACGGTTTAACATATGAACAAGTAGAAAAGATAAAAGGAATATCCAAAGGGAAAAAGCCATTACCAGATTCATATTTAAGTGATGGCTATATAAGTAATCATTTAAATTCATTTAAAGAAAGCGGAGCTGTAAAGATTATGCCAAATGAACCATCTGGAACTATTGGTGGTAAGGGAGGAACATTTGTAATGTCAAGAAGTGAATTAAATGATATTATTAGGAATGCTAATGGTGATGTATCTAAAATCGAGACTTTATTAGGACTTGACCCTGGATATCTAGGTGAAAATCCATTTATTGTTACGATAAAAGATACTTCTAGCATAAGGATTCCTTCTGGAAATGAACTCGGAGCATGGCCGGAGTATTGGGTGCCTGGTGGATATACAAGTGGTGGAATTAAAGAAGCTATTGTTGACCCAGTTAAAGAGGGTGGTTATATATATGAACATCTGTTTAAATAGAGGAGGATATAATGAGATTGATTAGTGAAGATGATGGTCTTAAGCTATTAGAAAACCAGGGTAAGTTTTATTTGCAATATGATGCTGGAGCACATATGGTAAAAGAAAAAAGAATTGAAATAACAAGTGATGAAGCTGAACTATGTCAATATGATAGAGAAGAAATGTACAATATGATATTACAATATCAAAATGACGGAGTATATGGAGAGGATGTTTTATAGTGATAATGAGATAAGAGAAAAAATACTATAGTAGAAAAACTAAAATATTATTATTGAGAATGCATAATAATTAAGTAACTGAATGCATAAAAAATTACATTATTAAGATATAGTTGTATCAATAAAAATAAGAGGCTGTAATGAATGCATAATATTAATAATGCAGCAAGAAAAGGACATAATGAACTAGCTGAAAAATAAGTAAGCTAGTTAATTGCTTTTTATAGTGATAAAATAGAATTTAATACCAAAAGAAACTGCAAAGCATAGAAATGAATTTAATAAAATTAAGAATAGCTTGATTGAAGAGTGGGAAAGGAATACAGGGCAAAAATGGCCAACATACACAGAAGATGTGATTTCTCCTAACACAGGAAAGGTTATTAGAAAAGTGGGGGATAAGTATGATGCACATCATGTGATTGAAAATTCATTCGGAGGAGAAAATGAGTGGTGGAATATACATCCAGCAAAGTTTCCTAATGAACATCAATCAGGAATACATGGAGCTGGTTCTCCAGCAAATGAATTATTTAAAGGAGGCAATAAGTAGTGAAATATGAATTTTTAAAATATCAGAATGGAAATAAATTCTATCCAGTTAAAGTAGAAGAGATAAATAAATTGGAAAAAATTTAAATTTAACTGTTCCAAGAGAGTTAAAGGATTTATTATTAGAGATTGGATACGGATTTATCAATGGGTCAGAAAATAATGTAAATCGTATTATGGATACTGATTCAATAAGAGATTTTAGATTAAGAAAAGGTGATTTTGAATTTTATCCTGATATTGAGATATATGATGAATATGAAGACGGTAAATTAATATTTTTTGAAGGTAGTGAATCAGCATTAATATCAATAGAATTGACAGAGGATAATTCAAGCAATATTTTTTACTATGATGTTAAGATAGCAGACTCATTAGAGGAATTTTTAATAAAAATTCAAGAAGATGATAATTATTATTTAGAAATGCTAGATTAAAACTTAATTCATAATAAAGAGCAATTTAAATGCATAAAAAATAATAGGGTAGCACATTAGTTAAATCAATAAATGTGAGAAAATTTAACACTGCATAACTTAAATAATGAAGTGAATAGGGGGCAGAGGGGAAGAAAAAATTGAAAAGTAATTTCTAGTTGATGAAACTAAAAATACTTTCTAAAATCTTTACCACCTATGCCACCTTTCAACCTA